>QHYM01000104.1 GCA_003223295.1 Acidobacteriota bacterium | reverse complement strand
CTCGCAGAACTACGTCTATCTCATCAAGAAGCCCACCGACCAATACCAGGTGATCCTGGAGGTTGCCGACGACCAGCGTTCCGAGCCTCAGGATCTGCATCTGCTGTACATCAAGAGCGACGACGGCTCGCGCATGGTTCCGCTCAACGCCCTGGCGACCTGGCATCCGGTCTTGGGCCAGCAGTCCGTCAATCACATCAACCAATTCACGAGCACCACACTGTTCTTCAACCTGAAGCCAGGCTATTCCATCGGGAAGGCCACTGATTTCGTCGAGAAGGCTGCGAAGCAAGTCTTGCCACCAGGAATTCGCGGCGAGTTCCGGGGCGAGGCGCTTACGTTCCGAGACACGGTATCGAGCCTTACCGTCCTGATGTTCCTCGCAGTCTTTGTCATGTACGTGATTTTGGCCATTTTGTACGAGAGCTACCTGCATCCGATTACCGTGCTCTCCTCGTTGCCGGTTGCGCTCTTAGGCGGGCTCTTGACCCTGTGGCTGTTCGGCGCCGAGGCTTCCTTATACGCATTTATCGGCATGTTCATGCTAATGGGCATCGTGAAGAAAAACGGAATCATGATCGTGGACTTCGCGCAACAGCGTGTCGAGCATGGGGTCCCTGACGACCAGGCGATTCACGACGCCAGCATGGAGCGCTTTCGGCCCATCATGATGACCACCATGGCCGCGCTCATGGGCGCGCTGCCGATCGCCCTTGGGTATGGGGCGGATGGCGCTTCACGCCGGCCGCTGGGACTCGTCGTGGTCGGCGGGCTGATTGTGTCGCAGTTCATCACCCTTTTCATCACTCCGGCCATCTATCTTTACCTCGAAGAGTTCCAGGAGAAGGTCCTGGATCACTTTGCCTTCTTCCGAGCGCGACATTCGCGGCCGACTGCCGGCGCACCCGTGCCGGGACACGCAACCGCGGACTAACAACTACAGGCAACACGCATCGGTCTTCTGTTTGTTTTCGGCGCGGACGAGCACGGACCTCGCCCGACTCTTTTCGAGCTTCACGGCCAACGATCCGCAATACATCGTCCACATCGACCGCGAAAAAACAAAAAGCCTGCAAGTGCCCATCAGCCAAATCACCGACGCGCTGCAGGTGTACATGGGCTCGGTGTACGTGAACGATTTCGATTTCAACAACCGTTCTTACCGCGTCTATGTCCAGGCGGACAGCCAGTTCCGTCCGCAGCCCAAAGACATCCGCGAATACTACTTGCGCTCGGACACCGGCAAGATGATTTCGCTCGACAATTTGGTCACCGTCGAGCAAACCGCGAATCCGCAAGTGATTCGCCACTACAATCTGTTTCGCTCCGCGCAACGCCACCTGCGACCCAGACGACCGACTGAATTTCTTTCCTGACGCAACTTTCCTTATTGTATCCGCGAAGTTTTGGGCCTAGGATTCACTCATGACACCGCACATCCTCTCTCGCCGAACTTTTCTCGCCTTCTCAGCAACATTGCCTTGGGCGCTCCGATCGCCCGCCTTGTCCTCCATTCCTGTTGGCCTCGAGCTTTACTCCGTCCGCAAAGAACTCCAGCGCGACCCGCAAGCCACCGTGCGCGCCGTGGCCAAGATGGGCTATCAATGTGTCGAGTTTTACGCGCCCTATTTCCAATGGTCTGAGGACGAAACCAAGCAGATGCGCAAACTGCTCGACGACCTCGGCATCCGCTGCTTTTCGACGCACAACGACAGCTCTTCCATGAACGCGGAAAACCTTGCGCGCGCTCGCGACAAGAACCTCATCCTCGGCTGCAAGTACATGGTGATGGCGTCGTCCAAGCCCGGCCCCGGTCTCGATGGCTGGAAAGCCGTCGCCGACGCGCTGAACTCCGCCGATGAGCAATTGGAGAAATCCGGGCTGCACGCCGGCTACCACAATCACGAGCTCGAGTTCACTCCGATCGAGAATCAGCGGCCCATCGAGGTTCTCGCGAAAAACACCAAGCCGTCGATCATGCTCCAGCTTGACATAGGCACATGCCTCAAAGCGGGGTCCGACCCCGTGGCCTGGATTCGCGCCAATCCCGGCCGCATCCGCTCGCTGCACCTCAAAGAGTGGTCGCCGGACGCCGCCAAGGGCTACTCGGTCTTGTTTGGCGAAGGCATCGCCGATTGGAAAGCCATTTTCGCCGCCGCGGAAAGCGTTGGCGGCGCCGAGTACTACCTCATCGAGCAGGAAGGCAGCCGCTTCTCCGAATTAGACACCGCCGAGCGCTGCCTGCAAGCCTTCCGCGCCGCGCATCCAGGCTAACGCCGGTCCTCCTCGTCCGCTCCATCCATCCGCGCAGACGCGCACAGCGCATCCCCGCGCCAGTCGACTGTAAACTGTCGACAGCGAACCTTCCCACCCTCCATCCGAAGGAACAATGGTTGACTTTCAAATTTCGGCTGGCTATACTCCCCGCCCAATGGGGTAGTTAACCGATTTAGTTAAGGGTGCCGGGCCATTTCGAGAATTTCGTGGGGTGGAGGAATAATCCATGAATCGATCCAAAATTTTTGTCCGCACCACCATGTTTGCCATCTGCGCCCTGTTCCTAGCGGTCGCCGCTCACGCCCAGTACCGCGCTTCGATCAAAGGGGTGGTAACTGATCCCCAGGGTGCTGCGGTTTCCGGGGCATCGGTCACGCTAAAGAATCTGGAAACGAACCAGACACAGACAGCTACCACAAATGAAGATGGAATTTACAATTTCAATGCTCTTCCCCCCAGCCAGTACACGCTGACCGTGGAGAAGGCAGGCTTCAAGAAAAAAGTTCTCGAAAATGTTGGGGTCATCGCGGAACAAGCGAATGCCTTGGATGTCCAGCTGGACGTAGGGGAGATCACACAAAGCGTCACCGTAAGCGGCGATTCCACTCCGCTGATCGATACCGAAACGTCCAACCTTCAAGGTACGGTGAATGCCCGCGAGCTTCAGAACCTTCCGTCATTCGGCCGCGATCCATTTCAACTTTTGCAACTGGCACCTGGCGCTTTCGGAGACGGCGCGCAAGGCCCAGCGGGCGGAACGCAAAATTTGCCATCCACCACCGTCGGCGGCACTGGCGGAGTTGACGGTGCGTTCAAGATTGAAAATGGCGGCCAGATAACGGCCAACGGCGCACGAACGGGCGAGAACAACTATCAGATCGACGGCGTCGGAACCACGAGCGTCACATGGGGAGGCACGTCTGTCATCACGCCGAACGAGGACTCCATTAAGGAAGTCAAAATCCTTACGGACAACTATGACGCGGAAAATGGCCGTTATCGTGGAGCCCAAGTCCAGATCATTTCTCAGAACGGGACGAACCAGTATCACGGCAGTATTTACTTCAAGGCGCATCGCCCGGGCTTGGATGCCTTTACTAAATACAACGGCTACAATGGCTCTAACGTCCGCGACTCTAATCGTTTCAACGACTGGGGCGGCAGCGCCGGCGGCCCGATTCTCAAGAATCGCCTTTTCGCGTTTTTCTCCTACGAGACTCTCAGCAACAACGCCCGGCAGGGAGTTGGCGGCAACTTTTACGAAACCTCCGAATACCGCGCGCTCGCGGGCGGGCCGAATGCAACGAAATTCCTCACGTTCAACGGAGTCGCTCCCAACGGCGGTACTTTCGTCGAAAAAACCTGCGCCGACGTCGGCTTGATCGACGCCGCGCACGTGACCGCCAATCAGCCCGTAGCAAACTGTGCTGAAATCACTGGCAAGGGACTGGACATTGGCTCTCCGCTCACAGCGGGGGTCGGACACGTGGACGCAGCATATAGCGGTTGCTACCACTCCATTCCTAATCCGACGCCGCCGCCCGCAACGGTTTGCACAGAGGTCAACTACGGAACCGGCGGAGACGGGCTGGGGGGCACAAACAACCTGGACGGAGCCCCCGACATGGCTTTTTTCAGCACCGTACAGCCAACGAACAGTACGCATCGGCAGTACAACGGACGGATGGATTTCAATGCGACCAGCAAAGATCTCGTTGCGTTCAGCATCTACTACGTGCCGAATACCAGCACCGGCCTCAATGGCAATGGCGACCGCCTGATGAATTTGTTTAACTCAACGTATACGAACCGGGCGGCAACCGCTCTATGGGATCACACCTTCAGCCCGACGCTGCTTAATGAAGTGCGGGTGAATGCGGCAGGCTGGATCAATAAAGATCTGGCCAGCAATCCCAACGGACCTTTCGGTCTTCCTCAGGTTAGTTTCAACACCGTAGGTTCTCTTACCGGCGGTACCGCGGTCAGGGGCTACGGGATTGGTTCCTTCAACGGCTTTGACCAATGGACCTACGCCGTGAAGGATGTTCTCACCAAGATTCACGGCGCGCACACGATGAAAATGGGCGGCGAATTTACCCACTTGCTTTCCGTTGACGCCCCTTTCTGGGCCGATCGTCCCAGCTACACCTTCAACAACATTTGGGACTTCCTCAACGACGCTCCAGTTGCGGAAAACGCGCAATCCGATCCGCAAACTGGCGTACCTTCGGCATTGCGCAAGGACCTTCGCAACAATCTCATCGGTCTGTTCTTTCAAGACAATTACAAGGTGAAGCCAAATCTGACGGTGACCATGGGTCTCCGTTGGGAGTACTTTGGACCGATTTCAGCGAAGAACAGCAAGCTGGCGACGGTGGTGTTAGGCCAAGGCGCAAATGCCTTCACGGACATCAGCGTTCGTACCGGCGGCGATCTCTACAACGCCAGCAAACGTAACTTCGGCCCTCAGCTTGGATTCGCGTGGAGTCCAAAATCATTCGTCGGCCGCGACTTTGGCAACCACCTCGTGCTTCGCGGAGGGTTGGGCGTGGCCTTCAACGGTCTCGTGCAATCCAACTCGCTGGATGGCCGCTTCAATCCACCGTTCGTGGACAACCAGCCGAACTTTCCATGTCCGAACGGCCCGGCGGACCCCAGCACCTGCTTACTTTTGTACAGCAGTAGCACGTTTCCCACGGACGTACACAATCCGAATGGATATGCCGCGAATCCAAATGCCATCGTGACCTTTGGCAGCAACAATCTGCCCGTTGCCGGCAGCCCGCCCATCTCTTTGACCGCTTTTCCGGCGGATGAACCCACGACCTATACTTATCACTACACTCTCGGTGGCGAGTATGAGCTGGCTCATCGCTGGGTTGCTTCCGTCGGCTATCAGGGCAGCACCACCCGCCATTTGACCGAGCACTACAACCTGTATAACGTGGGCGCCGCGCTGAGTGTCGCGTTCAATCCCCTGGTGAACGGAGTCACCTTTTACGGAAATGACGGAAACGCCAACTTCAATGCGCTTCTCCTCGAATTGAAGCACGAATTTGCCAGTTCCTTCTTACTCGACACCCAGTATCGTTGGAGCCACAGCATCGACTCCGGATCCAATGCTTATGCCGGGGGCTTCTACCAGTACAATCTCGCAACGGGTTATGCCACATCTGATTACGACACTCGTCACGCATTCAAGGTATACGGCATCTGGAGTCCCAGGATTTTCCATGGCAGTAACGCTTGGATGGAAAAGGTTGCCGGCGGCTGGAGTGTCTCCGGAATCCTCAACGCGCACACTGGATTCCCGTGGACTCCGATCTATAACCAAGGCGACCTGGATGGCGGCTTCGACCCCGTCTATAATTTCGGCAAGGGTGGAGCTGGCTCTTCCAGCAATGCGGGTAATGGCCAGATCCTTCCTGCAGCGTATCTCGGAGGGTTCAAGCCTGATTATCGCAGCAAAGTCAGCGTCACCACCGGAGGGCAGGCCTTCTTCACACAACCGAATGTGTCCGGTGGCGTTCTGTTCGCTTGCCTTTTCCCGAACCCGCCGGTTGCGCAATGTCCAGCAGGCCAGCAAGGCGTGGGTCCCCTCCCAACCGTCCCGGGAATTCACCGCAACATATTCACTGGTCCTGGTTATTTCGATGTGGACGCGACGCTTAGCAAGGCGTTTGGTCTTCCCACGATGAAGATCATCGGCGAGAACGCGAAAATCGAATTTCGCGCCAACTTCTACAACTTGTTCAACAAGCTGAATTTATTCAACCCGCAAAACAATATTCTTGACCAGCATTTCGGCGAAGCCCAGCAGGCGCTCGGCGCGCGCACCATCGAATTGCAGGCCCGTTTCAGTTTCTAAAAAGTTCCGGCAATGCAGTTCTACTTTGCCGTATTGCCTCCGGCACAAGTACGAAGCTGCCAACGAGAGTTCCCACACCCCGGGAAGCTGACTCGTTGGCAGCTTTCGATTTAGACTATTCGAGTGCGCATCTTCCCCTGCCATTCCGGCTTGCTGAAGGGAAACCTAACTCTGTCATTCCGAGGAGCAGAGCAACGAGGAATCTGCTTTGTCTTGGTCTGTTGGCAGATCGTTTTTCCCCTCATTTTGTCTGCTCAGAGTCAAACCAAAGCTTCCTCACCGACTTTTGCCTCTCTGGCCCAACGCGCCGCCGAAGCGCGCGACGCGGATCGCTTCGATGAAGCAGTAGCTCTCTACGCAAAAGCGCTGGCGCTACAACCCAAATGGAAAGAAGGCTGGTGGTCGCTGGGCACGATCGAGTATGACCAGGACCATTACGCCAAGGCGGCGCAGGATTTTGAAAAACTGACCGCCCTGGACCCCGCGAACGGCACGGCTCACGCGATGCTCGGTTTGTGTCAATTCGAGCTGAGCAAGGATGCACAGGCGCTGAAGAACTTGCTGGCCGCAGAACAACTGGGCGTTATCAAAGACGAGCAGTTGCGCCACGTGGCGCTGTATCACCTGGGGATTCTGCAGTTGCGGGCCCGAAAGTTCGGCGACGCCAAAGAAACGCTGGATCAATTGGCAAAGGACCGGGTCAGAACAAAAGAATCGATCATCGCGCTCGGCCTCGCAGTACTCCTCCTCAGGCCTCAGGATGCTCCCATCGAAGGCACTCCCGGCTCCTCGGTGATCGCGCGGGCGGGGGAGGCTGAGGCGCTCCTGGCAGCGAGGGATTTCGAGCAGGCGAAGAAAACCTACGCAGAACTAACGGGCGAATTTCCGGACTATCCAAATTTGCACTTCGCCTTTGGAAGATTGCTGTTGGAAACAAATGAGACCGATGAGGCCATCGAGGAGTTTCGGAAGGAGCTGAAGCGCGATCCCCAAAATGTAAATTCGATGCTGGAAATCGCATCCGTACGCTACCAAGTGGACTCGCGGGATGGCTTGCACTACGCCGAGCAAGCAGTGAAACTCGCACCGGGGATACCCTTTGCCCACTACCTGCTTGGAGTGTTGCGCCTGGACACCGGAAATGCCGCGGGTGCCGTTCCCGAACTCGAAGTCGCTCAGAAGGCGTTCCCAAACGAGTCCCGCGTCTACTTCTCGCTTGGAAACGCGTATGCACGGGTTGGCCGGAAAGCGGAAGCAGCAAAGGCTCGCGCAGAATTTGCGCGGTTGAGCGCGCAGGAAAAACAACGGACTGCAACCGTGTATAGTGAGCGGCCGCCCGGTCTTTCGCAAGGGCAACTGCGAACCCTCGACAAAGAGAATCCGCGCCCGTGAAACTATCCCCAACCTTCCCTCCGGCCAGTGATGAAGCGGAAGCCAAGTGTGGCTTCACGCGGCGAGATTTTTTGCGCGCCTTGAGCGCCAGCTTGTGCGCATCGCGCAGTTGGCCGCTATTTGGACGCCAGCCCCTGGAGTTGTCAGTCACAAGGAATAATAACGCCGAGCAAACAAAGCAGATGTTATTCGAGGAAGTTCCGGCCACCAGAAGCGGAATCACTTGGCGCCATGTGAACGGCCGCTCGGAGAACTACTACCTGCCGGAAACTACGGGAGCCGGCTGCGCGTTTCTCGACTACGACAATGACGGCTGGATGGACATTTATCTGGTCAACAGCGGCAAGTGCGACTTTTATGATCCAAAGCCACCGCTCCGGAACGCACTTTACAGGAACAACCGCGATGGCACGTTCACGGATGTAACGGAACAAGTAGGAGTCGCCGGTGGCGGATATGGAATGGGCGTGGCCGTTGCTGATTTCAACAATGACGGCTTTTCCGATTTGTACGTCACCCAATACGAGCGGTGCATTTTGTACCGAAACAACGGCGACGGCACGTTCTCGGATGTTACCGAAAAAGCCGGTGTCGCGGCGCCTGGCTGGGCTTCGAGCGCGGTATGGTTCGATTACGATAACGACGGCAGGCTGGACCTTTTTGTCTGCCGCTTTGGAGATTTTGGCAAATCGAATAACAAGTACTGCGAGAACGAGCGAACGAGAGAGCGATCCTATTGTATCCCGAGCGTCTACCCACGGGTGCGCAGCTGGCTCTTTCACAACAACGGCGACGGGACCTTCAAGGACGTTTCTGAGGAATCCGGAATCGCCAAGTCTTTGGGAAAGGCCTGGGGCGTGGTGGCTACGGATATCAACAATGACGGATGGATGGACCTTTTCGTCGCCAATGACACGGTGGAGAATTTTCTGTTCCTGAACAGGAAGAACGGGAAATTCGCTGATATCGGCTTGGAATCCGGCGTGGCATTCAGCCAGGAAGGGCGGCCGCGCTCCGGGATGGGCGTGGACTCGGCCGATTTCAACCAAGACGGCTGGCAAGACCTCTTCGTCACCAACGTGGACCAGGAGATGTATTCCATATACAAGAACAACCACGACCAGACGTTCGATGACATGACCGGACCGATGGGCATTGGCCGGATTACCCGCTTGATGAGTGGATGGGGCGTTAAATTCTTCGACTACGATAACGACGGCAACATCGATCTGTTCATCGTGAACGGTCATCCGGACGACAAGATCGAGCAGCATTCGAGCCACGTGATGTACAAAGAGCCGTTGCTCCTGTTTCGCAACACGGGACGCCTATTCGAGAATGCCGGCGCTTCCGCTGGACCGGCGTTTGCTCAAAACTTGGCGGGCCGAGGTTTGGCGATCGGTGATTTCGATAATGACGGTGCCATCGACGCGCTCGTCACCGTCAACGGTGGTGCCCCTCTCTTGCTGAAGAATGTCGCCGCGCAAGACAACCATTGGCTTGGCGTGCGCCTGATCGGCAAGAAGGCCAATCCGGATGCCGTCGGCGCTCGCATCACATGGCAGGCGGGCGATCTGAAGCGAACACGGCTAAAAGTAGGTGGAGGCAGCTACCTTTCCTCGCATGATCCCCGCGAAGTCTTGGGTATGGGCCCGCGAACAAAGATCGACCGGCTGGAAATTGGCTGGCCGCAACCGAGCGGCCGCGTCGAGACCTTCACTGACCTTCCGATTGATCGCTACATTACCATCGTCGAAGGCTCGGGCATTCGATAACAGGCGCCACCTATCAAAATGCCCTTGACCGCGGGCATCTCCTATGATGTACTCACTGGGTAAGATAAAGAACAATAAACGATGGGTGGGGAGGAGAGAAAACACGGACGTCCTGGGAGCACCTGCAAGTTCCTTAGAATGAACACTTGTAAGCCCCCCATCGAAGCGGTTCATTCTACAGATGAGTTAGCCGGAAAGCTAAGTGCTTTAGAATGCGCACTTACAAGAAGCCGCGGTAAGGGGCAGTCCCATCAGTTCTAGGTCATCGGAATCAAGGTTTGTAGCTACCCCGGCTGGAAGCCGGCGAGTTGCAGGACGCTTTGCGCTTCGGGATTCTGCATGAATGTGTTCCACACGAGTTGCGTGCGCTGGTTTTCCGTCATCAACATGGAGATGCCCACGTCCTCATAGGCCAGCGAAGTTCAACGCTGCGCGCTGCTTTAATGGGCAGGCTTTGGTGGCGCCTGGGGATTTTCTGGACGAAAGCCTGCGCGCGCCATCCCGCGCTTCACGTCTTCATCCTTCATGAATTGATCCCACACAAAACCGGTGCGGTGATTTTCCGCCATGAGCATGGTGACTCCCAGATCGAGTCCGAGCACGTCGGGGTCATACCAATTTATTAGCGGATTGAAGGCATCCCGGAAGCTGTACTTCGTCCACACCTTTTCGCGATAGGAGCCGCGGAGATTGCGCAGAACGCGGATGCAATCGTCGAAGAGAAACGGGAGAGAGCCGCCCGTCGCGCACGGCACGATGCTGCCGTCGACCGGGCCAATCGGGCCGCCTCCCGCCGTTGGGCCGCCCCAAGCGGTGTATCCTTTCACATAATCCGAAGCGCTAAAGCCCCAAAGATTCTCGCTGTAGTCGGGAAAGCGGTCGTGGAGAGAGAGGCAAAAAAGTTTGTGCGCCTTGGTGGCTTTCACGGAATTGTCAAAATAATTCGCGTAGGCGTCGCGTTTGTTGCGGAAATCAAACCAGGCGTGGGAATACTGATGCGTGAAAATGGGATCATCGCCGGAAATATATTCGATTCCCTGAAACTTAATTTTCGGGCGTGTCCAGGCATCCCAGGAGCTTGCTTCCAGCGGATGCGTGGGAGAGCCGATGCCCAGCAAATAAATCATCATCAATTCGCAGAAGTGTTCCCAGCGCGCGTTCAAAAAGCCCGATTCCGGATGCCAGCCCATGGACAAGGTCCGCCCGCCGTTGAGCATCCAGGGCCAATCGACGCGCTGATAGATTTTCGTCGCGAGATCCTTGATTTCCTGATCGGCAAAATACTGCCGGGCGGTCAGAACACCGCACAAAAGAATCGACGAGTCGATGGAGGAGAGTTCGCACTTCTCCCAGCGGTTGCCGGTTTCCATGTGAATAAAATGGAAAAAAAACCCGTGTTCGTTGTGCAAATCGTTGGCGATGAACCGCAGCGTGTTTCGAACGCGCTCGATAATCTCCGCCGATTTCCGATAGCCGCGGTGGTCGCCGATGCAAAGACTGGTCAAGCCAAATCCCGTGGCTGCGATGCTCGACATCATTCGTGAATCATTGCCGTTGGCGAGGGCGCGATCTTTCACCTGGCCAGTTTTGGAGCTCGCTTCGTTCCAGAAAAAATCGAAACTAGAACGCTGAATGTCCTCGAGCAGTTGTTCGTCGGTTCCTTCGAAGGGCGCGCCGTTGAGTTCCACAAATGATGGCGAAGCGTGCTTTTGGCAACTGGCGAGAACCATCAGGGGAGAGGCCAACAGGCCCATCCCGCAAATTCGCATCACTTCCCTTCTATTGAGAGAGTTTTTGCTGGTCGTCATGGTTCGTTGGTGGCCGTGCAGCCTACTTCGTGATTTCCAGCGTCGCTTGAACACCTTGGCTCGAATCAGGAGCAATCCACAACGTGACTTTTGCAGGCTCGACGGCGAACTTTTGCTGGTCATTCCAGATTGCGAATGCATCCGGGCCCAAAAGAAAGGTCACTTTTCTCGTTTCGCCGGGAGCAAGGGTAATGCGCTGAAACTTACTCAGGACCCGCACGGGCTGAGCAACGCTTGTTCCCTGAAGGCGGAGATAGCATTGCACCGTTTCCACACCCGCACTGGTTCCGGTGTTGGTGATATCTGCGCCGGCGCTCAGGACTGCGTTTTGTTTGTACTCGCCAACTTGCAGGCCTTCATTCAAGGTCTTGGCGCTCATTTGCATTTTGTCGATGTGGAGATTTCCATAGCGGAAGGCTGTGTATGACAATCCGAAGCCAAAAGGAAATTGCGGAGCGTTTTGTTCGTCGATGTACCGAGAAACGTATTTCTCGAGACCATTGCGAGGCGGCCTGGCCAGATCGATTTTCCCGGCGGGACGCCCCGTATTCAAGGCGTTGTAATACAAAGGTTCCTGGCCTACGCTGCGCGGCCAGCTTACGACCAGCCTTCCACTCGGATTTGCTTCGCCAAACAGAGTTCGCACAAGGGCTGGCCCGGCTTGCATGCCGGGAAACCAAGCGGCCATCACCGCAGGCACATGTTCAAACGCCCAGGGAAGCGTGAGCGGCCGGCCGCTGAAGATGAGCAGGACGACAGGCTTTCCGGTAGCGACGACTTTCTCGAGGAGCTCTTCCTGGCGGCCCGGCAGGCCCAGAAATGCCCGCGCGGCGGCTTCGCCAGTCATCTCCGGCGCATTTTCGCCCAAGGCCAGGATCGCAATGTCGGATTGCTCGGCAGCTTTGACGGCCTCCGCCAATTGGGTGTCGGAACCACCAAGGATTTCTGATCCTTTGGCGTAATGAACGTTTTGTGCTCCTACCCTTGCGGCAAGCGCTGCACGTAACGTGCTTACATTTGCGGGACGTCCCTGCGCTGCCCAGGAACCAAGCATGTTCGCTCGGTCGTCAGCCAGAGGCCCAATCAAGGCAAGCGTCTTCGTCGTAGCGGATAGCGGCAGAAGAGGGCTGGTGGCAACCTTAGCGTTCTTCAACAGCACGAAGGATTGTTCGGCAGCGGTTCGCGCGAGCACGATGCTGTCCGGATGAAGCATGGCGCCCGCCTCTTTGGTTTCTTCCGTGAAGGGATGCTCAAAGAGGCCGAGGGCGAACTTAACGCGTAAGACGCGACGAACGGCTTCGTCGATGGCGGATTCAGGAACGTCTCCGGAATGAACGAGCTGCACCAGGTGGTCATGATAGAGGCTGCTGACCATGTCCATGTCGACGCCAGCCAGAAATGCCTTGCGGGCAGCCGTGACACCGTCATTGGCAATGCCGTGCGCGATGAGTTCCGCGAGCGCGGTGTAGTCGCTGTCCACGATCCCCTGAAACCCCCATTCCCTTCTGAGGATTTGCGTCAAGGTGAAGGGATTGGCTGAGGCAGGCACTCCATTCAGCGAATTGAATGCGCTCATGATCGTGGCGGCACCCTCGTCGATGGCTGCATGGAAAGGAGGCAGATAGAATTGGCGCAGGGTGTGCTCTGAAATTTCTGTCGAGTTATAGTCGCGACCGCCTTCGGCTGCGCCGTAGCCAACGAAATGCTTTGCGCATGCAGCGATGCTGTCGGGCGCATCCAAGCGGGTTCCTTGATATCCACGGACGTACGCGCGAGCCATGGCCATGCCAAGATAGGGATCTTCACCAGAACCTTCGGCCATTCTTCCCCAACGCGCGTCTCTCGCAATATCCACCATGGGAGAGAAAGTCCAGCGGATGCCGCTGGCGGAAGCTTCGCGTGCGGCAACGCGAGCAGATTGTTCGACGAGTTCTAGATTCCAGCTCGAAGCCAGCGCCAACGGAACGGGAAATTCCGTCTTGAAACCGTGAATTACATCTAAACCAAAAAGAAGAGGTATATGCAGGCGGGACTGTTCGACGGCGAAGTGTTGAAAGGCGTTGACCTGGCGCGCGGTGGTGATATTGAAGAGCGCGCCGACTTCACCTTTCCGGATCATGTCCTCATAGTCCGTGCGACCTGTGCCAGGACCGGTGGGTTGTCCCGCAGAGTATTGGACCAATTGGCCCACTTTTTCCTCGAGCGTCATTTTCCGGAGAAGCTCCTCAATTTTCTTCTCGGTGCCGGGATCAGAAAGGGCCGTGCGTGTCGAGGCAGCCTGGGGGGCCCGTTCGGATAAAGGAGCGAGCGAGGGTGCGCGTGGGCAAAGCAACAGAATGAGGGCTGCGACTGCCGAGCGATGCAGCAGGGATTTCACGTTTCAGACGCTCCTTATGATGAGAAGGGGTTCCAGAAGCTCTTACATGCCAGTATTCCAAAGCCAACTCGAGGTCAAATCACATAGACACCCCTAGAGCGAGGCGGCCTTGAATTCCTATTTTTGGACGTTCGAAAATCGATGAATCGCACATCCGGCGACGAGCTAGCATGTTCAAACCTGCGCACCGAGCCGCTCGTTCCCGGAAAAGACAGTAGCATACTAAACCGATTTATTGGCGGTTACAAGCGATGGAGCGCGAACGCACATGCCGGCCGCGGCCCCCTCGTGATAATCGCTTGTAGGCGCTTAATCAAATGTGCGAAACTACTGTGCACGATAGCCCTATGCTCCGGCCCAAACCAGGGACAACTTTGCGTGCTCGAAAAGCTTCCGGGCAAAGTGTGAGTCTCAAGTCTCTCGCAGAACACCTGGGACTCTCCCAAGCGGCGGTATCGCTGGTCATCAATCGCTCGCCTGGTGCGAAATCGATTCCCCACCGCACGCAAGAACTGATCCGGAAAGCCGCGCATGAACTGAATTACCGGCCGAATCACCTTGCGCGGTCCCTTCGACAGCAAAGAAGCTACACGATCGGTGTGGTGGTGCCGGAAATCAGTGAAGGGTATGCGGCCCTGGTGATGTCTGGGATTGAGGACCACTTGTTGCAGGAGGGCTATTTCTATTTTGTGGTGAGCCACCGGCATCGCGATGAACTGATCGAAGAGTATCCGCTGCTCTTGCAGCAGCGTGCGGTGGAAGGGCTGATCGCGGTCGACACGGCAATTACTGGCGCGGCGCAAGTGCCGCTCGTGGCCGTGTCCGGCCACCGTGAAGTGCCGGGAGTCACCAACATCGTGCTCGATCATGCGCGGGCCGCGGCGCTGGCGATGGAACACCTCACCAAGCTTGGACACCGGCAAATAGCCTTCATCAAAGGGCAGGCATTCAGCTCGGACACCGCCATACGCTGGGAATCTGTCTGCACTGCCGCGAAGGCCATGGGCGTGACAATCAATGACCGCCTGGTGGGGCAACTGGAAGGGGAATCTTCGTCGCCGGAGCTTGGATATCAAGTTACAAAAAGACTCCTCGCTTTGGGGGAAGCCTTCACGGCACTTTTTGCGTTCAATGATATTTCCGCAATCGGTGCGATCCAGGCACTGCGCGAAGCCGGCCGCCGCATTCCGCAGGATGTTTCCGTGGTGGGCTTTGACGATATTCAAAGTGCGGCGTTTCAAAACCCCGCGCTGACAACCGTGAGACAGCCACTACGCGAGATGGGGATGCTAGCGGCCGAAACGCTGCTGCGACGCATTGCTGCGCCCCCGGAAGCAGGGTATCCGAAGGAAATTGTGGTGCAACCGGACCTGATCTGCCGCGCAAGCACAGCCCCGGCTCCCAATCCCTCCTGAAGCTGGTTTGGCCGAGTCATTATTGAGAGCAAGCACTAGCGAATGAGGAGAGGCGACTGACTTCTCGGTGAAATGGGAACTATGTCGCATAACCCCGCGCTGAATGGGACCTCTGGCTGGCAAAATAGGGCATGCTGATTAGAGGACATACTGGAGGCCGATCATATATTGCCGCCCTGACGAGGCCCGCTTGGTCCAAGGTCCCTTTGGCGTGGTAGCTCGGGCTGTCTCTTTTATTCCGCGATGGCACGAGCATTATCCGTCCGGTGCGTCCGGACCTTTCAGGCCCTAAATACGGAAGGGGAAAGGAAAAGTCAGTTAGGGAGAGGTTTCCCGGGTAATAGAATTTGCCACCTGTAGAATTTTTCCAATGATTCCGGCCCTAGTATCTGTTCCCATCTTGATCATGATGGATCGCAAAAAGGCTTTTACGGTGTTCGGACTGATACCCATCCGGTCAGCAATTTGCTCGGTGTTGAACCCTTGTACCAGGTGGTCCACGGTTTCCATTTCCCTTTGCGTCAGACGGAATCTGCCGGAGAGGTAAGCAAGGTCAACCTTGCGCCTGTGGTTTCTCTCCAGAAGTATCGCGACAGCCGGTTTGAAGCCGTTGGCCAAAGGCGACGTTACCGAGAACATTCGCACCTGATAACATCTCCTGCCCGATGCAAGAGTACCGTGACACTTGAGCTGTCGCGAGCCATTCGATCCCGTAAAAAGCGATTGGACCCTATGCTCCAGGAGGCCGCCGAGATCGTTGTTTTTTCTGGGGTTTGCGGCGTAGGTTAGTACGGCCAGGGCTTCTTGGTTTGCATACAGCGGACGAAAAGAGGTGTCCAAGAGAAGGAAACCCGCGCCAGTGGAATGCACGCCGTTGGGCTCGGAGTTATTGTTGCGCTGTGTCCATTCCACTTCTTTCCGCAGGCTCGCCTCCGGATTGAAATGCTCGGACAGGTCCCTTTGCTGTTGTGTTCCGTGTTTGTTCTTTCTCTGGGCGGCATTGTTAGACATCTGCATATTCAAACCCCAGACTTCACGAGAAATCTTGAATTGGGGGTCTTGCGAGCGACGTAACCCTGCTGAGCGCCGCGTCCCAGGGATAACTCAGTTGGTTAGCTACTCAATTAGGCTGTGGTACTAATCTTTGCGAAGGTACAAGGACGCGGGGATCCCTGGTATCAGGGTTAGACTATAATTTTGATGAGGAAAACACCTGATACGATGCCTGCCCAGGTACTGTCAGTTGTGATCCCCTAAATAGGCAGACGAAGCCGCGCTTCACATCCTCGCGCATCAACGCGATTCTTCAGAATCAATTCACCGCCATGGGCTTCGGCAATCTGACGGCTAAGAACGAGGCCAATCCCGGAGCCTCCCGGCTTGGTGGTGAAGAAGGGGACAAACAGATTCGCGGTGTTAGGGAGGCCGGGGCCGTCGTCGACAACCCACAGCTCCAGTTGCCCGCGGCTTCGCTTCCAGCCGACCTGAACGCCACCGTTCGTTTCCAGGGCCGCGTCCGCGGCATTGCGAATCAGATTGATCAATAACTGCTCTAACTGATCTGGGTCGGCCGAGATGACAGCGTCCGGCCCCTTCCCGAGACTGACTTTCACACGTGTCTCCAGTTTTACGCTTCTGCCGACCCATTCCGAGACCCGCACGGGCAGTAATTTGGGTTGCGGCAAACGCGCAAGCTGGGCGTAGGCGGTCATGAAGCGGCCTAGCGCTTCGGTACGAGAACGAATGATGCTTAGTCCCTGACGCAGATCATCCAGAATGGCGCCGAGCGAATCGCCTTGAACTTTGCTGGATTTCGTCGCGGCGAGGAGGCCGCTCTCAAGGCTCTGCGCAACCGATTGAATGGGAGCGAGTGAGTTATTCAGTTCGTGGCCAAGAACGCGAATGAGCCGCTGCCAGGCTTTGCGCTCTTCATCACGAAGCGTGCGGCTCAGATCGCTGAGAACAATCAGATGATGCGGCAAGCCTCCCTGCCGAAACGAGCCACGGCGAAGTCCCCAGCGGCCGGACCCCCCGGGGAAAGCCAACTCCATCGTGCGGGCAGGCTCACCCTCCAGGCAAGCGCCCAGTCCGAGCTCGTCTGCAGTGAATCCGAGAAGACGCTCCACGGAGCGGTCCAGCAGGCGCACGCCTGAGCGATTGACGAGCCGGAGTTTCTTGTCCTGGTCGAACGTGAAGATCGCAAGGTCGATTTCCTCCATCACGGTTCGCAGGAGGGCCGAAGCTTCCAGAGCACCGAGGCGCTGCTGGCGCAACGTCTCGCTGAGCGCGTTTACTTCGACCATGACCTCGCCCATGGCATCCTCAGTGCCGGCCCCGCGAGCACGCATCGAGAAATCTTCTTCGCGCAGCGCCGCAAGGAGATTCGAAAGGGTCTGGAGGGAGAAAACGACGCGGTGTTTCAAGGAAAGAGCGAAACCGAGCCAAAAGATTACGATGAAGAAGGTCAGTGTCCAGGCAGCGCCTGAAGAAAAATTCCCGGTCCAGACCAGAATCAGGGCGACCAGCGAACCTGGAAGGCCAGCGGCCAGCGCAAGGAGATGGATGTGGCGCTCATGGGTCAGTCGCATCATTCCAGTTGGTGTTTTTGCAGGCGACGGTACATGGCGCTGCGGCTCAGCCCAAGAGCTTTGGCGGCTTGGCTGACATTTCCTTCATGACGGGAAAGAGTGCGCTGGATCAGATACCGCTCGACCTCATCGAGGCTCATCTCCTCCAACTTGGCAGCACCGCCTGTGGCTTGGGCGCGCAAGCCAAGATCCGCGGTGCGAACGGAGGGACCGGGAGAGAGGAGCACGCCCCTCTCCACGGCATGGTCCAGCTCGCGCACGTTTCCAGGCCAAGGATGCTCATGGAGGGCTTTGAGCGCCGCTGGATCGAAAGAGGAAATGCTCTTGCGGTAGCGCTGCGCATAGCCGTGAAGGAAATGGTGCGCAAGAAGATCGATGTCCTCGCGGCGATCCCGCAACGGAGGCAAATGAATCTCGATGGTGTTCAGCCGGAAGAGAAGGTCCTGCCGGAACCGGCCGGCCGACGCTTCGGCGTTGACGTCCGCGTTGGTCGCGGCCAGAACGCGTACATTCACACGGCGTGTCGTCGAGGAGCCGACGCGTTCGAGATCGCCTGTTTCCAAAACGCGGAGCAGCTTTGCCTGCAAGTTCAGGGGGACGTTGGCAATCTCGTCCAGGAATAGGGTACTGCCGTCGGCAAGCTCGAATCGCCCGACGCGGTCGGAGCGCGCATCGGTAAAAGCGCCTTTCACGTGCCCAAACAGTTCGCTCTCGAAAACGCCCTCGGACAGCCCTCCGGCATTCACCGTCACCATGGGCTTCGTCGCGCGTGACGACAGAGCATGAAGCGTTCGCGCAACTACTTCTTTGCCTGTGCCATGTTCTCCGGTGATCAGAACATTGGCGTCGGAGGGGCCAATTTGCCCAATGAGTTCAAGGACGGGAGCCATCGCGGGAGAATTGGCCAGAAAGGTGGGGCGCGATTCCGCGCGCAGGAGGCGGTTTTCGGCCTCGAGGCGAGAGGCCTGACGCAAAGCCTGACGCAAGTCGATTTGCGTTCGAAGGATGGAAAGCAAGCGGTTATTTTCCCAGGGCTTTGCAATGAAGTCTCGGGCGCCGCGGCGCATCGCCTCGACCGCCAGCTCAATACTGCTCCAGGCCGTCATGACCACGACCGGGACTGTGCTATCGATGACCTGGATGCGCGTAAGCAAGTCGAGGCCTTCCTGACCTGAGGTTGTGTCTCGCGCATAATTGAGGTCCATGAGGACGGCGTCGAATTCGCGGGCTTCGAGGGCGTTTAAGGCTTCCGCGGGAGAAGCTACGCCCTGCGTTTCGTAGCCCTCCCCCTTGAGCAGCAAACGAAGCGAATCGCGGATGTCCGATTGGTCGTCAGCTAAAAGCACGCGATAAGATGGCGTGGTGGCGGTCTTCATTCGAATGTAATTTTAGAGTTCATCGTATTGCTGTTCTTCGGGCACAACGAGCGCGGCCCAAAACCAAGCGTTTTATTCATAGCGCAACGCGACGAGCGGATCGACACGCGTGGCTCGCCATGCGGGAACCCAGGAGGCCAGCAGGGCCACGCAGGTCAGCAGCAATGCTGTGCCCGCAAACGTCAAGGGGTCGGTCGCGCTCACTCCATAGAGGAGGCTGGCGAGAACACGCGTGAGAGTAAAGGCCGCAAGAAGCCCGCCAGCAACTCCCAGGAGCGCGAGCCGTAGACTTTCACCGAGCACCATTTCCAAGATATCGCGGCGCGACGCGCCGAGCGCCATGCGCACACCGATTTCCTGAGTGCGCTGCGTGACGTTGTAGCGAATCAGGCCGAACAGACCTACCGCCGCCAACGTCAGCGCCATCGCCGCGAACACGCTGAGCAAGGTCACGGCAGAGCGCCGTGGCCCCATCGACATGGCGATGCGCTGGTCCATGGTCCTCAGATCAGAAACGGGCTGACCGGGATCCACCTCGTGCACCGCAGCGCGAATCACGCCGGACAAAGGTGTTGGATCACCACTTGTGCGGGCGATTAGAAAAGTGGCGGGGGAATTCTCTTGATACAACGGAAAGTAATAGACGCCCTTCGCAGAACCTTCTGTGCCACTAGTAGATGCTTCCTCGCCGACAACCTGATAATGGCGCACATGCGCCACAATGCCAACAATGGTCTTCCAGGGGGCATGGTTTCCATTGCGAAGGCGTTGCCCCAAAGCATCCTGATTTGGCCAATACTCGTGGGCGAGATTTTCGTCAATGATGGCGACAGGCTGGCCACCGCGGCGGTCTTGATCGGTAAAGACGCGACCACGGATCAACCGAATGCCCATGGTCTCAAAATAGCGCGGGCTAACTCCGCGAACATCGCCGTGCGGCCCCGGATCCCCTGGCGGGGCTACGCGGCCCTCAATGTTGAAGGAAGCGGAGCCTCCGAACCCACTGAATGGCAATGGCACTCCGGCGGCTGCGGAGACGACACCGGCGAAATTGGGGAGCCGGTCTAATGTGCTATTCAGAAACGCAATCTGTTTGTCCGGAGTGTCGTACTGGCGATCGGGCAAGGCCAATGCGGCGGTCATCAGGCCGCGGGGACGAAAGCCAACATCGACTTCTTTGAGCTTTGCCAAACTCTTCATGAACACGCCAGCGCCCGCCAGCAACACCAAAGCCAGGGAGAGTTCCGCTACCACTAGCGCACTGCGAAAGCGATGACGCCCGGCGCTTCCCTCCCCTGTGCCGCGGCCCTGCTTCAAATTCTGCTGTGGGTCAATAAACGCAATCTGCCATGCCGGCGCGGCACCGAAGATGATCGCGGAGGCGCCGGCAATCAACGCTGTGAAAAGGAGAACATACAAATCCAGGTGAATGTCCAGGCCGCTGGAAAGGTTTTCTGGAGCGAGCCACAACAAGGCGCGAACCGCTTGCCAGGCAATCACAAGGCCGAGGGCCATGCCGATAAAGGCCAGTGCCACGCTTTCCGTGAGCATCTGCCGGGCCAGCCGCCAAGGTGAGCCGCCCAGCGCGGTGCGGACGGCAAACTCCCTCGCACGAGCCGAGGCACGCGCCAGCAAAAGTCCGGCGACATTCGAGCACGCTATCAGCAGAACGAAACTTACGGCGCCCAGAAGAATCAGCAGCGGCGTGCGCACGTCGCCATAGACAAATTCCGTGAAGGGAACGGCGAACAAACTCCAGCCGGATGCCTTAGGATAGCCTTGCGTGCGCGGATCGTCGCTGATCTGCTGCGAGGTCATTTTGAGGAAGGCCGCTGCGTGTGAGGATTTCACTCCAGCCTGCAGCCGCGCGACCGCAAAATAGTTCTCATTGAAAATGTTGTCGAGGACAAAGGCATTGGGCGCAAGGCCCAGCGGAGCCCAAAGATCGGTTTGGCTCGGCCACTGGAATTCAGGCCCCATTACGCCAATGATTTTGTAAGGCTGCTGGTTGAGCTGCACGGAGCGGCCGGTGATGTCCGCGTCGCCGCCAAAAATCGACTTCCAGGTGTTATACGCCAGAATAACTTCGCGATTGGCGTTGGGCTGATCTTCTTCGGGCGTAAAGACACGGCCCAGCAAAGGCTGGGCTTCGAACACATCGAACCACTGCCAGGATACGCTGGCGCCACGCAGGCGCAGCGGCCAGGCGCCTGTGGCGTAATTAAAATCATTTTCAGTCTGGATGGCGGCCGCGGCGAAAGTCTGCTTGTTATCGCGGACAAACGTATAGTCCGGCGCGGAAATCACGATGCTCTTGAGGTTCAACTTTTCGTAGCGCGCGCGAATGGCCATCAATCGCTCGGGATGCTGTATCCCGTAAGGGTGCAGGAGCAGCCCATTGACCACGCTGAAGATGGCGGTGTTTGCACCGATGCCCAGGGCAAGCGTCAGAACGGCCACCGCGGTAAAGCCGGGACTCTTCACGAGCATGCGGATGGCGTAGCGAAAGTCTTGCCAGAGTGTTCTCATTTAGCAGCCTCTACAACTTATGAGAAAGAAGTTTCTTAGCCCGGTTGCGCTGCGCTGGCACTCGCGTCAGCCGTGGTCGTCTCATCCACGACCCATCCATCCTTGAGTTGGATGATGCGGTGCCCATACGCCGCATTTCTTTCCGAATGCGTGACCTGAATGATCGTCGTGCCGGCATCATTGAGTCTTTTGAAGAGCTGCATGATCTCGTCACCTTGAGCCGAATGAAGGTTCCCCGTGGGTTCGTCGGCAAGAATCAGTTTCGGGTTCATAATCACCGCGCGGGCCACGCCCACAAGCTGCTGCTGTCCGCCGGAAAGCTGACTGGGAAACAAGTCCTTCTTGCCAACGATATTGAAACGATCCAGGGCATCGCAAACACGGCTGACGCGCTCTTTGTGGGGAACATTCTTGTAAGAGAGCGGCACCTCGAGGTTTTCGAAGACCGTCAGATTGTCGATCAGGTGATAGCTTTGAAAGACAAACCCGATGTTGGCTTTGTGGAGTTCATTGCGCTTCTTGACGTTGAGTTTGTGAACGGGCTCTCCACGGAAATAGAATTCACCCGCCCACGCGCCATCCAGCATGCCGACAATGCTAAGCAATGTGGATTTCCCAGCGCCTGAGGGCCCCATGATGGTGACAAACTCGCCCGGCTGAATATCCAGATTAATGCGGCGAAGCAGGAAGAACCGGTTCGGGCCCGCCTCCACGGATTTTTCAAGATTGCGTAACTGGATCAATGGTTCCAAGAGGTCTCCTTAGAATTGCTCTTCATTCATAACGCAGCGCCTTCAATGGGTCGAGCCGCGTAGCGCGACGTGCCGGGATGTAACAGGCGGCAAGAGCGACCAAACCAAGAAGAGCACAGACCGCAAGATACGTGGCTGGGTCCGCGGGACGGACTCCGTAAAGTTGACTTCTTAGCAAGTAGTTGAGGCCCAACGCGCCAGCCAATCCCAATGCCATCCCGAGAGCGGCGAGTTTCCCTCCGCCGAACAGCACCATCGCCAGCACGTCTTTTCGGCCAGCACCGAGCGCCAGGCGAATCCCAAATTCATGCGTTCGCTGCGCCACGGAGTAGGCCATCACACCATAAATGCCGATAGCGGCGAGCAGGACGGCAAGCCCGGCAAAGACGCTCATCAGCGTCATGAGGAATTTTTGAAAAGCGACCGAGGTGGATAGGGTCTCCTCCATGGATTGGATGTGGCCAACAGGCACGTCCGAATTCACACTGCGCACCACACCCGCCACTTCCTTGCTGATGCTCAGAGGATTCTGAGCGGTGCGCACGAGAATACAATTCGGAAACCAGCCAATAAACAATTTCGCTAAACCGATGGGGGACTGTGCATCAGGAATAAACACCGTGGGTGGTGCGGGCTCGTTCAGGAAAGAGCGCACATTTCCAACCACACCTACGATCTCCCTGTCCTGGTCGGCTACCTTTACGTGCTCGCCGAGAGGGCTACGATTGGCAAAATACTGTCGCGCCAGGTTCTCGTTGATGATCACCACATTGCTGGAATCTGAAGAATCAGCTTCCGTGAAAAAACGACCCTGGCGCAACGGGATACCCAGCGTTTGGAAATAAGATGGCGTGATCTGGCGGTAGTCGATGCTCTCGTCCCGCTTTTGGATGGGGAACTCGACACCGACGTTACCGCCTTGTTCCAAAGGCAAGCCCGCACCCACAACGGCCGCAGACTGAACGCCGGGAATGCTTTTGATGCGCTGCACGACGTTGCGGTTGAAATTCACCATCACTTCAGTGGAAGAGAATTCATTGCCCGTCGGCCAGATTTGCACGGAGAGAACCGCATGCGGGTCGAAGCCGGGATCGCTTCGAAGGAGATTGGCGAAGGTTTTAATGAGCAGAGAGGCGCCTGCGAGAAGCACAAGTGAAAGAGCCACTTCGGCGACAACAAGCGCGCCGCGAAGCCGCTGGTGGCCGACCCCAGAGCTCGCTCTCCCCGCGCCCTCCTTTAGGGGCTCGTTCACGTTCGGTTTTGAAGCGTTAAGGGCGGGAGCACTTCCAAACAACATGGCGCTCAAAAAAGCGGCAAGAACTGTGAAGCCAAGAGCCCAGCGGTCAAGGGAAATCTCATGGGCGCGCGGCAAGTCCGTGGGCGCCAAAGCAAGCAGAGAATTCAGCAGCCACACGGCGAGCAGCAAACCAAGAGCCCCGCCCAGAATGGCGAGGACCAAGCTTTCTTTGAGCAATTGCGCTAAGAGGCGCGAACGCCCGGCGCCGAGCGCGGCGCGAATGGCAAATTCGCGCCTTCGAGCGGCGGCGCGCGACACAAGGAGATTGGCCACGTTAGCGCAGGCGATCAACAATACAAATCCAATCGCGCCAAAGAGTACTAGAAGCGGCGTACGATAGCCGTACGCGATCATGTAACCGAAGGGGATGGCGCGAAACGCGATCACCTGACGGTACGCGGAAGGAGTCCCACGACGGAATTCCTGGAAGAATGAGTTTTTCACGACACCCAGGTAGCTATCAGCTTGGGCGCGCGAAGTGTCGTTTTTCAGGCGGCCGATCAACGTGTAATTGATTCCCGAACCGATGCTTTTATTCACCTGCGCGATCGTGGTCCAGAGGTCGGCGGCCGGTACGCTCTGAAAACCGCTTGGCATAACGCCAATAACGGTGTAAGCGGCCCCGTCGAGCGAGATGCTTCTCCCGACGATCTGAGAGTTTCCGCCGAATTGTGCCCTCCACAGACCGTAGCTGAGCACAGCGACGCTTGGGCCGCCCGGGTTGTCTTCGTCTGCCGAAAAATTGCGGCCCAGAAAGGGCTGCATGCCCATGACATTGAAATAGGCGGAGGAGACCCGGTGCGCACGCACTCGTGCGGATTCGCTGCCGCCTGTGAGATTGAACCCCACGCCAGTCCGCGCGGCGAGGAACTCGAAGGGCTCGCTGTGACGGTTCCAAAAATCAAATTCGAGCGCACTGAAACCCGAATAATCGATCTGGCCCCTATAGCTGGCCGTGATCTGGACGATGCGGTCGGGCTGCGGATAAGGAAGTGGGCGAAGCAGCACGCCGTAAACGACCGTGAAAATGGCAGTGTTTGCGCCAATCCCCAGTGCCAACGTCAGCACGGCCACGGCGGTGAAGCCGGGGTTCTTCACCAGCATGCGTAGGGCATATCGCAGATCGTGCCACATGGTTTGCATTTCTTTGCCCCTTTGAATTCCTCATCGGGGATATCCAAATCATTCATGGGGCGGCGCAACCAAAACATCGATGCGGATAGCCCATTGGAGCGAATTTCCTGCCAAATCGTGGCTGTGCCGCTCCTTCCGCGTCAGGCCCCGACTTCGGCTTCCCGAGTCTCCTCGACAATGCGGCCGTCGAAAAGGTGGATGGTGCGCTCAGCAAAGTTGGCGTAGCGCTGGTCGTGCGTGACCATGCAAATGGTAGCGCCGTTGCGGTGCAGGTCGCGGAGCAGCTCCATGACAGCCTCGCCGTTTTTCGAGTCGAGGTTTCCGGTAGGCTCGTCCGCCATCAGGATCAGGGGATCGCCCACCAACGCACGCGCCACGGCAACACGCTGTTGCTGACCGCCGGATAGCTGTGAGGGGTAATGCCGCAAACGGTGGGCCATGCCCACGCGTTCGAGGGCCTGCTGCACTTTCTGCTTCCGCTCGGCAGCGCTTGTGCCGCGGTAAGTCAGCGGCAATTCGACATTTTCATAGACGGTGAGGTCCCCGATCAGGTTAAACGCCTGAAAGATGAACCCGATTTCGCGGTTGCGGATCCGCGTGCGCTCACTGATCGTAAGCTTTGCCACCGACTGGCCGTTCAGCATGTAATTGCCATCGGTAGGCGAATCGAGCAGCCCCAGAATCGAGAGCAGCGTGGATTTACCGCAACCTGAAGGACCGGCAATGGAGATGTACTGCCCTTTCTTGATCTCCAGATGAATCTCCTCCAGGGCATGAGTCTCCACTTCATCGGTGTAGAAAACTTTCTTTACACCTTCCATCTTGATCAGAGTTCCGTTCGTTTCAACCATAGATTCTCCTTATCGCATTTGATTCGCGAAATCCGTTTGACCCTCAATTGGTCATTACGCGCAAAGCTTGACCAAAGTTCACTCATATCTCAGCGCCACCAAGGGATCCACGCGCATCCCACGCCGCGCAGGAATGTAACACGCGGCCACGGCAACCAAGGCAAACAGTACCGGCACTCCGATAAACGTAGCAGGATCACTCGGAGTGACCTGATAGAGCTCCGTTGTGAGCGCTCGGGCCGCCCCCAGCGCAACGAGGACACCTATAGCGACGCCGATCAATTCGAGCTTCAGCCCCTGCCCGATGACCATGCGCATCACTTGCGCCGGGCTTGCCCCTAGCGCCATGCGAATGCCGATTTCGTGGATGCGTTGCGACACAAGATGCGCCATCACGCCATAGATCCCGATGGCTCCCAAAAACATGGCCAGAGCGGCGAAGAAAACCATCAGCTTAGTCACCACACGGTAGCCGGCGTCCACAGTAGCTATCAGGGTTTCCATCGGGGCCGAAGAAACCGGTTGGTCCCGATCCACCGACCAAATCGCGTCGCGGATAGCCGTCGCCATTGTCGTGGCATCGCCCGCAGTGCGCACAGCGTACGCCAAAGTCCTTGAGGGAAACTGAGCCATGGGAACATAGATGTGCCAGCCGCGGCGCTCACGTAATTGGGACATCTTGGCATCGTTCACCACGCCAACGATTGTGCCGACGGTACGCTGCTCGCCGATTTGAAGTTTCTTCCCGATGGGATCCTCGCCCGGCCAAATCTGTTGGGCCATCGTTTGACTGACAATTACAGACGGTGAGCTACCATATGCGTCGGTAGAATCAAAGAGTCGACCCTTCACTAACCCAATCTGCATCGTCGAAAAATAATCCCGGGATACCGCGGTGAAGGGTGCCCCCAGTCTTTCGCCGGGCTGAAGAGGCCTTCCCACAACTTCGAATGCGATGCCCTGGCCAAAGCCACCAAAGGGGACATGACTGGCCATGCCTGCGGAAGCCACTTCCGGCAGGGCGCGGATGCGCTCCAGCGCTTCTTCGCTGAAACTACGCAGTTGAGTATCTTGTGTGTATTTGGTCCTCGGCAGCGCCAGTTGCGCTGTCAGGACGTTCGAGGGATTGAAACCGGGACTCGATCGCACGGAAATGATGAAGCTCTTTACCAAAAGTGTCGCGGAGATGAGCACCACCACCGCCAGCGCAATCTCGGCAGCCACGAAGACCTCCCGGAGCCACGCGCTGCGCGAACTGCCGGAGGCTTGGCCCGCCGCTTCTTTGAGAGCGTGATTCACGTCGAGCTTTGCACTCTCGAACGCCGGGACTAGCCCGAAGACCAGACCACACAAAAGCGCGATTCCCATCGTGAACGCCAGCGTTGTTAAATCCAGATCGACATGCCCGTAATTTAGCAAGTATCCGCGAATGTGACCCGGAATCCACGACTCGATCAGCTTCATCCCCCAAAAACCAAAGAGAGTTCCGGCAGCTCCCCCGAGAAGAAACAGCAGCAGCGATTCCGTTAAAAGTTGTTGTGCCAGCCGCTCTTTCGACGCGCCAAGCGCTCCGCGCACGGCGAACTCCCTCGTCCGACCCGTCGCGCGGGCCAGCAAGAGATTGGCGACGTTCGTGCAAGCAATCAGCAGAACCAGCCCCACAATCACGAAGCAGATCATCAGTTCGGGCGCGCCTTCTTTCCTGCGAATATCCCAAGTCATCGAGTTGACCAGCCAAGTCAAATTCATGTTCGTCTGCGGAAACTGCTTTTCGAGACCAGCAAAAAGCACCGCCATTTCCGCTTCGGCTTGCCCTGACGTCACGCCGGGCTTTAGCCGACCAAATGCGGGCAGCCACGTACCGTTCCGGTCGGCACGCTGCTTATCGGTCAGCGCCAGGGGAGTCCATAAATTGGCGACACCCATCAATGGAAACTGAAATGTTCCCGGCATGACTCCGACGACCGTATACGCTTCGCCCCCAATCGCGATGTTGCGTCCAATAATTTTCGGGTCTCCGGCGTATCGTCCTTGCCATAGTCCCTGACTAACAATGGCCACGTGCGGCGCGCCCGAATGATCGTCGTCTGGCGTAAAGGTGCGCCCTAAAATGGGTTTGGCGCCCAACGTATCAAAGAAATTCCAAGTCACTCGCCCGCCGTCGACTAACTCGGGACGCCCATCGCCAGTGAGATTTAAACTCGCGCCAGCCCAAGCTACGCTTTGCTCAAACGAGGTGTTCTGCTTCTGAAAATCGAAGAAGTCCGCGGGGGACGTTACGTGTTCGCTGGTCCATCCGTTTTTCTGGTCATGCGTTGCGAATACCATCAAGCGCTCGGACTGCGGATAGGGCAACGGCTTGATAATCCAAGCATTGATACAGCTGAAGATGGCAGTGTTTGCGCCGATACCAAGAGCGAGTGTCAGGATTGCAACCGCCGTGAACGCGCGATTCTTCGCCAGCATTCGCACGCCATAGCGCAGATCCTGCCAGAGCGTTACCATGCGTTAATCCTCAGCACTCCTCAGTCGCTTTCTGGGCCCTCATCGCCTACCCCTGACAATTCCGGCTTTCATTGGCAACTGCCAACTGTCAGCTGGATCGCAGTCATTCATATCTCAATGCCACTAACGGGTCCACGCGTGTGGCTCTTCGCGCGGGAACGTAACACGCGACACAAGCGATCATGGTGATCACCCCTAGCGATACCAGGTAAACCGCAATATCGTTAGCGTGCACGCCGAAGAGCAGCGACTCGCTGGCGCGCGCCAGCCCATACGCCAAAGGCAGCCCCAAGGCCGCCCCGGCAAGCGCCATTCCGCCGACCTCCTTGAATACCAACGCCCGAACGTGCGCGCTCGCCGCGCCAAGTGCCAGGCGAATGCCAATCTCTCTTGTCCGCTGCACCACCAGATACGCCAGCACACCGTAAATACCCAGAGCCGCCAGGATGGCCGCCAGCGCCCCAAAACTTGAAGAAAGTCCCGCAATCACCCTTTCGGCGAACAAGTCTTCATCGACCACGCGGCGTACCGTCTTCAACTCATACACGGGCAGATTCACGTCCTGCTGCCTGACTGTCTGCCGCAAGTCATTGGCGATCAGCAGCGGGTCCTGCTTGGTGCGCACGTAAAAGCTCATGCCAAACAGCTTTCCGAACTGCGCATATGGCCGAAAGAAATAAGGCTGGTCTCCCGTGCGGACGTGCTCTTGTTTCCAATTCTTCACTACGCCTACGATTTCAATGTCGAACTTGAGTCCGTTTCCGGAGCCCGTCGCAAAGTGCGCGCCGATCGCGTTTCTCTTCCCAAAAAACTGCTTCATCATGGCGTCATTGATGATCGCCACTTTCGGGCTCGTCGCGGTGTCACTGGCGTTGAATTCGCGCCCGGCCAGCAACGGCACCCTCATGGTTGAAAAATAATTCGGGCTTACTGCGTCGTAATCCACGTGCCGGTCATCGGTGTCCAGGTTTTCGCGGCCCTCGACGGTAATGTTCGTGCCCATGTCAGTTCCCGTCAGGATTGGAATCTGCGACGACCCCACCCCCAGCACTCCCGGAAGCGCCCCGAGCCGCTCCCTCAACTGGTCCACGAGCGCCACGGCTCTTGCTTCGTCATAGCCGCTTAGTTGCGGCGAAATCGAAAAGGTAATCAAGTTCTCCGTGCTCAGTCCCAGATTCTGCTTGCGCAAGTTCCAAAGTGTGCGGGCAAACAGCGATGCTCCCACAAGAAGCAGCAGGGTAAATGCCACTTGTCCGGCCACAAGCCATTTGCGAAAGCGCACATGGCCTGGTCCGGCGGAAGACGTAGAACCCTGGTCTTTCAGCATTTGCGATACGCCTCCCCGCGCGACCCGCCAGGCGGGAATCAAGCCGAACACCAAAGCCGAGGCCGCCGTTGCCGCCGCCGCGAATCCAAGCACGGTCGTATCGACTCTCGACGTTAGCCCTTGGACTCCTCCTTCCGTAATTACGGCTTGGGTCAAAATGTTCATGAGCCAGGCGCCTAAAACAAGGCCAAGCCCGCCTCCCGCCAGGGCGCAAAGGACGCTTTCCACCATCAACTGGCGTATCATCCGCCCCCTGGTCGCACCGAGCGCGGAACGAATGGCGAACTCGCGCTGACGGGCCGCGCCCTTGGCCAGCAGCAGGTTAGCCACGCTCGTGCACGCAATGAGCAGAACCATGCCAACCATGGCAAATAAGGCCTTCAGCGCGGGGCCGGAGTCTCGTTGAATCGTGGTGCGGCCTTGCGCACCGGGATAGAGCACGACTTTCTTGCCCAGAAATTCCTGGCGGTCCTTTCCTCCCTCGCGCAAATGCAGCGTCGCGGTTTGCTGCTCGAGCAGAGGATGATAATCCACATTGATCGCTGCTTCCGCCTGTTCTTTGGACACGCCTGGCCTCAGGCGAGCCAGCACAGCCAGGAAAGCGTCATTCCAGTCGTCGAGTCCGTTGCGAATGGGAGTCATCTGGCCCTTCATGGTCATAGGCACGAAGATGTCCGGTGTTTGTCCCACTTGTATGCCCGTGAATCCTGCCTGCGCCACGCCGACGATAGTCATCACCGTGTTGTTCACGAGGATCGTTTGATTCAGCATCCCGGCGTCGCCGCCAAAGTGCTGCATCCAATAACCGTGGCTCAGCACAAGAACCGGGTGCGCTCCTTGAACATCGTCATCGGCGGGTGTTAGCACGCGGCCCAGGGCGGGGCGCATTCCGAGCGTCTCGAAATAATTTCCTGTAACCAGCTCGCCCGAGCCGCGATCTGTCTGGCCGTGACTGGCGATGCTTGCGGAAAACTGATAGCGCGCAATCACCCCATCGAATACAGAGGTGTTCTTCGCCAGGCCTTTGTACAGCGGATAGGAAAAAATTTCCGAATCGTCGCCGTCGCTCCACACATGGCCGGGCTTCGGTCCAGGGGATTTCAAGATCACGAGCTGCGCGGGGTTACGGACCGGCAGACGCCGCAGCAACACTTGATTCAAGAGCGAAAAAATTGCCGTGTTTGCGCCAATGCCAAGGGCCAGTGTCAGCACGACGATGGCGGTGAACCCAGGATTCTTTGCGAGCATCCGCAGCCCGTAGCGCAGATCTTGCAAGAGCGTCTGCATCAACTCGTCCCCCGCTCCCTGTTCCCGTCTTCTTGGCTTCTTCCCCAGACCGTTTTCGAGGACCCACCACAGGTTACTTGAGCCGGATGCGGTCGAAATTGTCCCACTGCGACATATCCGACAGAATCACTTTATCTCCGACTTTCAGCCCATCCCGGATCTCAATCGTGTTCACCGAATTCCGCCCTAGCTTGACATTCACACGCACAGCTTCCGCGCCGTCATCAACGAGCTTGAAGATTCCAATCGTGCTGTCCGACTGACCATTCACGGGCCTGCCCACAAAGAGCACGTCCTTTAAGTTCTCAAGCTCCACAGTTCCGTCAACGCTCAAATCAGGCCGCGCTCCATGTGGCAGTGGATCAGTGATCCTCACATCCACGGTCACCGTCCCGTTCTGAACGGATGGATCGATTCGTGAAACGTGTCCCTCGACGACGCCATTTCGTGTGTCCACCGTCGCCTTTTGCCCGATGGTTACGTCCTTCGCTTGCGTTTCCGGTATCTTGATTTCTGCCTTAAGCTTCTTCGGGTCGGCCACGCGCGCAAGGTTCGTTCCGGGCGTCACTTGCTGTCCCTCTTCCACAGGGACAAGTTGGAGCACTCCTTCGATCCCCGCGCGAAGGTGCAATGCGTCGTACTGACTGTGCTTCAGGTTATAAAGCGCGTGCTGTTGCTCGACCTTCGCTTCCTGCGCAGCAAGCTGCGCCGTCGCGGCATCCGTCGCCACCCGCGTCCGTTCTACCTCCAGTTGCAAGCGAATCTTGAGCTGGTCTTCTTTGACTCTTGAGAGCTCCTCAATGTGGCTTGACTGGATGCCCTCTTTGAATAACTTTAGGTCGACTTCATGCTGCAAGTGGGCTTGTTCATAATCGCTGCGAACAGTGGCTTCCACTGACTTTTGGTTCATCAATTGGCTGTTTACCTGAACCTTTAGATTGGCGTAGTCCGCCTCCGCGCCTTTGAGCTGGTATTGTGCATCCAGCAGGTCGCGCTGCAATTGCGGATCGCTCAGCTCCAGGATGACCGAGTTCGGATGGATGATCGCTCCCGGCCGCAGCACGATTCGTTCTACCTTTGAGTTCGTTTGTGCGGGGATCCACCGAATGTCCTCAGGAACAAGCGTCCCCAAGCCGCGTACTTCCCGCAGCATCGGCCCGCGTTTCACTTCGTCGGTGTAGATTGTGGCGCGGTCCACTGTAGGCGCCGCCGGCCGCAGCCGGGAGAGCCCGTAGCTAACTCCCCCAATAAGAAGGAATGCTACCGAGCCATAGGCAATTCGGCGGATTTTCTTTGCACGTGCGTTTGAAGGTCGTTGGATGTCCATAAGTTAATGTCCGTATCTTTGGAACGCAACTCTCATTCCTAAGGTTCCCTTCCAATAAGTCCCTTAGCCTCAGGCTGTTAGCCTGTATCCCCGCCACGAGGGTACTCTAAATTACCCGAAAATGGGATTGCCCGTCCCAACAACGAACAGCTTAACCCTACGCGAACCCGACACCAAGGCAAGATTACCGAGCAGGAGGGTGCGGCGACGGCAGTCGCCGTCAAACGCCAAACTGTCTAACTCCAGCGCTTTCTAATTCATCCGGTGGCGTCGCCCGGGAAACTGCAGAGCGTAGCCACTCCACTAAATGAGCTCAGTCCATTGTTTGATTTTATGGTATGTAGAATGCTTACCTACGACTAAGAAGGGAGTCTACATACCCAAGAATGTCCAAACAAAAAGATCGCTACCAAAATCGTACTGAGCTCTTGCAGGGCACCCTGGATATGCTGATCCTGCAGACGCTGCAATGGGCGCCCCGGCATGGATATGCCCTGAGCAAAGCCATTCGCACGAACTCGGGGGAAATATTGAAGGTGGACACCGGTTCGCTTTATCCAGCGCTTCACCGGCTCGAGCGCAAGGGCTGGATCGAGGCGGAATGGAAGGCTTCCGATCTTGGGCCCCGGCTGCGTGTCTATCGCCTGACGAAAGCAGGAAAGCGGCAATTGGTGGCCGAGCGTTCGCGCTGGGAACGCCTCACTGCCGCCATCACGGGCATCCTGAATCCTGCCGAAAAGGAAAACGTGCGATGAGATGGACGTTTTGGGAGCGGCGTAATAAGGAACTGCAAGAAGAGATTCAGACTCATTTGCTTCTTGCGGAGTGCGACGGCATGGAATCCGGTCAAACAGAAAAAGCTGCCCGGCATGCTGCTCGCCGTGAATTCGGAAACGTCGGCGTTACTGAAGAAGTCACGCGCGACATGTGGGGATGGCGCTGGGCCGTGGATTTTCTTCAAGACCTGCGTTATGCGATTCGCAGCTTTCGCCACCGGCCCGGGTTTGTTGCGGTCGCCCTGTTGACGCTGGCGCTCGGCACCGGAGCGACCACGTTGATGTTCAGCCTTGTTAGCGGCGTTCTACTGAAGCCTCTGCCCTTTCCCGAACCCAACCGGTTAGTCGCGGTGAATGGTCACACCGACGCGTGGAACACAAAAATCTATGGGGAACAAAAGGTCGCATACCTGGATTTCCTCGATTGCCAGCGCGAAAGCCGTTCTCTCGACCTGGCTGCGCTGGTCTATAACAATGGCACGCTCAGCGCGCCGGGTGAACCTCAGTATGTGAACTACTTCGAAATTTCGCCGGAATTGTTTTCTGTCGTGCGCGTGCCGGTAGCGCAAGGCCGTGCTTTCTTGCCCGAGGAAGACCGGATTGGAGCGACACCCGTTGCGATACTGGGCTACAGTTTCTGGCAGCGCCACTTCGACGGCAGGGCTGACGCGCTGGGCAGTTCGATCGTTCTCGAACAAAAGCAATACACAATTGTCGGCGTCGCACCGGCCGGATTCCGGCTCTACGGCGATGAACCGGATGTCTACACGCCGCTGGGCCAAGATGCGGCAGGATACTTGCGTAATCGCACGGCGCAACCGGTCCACGTTGTGGCGCGCCTGCGGCTCGATGCCACACTTGGGCAGGCGCAGGCTGAAATAGCCCTGACGGGAAGCCACTTGGCGCGGGCATTTGCGGACACGAACGCAGGTCGTTCTCTCCTCGTGAAGCGCCTGCAGCCCGACGTCGGTGACACGCGGCCGACGCTTTGGCTCCTGCTGGGCGCGGTCGGCCTGGTCTTACTCATTGCCTGCGCCAACGTGGCCAGCTTGATGCTGGCGCGTGCGGTCTCCCGCGAACGCGAACTCGCGATGCGCGTGGCTCTTGGCGCGAGCCGTAGCCGGCTTGTGCGACAGTGCCTGACGGAAAGCGCGCTCCTGGGGGTTGCGGGAGGATTGCTCGGTATATGGCTGGCAGCCACGGGGCTCCATCCGTTTTTGACCTTCTGGCCGGGAGATTTGCCGCGCGCCGAAGAAATCCAACTCGATTGGCGCGTCCTGATGTTTGCCCTCGGCGTCTCCGTTTTGAGCGGCTTATTGTTTGGACTGGCCCCGGCATTGCGTGCGCCTGCACGCAACCTGGAACAGATACTCCGTGCAAGCGCGCGAACGATGCCTGGAAGCTCCCGGCGTCTGCATTCCGCGTTTGTCATCTCTGAGATTGCGCTGGCGATTGTTCTGTTGGTTGCCGCCGGCATGCTCGGGCGGACGCTGTTACATGCATCTTCTCTCAGTCCCGGCCTAGACATTCACAATCTGCTGGTGATGCGCATGGCGCTTTCACCCGCGTCGCTTACGGATCCCGCACGGATTCCCGCGGCCTGGCAAGAAGTCATCGATCGCGCGCGTCGCGTCCCCGGAGTGCAGTCCGTTACCGCCGTGGACATCGTTCCCATGCGGGAAGGCAACAACCAAATAGGCTACTGGCCGACTCCCAGTGTCCCGCCCCAGGATAAGCAGCCTGTGGCGTTGGCAAGCAGTGCGACGCCGGATTTTCTCAAGGTGATGGGCATCCCGCTGCTCGAAGGACGATTCTTTGACGAGCACGACCGTCTTGGAAGCGAACTCGTAATTGTTGTGGACGATGTTCTAGCGAAAAGCGCGTTCGGAGGCCAGGATGCTCTCGGTAGGAGCCTGTGGATTCCCGACATGCCCTGCGCTCAAACAACCAAGACTTTTGTAGCGTGCTCCGCGCCTTACAAAATCGTGGGCGTCGTTGGTCATGTGCGCTACTGGGGCCTTGCTGGCGACGATCAGGCTCAAGTGCGAGCGCAATTCTATTATCCGTTTGCCCAAGTGGCCTTGCCATTTTTGCGGCGCTGGTCGCAACTCATGTCCATTGCCGTCCGAACCAGTGTTCCGCCATTGACCGTCGTCGAACCGCTTCGGCAGGAATTACGAGGGCAGGCTAGCGACCAAGTGCTTTATCAAGTCCGTACGATGGAGCAGCTTGCGCACAACTCGCTGGCGATGCAACGCTTCCTGCTACTTTTATTCGGCGTCTTTGCTGCGTTGGCTTTGATTCTCGCGTGCATCGGCATCTATGGCGTGCTGGCGTATCTGACGGGTCAGCGTGTTCCGGAAATTGGCATACGGATGGCTCTGGGCGCGCGGCCAAGCGAGGTCATGTGGCTGGTGCTTCGGCAAAGCCTGGAAATGATCTCTCTGGGAATAGGTATTGGCACGATTGCTGCTGGAGCAGCTGGACGAGTTTTGGAGCGCTTGGTCGAAGGAATGCAGCCCACGATGCTATCGACATCTGTCATCATTATTCCGTTCCTGGTTTTCGCTGCGATGTTCGCGAGTCTTGTTCCGGCGCGTCGCGCGAGCCGAGTCGATCCTATGAGCGCGTTACGCCAGGAGTAACACGAGAAGTTAGTATCGTCTGTGAAAGACCTCTCTATGTTTACACTTGCCGGTGCATTCGCCTGAGCATAAGAACCGACTGAGGTTTCTACCCCTACTCGATTTGAGTGAAAGACCCTATTGACCGATTCCTTGTTTCCTCTTAGCTTGAGTGGCGGTATTTGGAAGAAGGGAGCCGACGTTCCGACGTTAGGGCCGCGGTTCCCCTGTAGCGAAGTCGCTGCTGTATTCGAAGTTCTTCAGGTTTCCGGAACTACCAGCCCCTTGTAATTCCTAAGTAACACATGTCCGGCATGATGCCTGGCTCAGAATATCGCATTAATTTTTATCACTGAACTCGTTTATCCAACCGCGAATACCAGGAGGCAAGGTCGATGATCTACGAGCAACCTGTTGTTCTGAGGTGGGGAAGTCCACGTGAGTTCCTCAAGTTGTTTTTTTTGAAAACCACTGACGCACGTGTTAGTGAGGACTGGCGGGTGCAAAAGCTAAAAAATCTTATCGATAGTGACCCCGCAAGGGGGCTGTCTTGCCTTGATGAAGCCTGCCAAGCGCTTGGGTTGGGCATTTCTGGCCGCCAGGCGCGACGGCTCTTCAAGGCCTACACGGGCTTGGGAATCAAAGAATACGCAAAGAAAAGTCGCCTCGATGCCGCGGCGCAACAATTACGGACGACCGATGCGCCTGTCAAAGCCATCGCTATTGATGCGGGATATCGGCATGTTCGCAATTTCACGAGGTGCTTTCTGAAGCATTTTCACCTAAGCCCGATTAATTTCAGAAGGATCTGGCAGTTTAAAGACGTTGCTGCCTAACCGCTAAATCATATTCGGAATATGCCCTGCCTGCCACCGAGCAGGGCAGTATTAGGTAGAAAACCAACTTGAGGGGCGCAGTCCGGTCTTAGCCCCTAATTCAGGGATTGAAATGTGGCTTCGAGCCTGAGCCGATCCTTCCGGCCACACGTCCGTTGAGGGCTCGCTGGAATCGCCCGCCAATCGAGACGCCCGGGTTCGCAATTTGGCCATTCTTGAGCCCTCAATCCAGAAAGTCCAGCGATCACAAACTTGGGGAAGGTACATGGGCTCAAGCCAATGCTTTTGTTTTTCAGTTTGCCATGGCGGCCACGCTGTCCAATTCCGCGGCTGCCACAAAACTTTCTGCAAACGGCAAAGATCGCGCAAGGCTGGTTTGAACCCAAGCGGCCAACATTCTATTAACAACGGTCACCGGCAGGAAACCCGGGGGGCAGATGCACGGGAAAAGGAGACGAAGTGAGTTCGACGCTCAAAGCGCAGGCGCGCTGGTTCCTTCGCCAAATGCGGCCCCTTTTCCCGTCCTACTCACTGGGCGTGCTGCTCGTGGTTCTAAGCAGCGCCATGTTTCTTCTCGATCCCTTGCTTCTCAAATGGCTGATTGACTATGTCCTTCCCAAGAAGGACTTCCGTCTCCTTCTTCTCACTGCCCTAGGATTCTTTGGGCTTTACATTTTTCGGCTGGGCTTTTTCACGCTGGCCCAGCTCGTGAATTTTCGAACCGTTCAGAATCTTGTCTTCCAGATGCGCCTTAATATCCTGGAGCAAATGAACCGTCTTTCCGCCGACTACCATGATTCAACGCCGGTTGGCGAAAGACTCTATCGCCTGGAACAGGACGTGGACCAGGTAGCCGAAGGAGGATCGAACCTGGTGCCCTATGCACTACAAACCGCATTCAACTCCATCTTCGTCATGGGCACCATGTTCACCCTTGATTTTAAGCTCACCAGCCTTGTTCTGCCCTTGATGCCTCTTTTCTTTGTTTTCCGAAAGAAGTTTGAAAAGCCTCTGCGCCGCGCCTCGGATCTGGCCCAGGAGAAAGCTGCCAAAGAGAGCAGTTTTCTTCAGGAGCATCTTACTTCCGTCATTCAGGTTCAGCTCCTTCATCAAGAGAAAAACCAATCGCAAACATTCCAAAAGTGGGCGATGGAGCGCATGAAAGCAGTAAATCATCGGGAACTAGTCGAGGTCCTGTTCAGCTCCTGCTACATGGCCATCATCGCCACGGGCACGATCGCGATCCTTGGTTATGGTGGCTACCAGGTGTTTATTGGGGCTCTGACGATCGGCGGCGTGGTCGCCTTTTATAGTTACATGGGGCGCTTATTTGATCCCTTGCGTGCCGCCGTGGACATTTATTCCCAGTTGAATCGCTTAGGGACCAATATCCGCAGAATTCTGGAGGTTATGGAAAGGACTCCCAGCGTGCCTGAACGGCCCGACGCCATCACCTTCCCTTCCCCGCTCCGAGGCTATGTGGAAATGGAGAGAGTTGATTTCTGTTATCGGGATGGCGTTCCTGTGCTGGACGGGATTCAACTCAAACTCGGGCCCGGCGAGAAAGTGGCGTTGGTAGGCATAAGCGGGAGCGGAAAAAGCACCATCGCAAAGCTGATCGCCCGGCTTTATGACGCGAGTGGAGGCACGGTTTATATCGACGGGATTGACGTTCGTAAGATCCGGCTGGCAAGCCTGCGAACAAGGGTTTGCTATTTATTGCAGGATGCCGTGCTTTTCGACCGCACACTGAAGGAAAATATTCTATTGGGAAACCCCTCCGCGACGACTGGAGAACTTCATACAGCAGTCGAGATTGCCGATCTAGAAGAGCTGTTTCGGCGGTTGCCGCAAGGCTGGGACACACCCGTGGGCCCAAGAGGGAACGCGCTGTCTGGCGGTGAAAAGCAACGCGTAGCGCTGGCCCGGGCCGTGCTCCACAAACCCTCGATTTTGCTGCTTGATGAATCTACCTCCGCCCTCGACGCACCGTCCGAACGACGGGTGTTTATGAATTTGGCGCGCCATTTTCCCAGCCAAACCATCGTGTTCGTATCGCACCGGATTGCGGCGCTTAAATGGGTGGACCGAATTGTTGTTCTCAACCGAGGAGTGATCCAGGAACAGGGAACGCACGACCAATTGATTCGCACCGGCGGCCTCTATACGCATTTGCATAGTGCGCCAACGGCGCTTCTGAATACGGAATCCGTTGCCCAACTCCCAAAGAGTAATTAATGAAAGTCCGTGCCCAGCGAAACTTAGTGCCGTCCCATGCCCTGCTGTGCTGTTCCACTCAATTGAGTCCTTTCCGAGAAGAACAATGCCGTCTGGAAGGCAGAGCAACGATTGAAACGACTCCAAATTACGATTGAATACATAACGCTGCCGAACGGTTTAAAAGTCGTCATCGCACCGGATCACAGCGCACCAGTGACGACTGTGGGCGTGTACTACAAGGTTGGTTTCCGCATGGACCCCCCAGGCCGCGGCGGCTTTGCGCACTTGCTCGAACACATGATGTTTCAAGGCTCTGCGAACGCACCAAGAGAGCAACACCTCAAGCTAATCCACGCGAGCGGAGGGCGGTCTAATGGTTCAACGGGCTGCGACTGGACCAATTATTTTGAATCCGTGCCCTCAAACGCGCTCTGCCGCGTGCTCTGGCTGGAAGCAGACCGCATGCGAGCTCTCAAGCTTAACGAAGGGAACCTGAAAACTCAGCGCGATGTTATCAAAGAAGAAGTTCGTCGCAATGTGCTGAACCAACCCTATGGCGGCTTTCCCATACTTGACATGCCTGCCATGGCGTTTCGCAATTGGGCGAATGCGCACACGTGCTATGGCGATTTCGCGGATCTCGACGCCATCGACTTAAAAGATCTGGAAACATTTTTCAAAACCTATTATGTGCCCAATAATGCTGTTTTGCTGATGCTTGGCGACGTGAAGCCGCAAGACGGCCTCGCTTTGGCGGAGCAATACTTTGGCAGCATTCCCGCTGGAACGGCTCTTCCCTCCTTCGATCCAAGCGAGCCCGAACAAACCCAAGAACGGCGCGGATACATTGAAGAGAAAATTGGAGCGTTGCCGTCCTTGGCCGTTGGATATTTGATGCCTGAGAGGCGGACCAGCGATTGGTGCGCAATGGCGCTACTCGATCAGGAGCTCCACTATGGAAGAGCCGGGAGAATTCACCGCGAGTTGGTGGAAAAAAGGCAAATTGCCTTAGAAGCTTGGGGCGGAATCGACGATTTCTTCGGCTATAATGGTCCGAATCAGTTGATTACATGCCTTCGGTTCCGGCCGGAGTATCCCAGTGAATCTGCACTACTAGCATTTGACGCGGTCATTCGCGGCGTTCAAGAGGTTGGCCTGACCACGGACGAATTGAACCAGTTGTTAGTGAAATGGCAAGCAGATTTTTATGCGCGCCTGGACGATGGTGGCCCCTACATGCCGAAGTATGGGCTGATGCATTTGCTGGCTTGTTTCGCGCTTTTCGATGACCAACCGCAGTTAGTAAACACTATTTTGGATGAATTTCTGGCAGTAACGCGGGAACAAACGATGACCGTGGCGCAAAAATATTTGCGAAATGAGAATCGCGCTATAGTTTTTCGTGCGCCAGCCAAGGCGGCCGCTAAGGAAGTGGCGTAGGGGAGCCGAACCGCGCCAGGCGAACCGCAAAAGAGGGCTCGGGCCAAAACCGGGAAAAAAGCGATGACCTGGAAGGATCAAAGAGAAGTCAAGGTCATGTCTTAGGACTATCCTGTTGGTCTGTCACAAGCCCATATTTGAAAAGACGAGCCAAGATCCAATGTGCGTTCGCCGCTGTAAGGGCTGCACCGTTTGACAGAGACGCAACAATTTCTTTGATCGAGAAACCAGGACAATCCGCAATGTGCCGCAATATATGCGTGAATTCTTGGGGATTCAAAGCAGTTGACAAGCGGCATAAAAAATACAAACGCCCGGGTTGCTTTAGCCATTCCCGACCTTCGCGTGTTATGAAGCATCTCTGCTCCGCGCCGCGCTTTACAGTTGCGTAGTGCCCAAAACACTTCTCCAGCGAAATGTCAAATAACTGGCCGGATTTCCTCGGGCGCGAAGCGGGGCTGCTCGCAAAATGCAGAGACTCTTCCCAGATTTCCTCGTAGCGTCTCACCACGGCCCGCCAGCTACAAGTGTCTTCCACAAACTGTCTGGCGGTTTTTCCCATGTGCGCGCGCAATTCTGGATTCTCCGCAAGTTGCTCCATCCTTTCGGACAATGCCAAGACGTCGACCGTCGTGGACTGGGCCAGCAAATCTTCCTCTAACATGGACATGGTGCAATCACAAAGACGAAGGCTTTCCACGGTGGATGGGAAGGCGGTTGGGATCAAGAATCCATTTTGCCCGTCTTTCACCAAGTCTCGATAACCATTCCAGTCCGATACAACCGCTGGCAACCCATAAGCCATTGCCTCGGCAACCGTCAGCCCAAACGTTTCTTGGATGTTGTCGCTCGGGGACACAAAAAAGTCTGCCTCGGAATAGAGGAGATGTTTGTCTTCAGCCGACGGATTAGCCCAAACCATAAGGCTTTCATTGCAGTCTAGCTCTCTGGCAAGGGCCTGCAGGCGTGGAGCTTCCTTGGCTTGCGTGTCGTCCCCCGCAATAATCAGGTAGAGACTCTTCCCTTTCCGCAGCAACTGGGAAAAAGCAACAAGAAGGGGCCCAAGATCACACTTACTGGTCTGGGACAAACGGCCGAAGTACAGGGCGATGCAAGCATCCGTTTCTAGACTGAACTTCTGCCTAAGAGTCCCACCGGTTGTCTGCTTCGTTGATGGAAGCTTGACCCCTAAAGGAACGAGAGCCCGGCGCGCTGGATAGTGCAGTTCTAAAGGTAAGAACCCGTTGATCTCGTTAATGTACGTGTCGATGGTTTTCATTCCTGCCCGGCTGGAACAAAGCAAGAGATCGGCCCCCGAAAGACCGGCAAAACACTGCTGCAGCAAAGCAAATGCAATGCGCGGCGAGTTTATCGAGTGCACGAATCCGCACACCGGTGCGTTGAATTGCTTCAGTTTTTGACGAATGCCTGCCAGGGCATTCAGGAACCGTCCCGCCGTCAACAGGACGACTTTATCCTCGGTCTTGATGGGTGGCGGTCCCCAAAGAGGTACAGGGACCAGACGCCTGACGCTATCCGCGCTCAAACCTTCTTGCGCCAGTGCTTGTCTCTTCTCTTCGGTTAATCCGGGTGCGAAGTAGGCATCGTAGGTTCCATGTTCCAGCAGTGCGGAAAGCAGGTTCCATTCAAAAACACCAGCGCCCTTGATTGTCTGACCGTTCTTGGTATGAGGAGACTCGGGGTTTCCGGCAACTTGATCGATATACAGCGCCTTCATCTGGTGCATTCCTGGAATTCGAAGTACCTTCAAAACATCAAACACATCTGCACCTTTCTCTCCTCGACGTTAGAAAAGACTCGAACTGAGCGTCAATTGATTTCGTTAGACAATGCAACTAATGGCTTTTTCTTTTTGTGACAACTCACGGCAGGAATTGGTTCATCAACATAGAGACAACTATGAAGAGAAGCTTAACCAACACGCAATGAGCCTACTTTGGCCGGATATGAGAACTGTCCCTGATTGACTCGGCTAGGAGGCTCCATTCAGCATGCTGTTTTTGGCCCCAGCCTTTTGCCCTGCCCGAATGTTGTGCCTTGGTCGCAGTCAATATTCCGCCCAATACACAATTACGTTATGGCCTTTGCCCCTTCAAAATGAACTTCCGATCGGTCGCTGCGTAACATGAAAGCTACAGAGAAACCTAAGCCCGTTTCCTCATTGTACGAGTCCTCTGCTGCGGACACTTACAGCGTTTCACGGTCGCAACCTTCCTACCATGGTCCTGAATTGTTCTTATTGGGCTGGGCAACGGATCTCATCCTGGAAAAAGCAGTGTGTAGGTCTAGGCAGGTAGCGGCAAGAATTCGGCAACTGATTGACGAATCAGGCGGCAGTCTGTCGTGCAGCCCGGCCAAAGAATGTGAGAAATTCCAGATAAGTCTTTCGCTGGTCAGCAGGCAATTCAAGAAGCTATACCGCGTCACCATGCGCGCATATGCCCGGCGAGTCAGAATGAAGACGGCAGAAAAGCTCCTCAGAGAGTCAAAGAACCTTAATGTCGACGAAGCGGCCAGAGTTCTCGGCTACAGTTTTACGTCCGCATTTTCGCGTTGCTTTCAAAACACATTCGGCAAACGGCCCAAGCGCTTTCAAATGCAGGGCGGAGGGAACTCCGAATGGGTAGCTGCACAAGAGAATCCCTACACAAGGCTTGGTCACGCCTCAAAACGGCCTGACTCTTCGCCCGTCTAAGCTCTTGAAGAAACGAGATAAGAACTAGCCGTCACCTCTTGCGGCCTCATTCCCTCAGTTGTCGTCGTAAACGAGAAGATGGTCCTTCAATTGTTTGACGAAGCGCTGAACATCCCTTGCCGTCACACCTTCCGGAGCGCCAAATTCCGCAGCGATCTGCGAACTGATCTCCGGGAGCGAATGGCCGGATGTGAGCTTCGTCCAAATACTCAAAGCTACGGGATTCAATTCAAAAGCGGGCCGGCCAGCAACCTCCATGACCGCCTTTCCATCGGAAGTTTTGGCCACGCGAGCTACGCTTGACACCTGCAATGTTGCTCTCCTCTTCCGTTTTGTTCGGAGCCCTTAGGTAAACCACGTCTCAACTTCAAAAAGCTCCAACCCATACTTCATCGCACAGTTATTCGCTCTTACACAAACACAAAAAACAATCCGTACTTGCACTTCGGGCCCGACGCTATTGACATGGGACCTAGGGGTTTTTTATCTTTTGAGGGCAGAGACTAAAAAAGAACGCTCCAGCACTCGCTACAATCCCCGCCCTACATTAGCCGGACGAGAAGTCCGTTGCCCTGAACGGCTGATAGCCCGCCCAGCAAAAACCAAAGCGTAAAGTGCAACGTGACTCGTCGGGATGGGAATACTATGGAAGCCGTTGGCCAAGAAATTACAAAAGAAATTGCCGGCTCGAAGTCGACCCTGAGGAATGTGAAGGTTTCCTATGGCTGTGGCCGATATCCAAGCCATGCAAGAGTAGCGCGAGTTTACCGCAACATTATCCGAAGCCAGTGCAACGTAGTGAAGGAAATTGATCTCGCAGACATCGTGGTTCTTCATTTCGAACCACACACCTTCGCCTCTCTTTTTGAAACTTATCCTGTCTTGAGAAAGAAGTATGTCGTCGGGTATTGCGTCTGGGAAGCCAGTGAATTGCCCATCTCGTATCGGGAAGCGATCCGCCAGGTTCAGGAAATTTGGACATGTTCGCAATACTGCTTGGAAATCTTCGCAAGGCACCACCCTCGAGTCATCTATGTGCCGCACGTCGTCGAGCGCGATACGAGTTATTCGGAAGCCGACGGCGAATACATTGGGCGCGCCATTTCCTACGATCCAGGCAATTTCTATTTCTTCATGGTGACAAAACTATGGGACTTGCGAAAGAACACAACCGCTCTCATGACTGCTTTTCGGAACCAGCGGTCAACCATGCCGAAAGCGAGACTCATCATCAAGGCTGGTCCTCAAGACGATGCTGGAGCTCTGGTGACCGATGGCATCATCGTCCTGCGAGAAAACCTGAATGAAACCCAGGTGAACGCCCTTTATGCGACCGCCGACGCGTACGTCAGCCCGCACCATTCGGAGGGTTGGGGGCTGACCCTGTCCGATGCAATGCTTTTTCAAAAACCCACGATCGCAACTGGCTACTCGGGGAACCGCGAGTTCATGAATGCGGACAATTCCTTGCTGCTCGACTTCGCCGAAGATCACATCAAGCCGGAAGATTGTTTCTATCTTTTCGATTCGAGTATGAAGTGGGCCTACCCTTCCCTGGACGACTTGCAACAAAAAATGCTCTTGCTCTATCAGGAGCGAGGCGCCCCTGAGATTCTTCGAAGAATCCGCAATGCCTCGAACGACATTCAGAAGTTCAACCGTAATTCTGTAAACGCCATCCTGGAAAAACGAATCATGGAAATTGTCAATTCTGACCGCTTTTCACAGGCGGTCGCGAGGGATTGGAGAACATGATAGGAATCACCATTGGTACCGGTGAGTATTACAGCCGCCTCGCAAAACTCGCCGCGCGCGCCCTCGAGGAAAAAATCGGCGTGAAGACCATCATCCTCGGCGATGAACACTTCACTGCCTCAGGCCTTCCTGCTCCCCACCATCTCAAGTTGCGGCTGTTCGATTTCGTGGATGATGAATTCGTGCTGTATTTCGACGCGGATATGGTCTGCCTCAATCCCTGGAAGCCCGAACGCCTCGCGAGGAAAGATGCGCTGGTCGCCGTGGCCGAGAGCGCTCGTCCCCTGCATGTCCGCACCGCCCGAGATTGGCGGATCCCTTTGAATGAGTACTTCAACGCGGGGCTTCTGATTCTAAATCGCAAGTGCCATCAAGACTGGCTTCGAGAGACGGAACGTTTCGTACAAACCGATCAGAAGTTCGCCGAATACGATCCCTATGACCAGGCGGCTTTGAACATCACTCGTCATCGCCGCGGTCTCAAACTGGAGTTGCTGGATCGAAGATACAACTGGATTGGTTTCGGAGGCAGCCGGCTCAGTTGTGAAGTGCCCGTCTTCATGGCTCATGGCCTGCATCCCGAAAATAAGTTCGTGAACATCGATTTCTTCGAAGGCCGCTACAAGCCCCCTTTCAATTGGCACATCAAAATTGACGAAGACAGTATGAACAAGCTCAAGAATCGCACTCTGCGACTGAAGACGGGGGATGAAGAGATGAGAATCCATCTCAATGCTGATGGGACCATCGGCCCTCCCTATTTTCCCGGCTTCGCGCAGTACTGGTTTGTCCACGAGCGCGCCGGCGACCCGGCACTGGCATTTTGCTCAGAAGCTCAAATCGTGCAGGAATTCAAGTTGGCCAAGGGCGAGCATTGGCAGTCCGTGCAGCGGCTGGAACCGGCGGCCGCCTAGCCGCTCGCGGCCATCAAGGACCAAGCAGGGGGCACAAATGATCGGCGTAACCATCGGGACCGGCGAATATTACACAAAGCTCGCGCAGCATGCCGCGCAGGCCATCGAAAAAATGACCGGTGTGAAGACCATTATTCTGGGAGATGAGCACCTTGCGAGTTCAGGCCTTCCTTATTCGCATCATTTGAAGCTGAGAATATTCGATCTTGTTGACCATGACCAGGTAATGTTCTTCGATTCCGATATGGTGTGCCTCAAACCCTGGAATCCCCCGCGTTTTGCAAAAACAGATGCAGTTGTCGCCGTTGCGGAGCGCCTTCATCCCATGGTCATCCGCGCGTGCAAAGACTGGGACATTCCCATCCAGGAGTACTTCAATGCAGGACTCATGATCTTCAATCGCAAGTCTCACCAAGAATGGCTCCGCGAAACCGAACGTTTTGTCACCGCCAATCCCGGCGTTCCCTCTTACGACCCGTACGATCAGACTCCTCTGAATATCACGCGTCACCGGATGGGCTTAAAACTCGAATTGCTCGATCGCCGCTATAACTGGGTCGGCTTTGGTACCGGAACTTTCGATTACGAAGTGCCCCTCTACATGGCCCACGGGCTGAAGCCTTACCATAAATTCGCGAACATTGATTTCTTCGAAGGCCGCTACAAGCCTCCCTTCCGATGGCACATACAAATCAACGAAGAGGAAACCAACCGCCTCAAGGGTCAGACATTGTGCCTGAAGGGTGCGCACCAGGAGAAATCATTGCGACTGAATTGCGACGGAACTATCGGGCCACCGTATTATCCGGGCACTGGCCGCCACTGGTTTGTTCACGATAAGCCCGATGGGTCACGACTGGCGATCACCTCCGACACAGAGCTCTTGCGAGAATTCACCCGAGCCCCCGATGGCACTTGGGAGTCCGTTCAAGAACTCTGCCTCGAGGAAAGTGGATGATTGACTGAGGACCGCGCGCAAACCCTTGGACGCGGAGAAGACTCCCTGATCAGGTCGCCCGTTGGCAGGAGAAATCTCCTTCTCGCCTTTGGTACAAAGCCTGCCTCAAGGGTCTATGTGCATATGGGGAGAAACTCTACAAGACAAGAAAGAGCACACGGTCTTGCGCCTGTGAGGCGGGCCGGAACACTCTCCTTGTTTTCCAACGGCGATGATTACACGAAAGAAATTCTTGGGTTCCCTGATTGCTTTTCCCGCGCTTCATGGCTTGCAACATTTCAGCTCCAAGGTTTCTGCTTTGACAACTTCGATTGTAACCTCCGATGAAAACTCCAAAGAGGCGCGCGCGGGTCACCGCGTGTTGCAATCCTTGGCGCCCGGAGCCGTCAAGCCCGATGGCTGGCTCGGTCTCTATCTGGAGAAACAAGCCAAGCAATTAAGCCTGCATTTGCCGGAGGTATCGTGGCCTTTCACCGGAGCATACTGGGCCGGCGAAGAGGAAGCGGAATCCTGGTGGCCGTGGGAGCAAAGAGGATATTGGATCGATGGCGCGCTGCGCTGTGCCTATGTTACCGGGAACCAACAGTTGCTCCAGGTGGCGCAGGCTCCGGTGGACTATACCCGGGATCATGTTTTCCCCGACGGGTATCTCGGTCCGGCGCTCTCCAAAAATGGAAAAGAAGACGATCCCCGAGTGGACAACTTTCGCTGGCCGCACACCGTATTCTTCCGAGCCCTGGCCGCCAAAGGTGAAGCGACGGGCGATCCGGCAATCGCTGCCGCCATCCAGAAGCACTATCACTCCGATCATGCTCCATACGGCGGTCCGTCCCGCGACGTAACCAATGTCGAAGCGATGCTCTGGTGCTACGAGCACACTGGTGACGAACGCCTGCTCGCCATGGCCAAGAAAGCCTGGGCGGATTTCCTGCTAAGCGCCGAACCTGGAGACTACGAGTCCGGAGATCTTCATCCCCAGCGTGTTTTCGCGAACACTCCGATTAACGGCCATGGCGTGACCTACATCGAAAAAGCCAAGTTGCCCGCCATCCTCTACATGTATACGGGAGACAAGGAGCATTTGCGCTTTGCGCTGGCGGCGCAGCAACGGGTCTTCGATCACCACATGCTCATTGATGGCATTCCTTCCACCAGTGAAGACTATCGCGGAATCACCGCGCTCGACTCCCATGAAACGTGCTGCATCGCTGACCACACTTGGACCTGGGGATATCTGTTGATGGCCACGGGCGATGGCATATGGGGTGATCGCATCGAACGGGCAATCTTCAACGCCGCTTTCGGAGCCATCAAGAAGGACTGGAAGGCGCATCAATACTTTTCCTGCGCGAATCAGATGTTGGCCACGCAAAATTCCAGTCATGCGGTATTAAGGTACGGGAATGGTTGGATGTCCTACCGTCCGAACTCGGGCCAAGAGGTCGCCTGCTGCGGCGGAAACGTCCATCGTATTTTCCCCAATTACGCCATTCGCATGTGGATGAAGGCTGACATAGCAGGATTGGCCGCCACGCTGTATGGTCCATCGCAAGTGAAAGCGGAAGTAGGCTTGACAAAACATGCCATCGAGATTCACGAGCAGACCAACTATCCTTTTGAAGAGGAGATTCATTTTGTTTTCAAATCGGATAAGCCGGTTTCTTTTCCCTGGTCTTTCCGAATCCCAGGATGGTGCTCGGCTCCACGCTTCTATTTGAACGAAAAGCTGCTTCTCCTTCCTCCGGTGAAGAATGGTTTTGCCCGCCTCAACCGCGAGTTCCGTCCGGGCGACAAGATTTCCCTGGTCTTGCCCATGAAAACGACTCTGAGCCCCTGGCCCGACAACGGCGTGGGCGTGGAACACGGGCCGCTCGTCTATTCCCTGCCGATTAAGGAAGAATGGTCTTCTGTCGTCGAGCCCAAGTGGTCGACCCAAGAATTTCCTGAGTGGAATGCCAGGGCTAACAGTCCCTGGAATTACGGATTGGCGGCGGCCGAAGCAAAAGTAAGTCGTAAACGGGTGACCGATGATCCGTGGATTGATCCGCCCATCAGCGTTGTTGCCCCTTTGAAGAAAGTCAAAGGATGGGGGCTAGCCGCTTCGCCGAACGATGCCAATCAAAGATTCTCGCCGCCACTTCCCAAAATAACGGAGGGTTCGGCAGCGGCAGAAACGGAGTTCCTCCCTCTTGTTCCTTACGGGGCGACGCACTTGAGGGTTACCGTGTTTCCCCGTATTGTTGCTAAACCTTTGTCGCGCGGATAACCGAGATGATTACCAGAAGGGATTTGCTTGGTTCGATGCTTGCTCTCACTGGGGAGATGAGCTTGCGCGGAAGACTCGATGCGCTCTCGCCAGCCGACACGACGCCAGAAGCCGCTTCCGGAGACGACCTAACGCAGTTTGTCAAGATTGCCATCGGCACAGGAGGCCATGGACACACTTATCCGGGCGCTACCGTGCCCTTCGGTATGGTGCAGCTCTCGCCGGACACGTTCAACGATGGATGGGACTGGTGTTCGGGATACCACCGCTCCGACGGCTCCATCATGGGCTTTAGTCACACGCACCTGAGCGGAACTGGCGTCGGGGACATGCTCGATGTGCTGCTCATGCCCCGCACGGGACGCACAAAGATCGTGCCGGGAACGCGAGAAAAGCCCGAGGAAGGCTACCGCTCCCGCTTCGATCACGCCGATGAGGTTGCTGAGCCCGGATATTATTCCGTTCTTCTGAAGGACTACGACATCCGCGCCGAACTGAGCGCCACGGAGCGGGCGGGCATTCACAAGTACACTTTTCCCCTAAATGAAGACAGCCACATCGTCCTCGACCTTGCTCACTGTTACGGCAATTCTCCGGATACCGTCTTATCGGCTGAGTTGAAAACCAGAGAGAACGATACGATTCTTGGAGAACGAAGCACGGCGGGATGGGCTCGTGGGCGCAAAATCTACTTTGCGATGAAGTTCTCCAAGCCTTTCAGGGAATTCGTAGTCTTCTCGGACGACGCTAAACTGTTCCCTGGGACCAAAGAAGCCAAGGGAAGGCGTCTTAAATGCGTGATTCGTTATCAAACATCACCCGGAGAGGTCATCTTTGTCAAAACCGGTCTCTCCGGCGTAAGCGCGGAAGCGGCATTGAAGAGTTTGGAGGCCGAGATCCCCGGTTGGGATTTTGATCATGTCCGGTTCGCGGCGCGTCACTCCTGGCAGCGGGAGCTTTCGCGTATTCGAATCGCAACCTCCAATCGCAAACAAAAGGAAATCTTCTATACAGCTCTCTACCACATGATGCTGGCCCCAACTCTGTTCGACGACGTCGACGGCCAGTATCGTGGCATGGACGGCAAGGTTCATTCACTGCCCTCCGGCCTCCACAACTACAGTACGTTCTCTCTGTGGGACACTTATCGCGCCACGCATCCGCTATACACGCTCATCCAAGGCCATCGCGTTCCCGATTTCGTGAATTGCCTGATCCGCATGGCGGAAGAAAGTCCGGCCGGGATGCCCGTCTGGCCGCTGCAAGGAAAAGAAACAGGTTGCATGACTGGCTATCATTCCGCGCCTGTTATCGCCGAGGCTTGCACAAAGAAATTCCCGCGAATCGATTTGGCGAAAGCCTACCGGCTCATGAGGAAGCGGGCCATGGAGGACGACTATCGCGGACTAGGATTCTATCGAAAGCTGAGTTACATCCCCGCCGACAAAGAAGAGGAATCCGCCAGCAAGACCGTCGAGTATGCCTATGACGACTGGGCTGTCGCGCATGTTGCCCAGGCCGTAGGCGCAACGGAGGATGCCAAGCTGCTGCGCGAGCGCTCCCGGAACTATCGCAACCTCTTCGACGCCAAGCAGCGCTTCCTCCGCGCGCGCCTCGAAAATGGAGAGTGGGCGGAGCCTTTCGATCCGAGAGCCATGGGACATTCCAAGAAATGGAACGACTACACGGAAGCCAACTCCTGGGAAACCACTTTTGGCGTCCAGCACGACGTCAAGGGATGCATTGAATTGTTTGGCGGCCACGAAAACTTTGTGAAGCGGCTTGATGACCTGTTCAATCAAAGCTCGGAGCTTCCCCCAGATGCGCCTCCGGATATTGCGGGAATGGTTGGCCAGTACGCGCATGGCAACGAGCCTTGCCACCACATCGCCTATCTCTATGCTTACGCGGGCGCTCCTTACAAAACGCAAGAGCGCGTGTGGTACCTTCTCGAAAAAATGTACGACAACCAACCCGACGGACTCGCGGGAAATGAAGACTGTGGTCAAATGTCCGCCTGGTACGTCATCAGCGCGCTGGGTTTCTACCCTGTTGATCCGGTAAGCGGAAACTATGTTTTCGGCACCCCGCTATTCGACCGGGCAGAGATAGAATTGAACAACGGGAAAAAGCTCATCGTCGAAGCAAAACGAACATCTCCAGGCGACAAGTACATTCAAACAATCCATTTCAACGGTCAGCCGTATTCCAAAGTATGGTTCCGCCACGCTGATCTCGCGAATGGAGCAACGATAGTCTTCACCATGGGAAGCCAGCCAAACTTGAATTTCTGCACGCAAGAAAGCGCCGCTCCTCCATCGTTAAGCTTTTAGTTCACACAGGAGCAGTGCCCGGAAAATCAATTCGGACTGGATGTTTCGCTCCAGCAAATCCCTTTCTTCGGCGCATTCCTCGTGGTACTAGTAAGCGAATAAACTTCCCATTTCTCATTCATTTCTTAACAAATGGCCGAATCATTCAGATTTTGGCCGCGCATGAGAACTGTCTTGTATTGACCCCGGAGGGTCACATCGCTAATCATCACGGTGTCTTCAGAGTCGTTCTCAGTTAGCTTTGCCCAGTTTTTCCAGCCCGCCCCAAAAACACAACAAGAGTGAAGGTCGGAGAAAAAATGACCCGCATGCACAACAACATGCTTGCTTCCCATGACGACAGCCGCCAAGCATCAGAGCCAGCCTGTCCTCGTCGGGAAGAAACCCTTGTGATCTTGCCCCTTGGACTGCAGGCCTACGTGAAGCTCATACACTTTGACTTCTACTTGGCACGCAAGAATTTTTCAGCCCTCTACAGCAAGGTACGCAGGTACCCCGTCGGCAAGAACCAAGCTTCGCCCAATATCGTCGAACGAGTCTGTCACGCGGTGGATATGGCATGCATTTGGTATTGGAAGGAAGCCCTGTGTTTGCAGCGTTCCGCCGTCGCAACGTGTCTGCTCAAGAAGTACGGTGTGCCGGCGCAAATGGTGATTGGCGCTCAACAAATGCCGTTCAAGGCGCATGCCTGGGTCGAGGTTGATGGCCGCGTCGTGAACGACAAGTCGTACACCCCAGGAATGTATGCAGTCCTCGACAGGTGCTAGTAAATCCTTAAACAGAGCGGATCGCGGAGCCAACTAATGAGCGTCCAGTTTGGAAAGTGGAATTTCGATGGCCAGCCTCCCACCAAGGAGCAGTTTGAAAAGGCCGCCTCAATTCTTGCCGCTTATGGGCCCGACAGCAACCACACGTATTCCAACGGCGGCGTGAGAATCCTATATCGCGCACTGCAAACCACAAAGGAATCACGCCGGGAAACTCAGCCTCATGTATCTCCATCCAGCGCGGTGCTCACGTGGGATGGGCGGCTGGACAATCGAACGGAACTCATTCGCGGGTTGCATAACTCTGTGAGGCTGGCCTCTCCCGATGTGGCCATCGCTGCCGCGGCCTACGAACGATGGGGCACGAATTGTTTTGGAAAACTGATCGGAGATTGGGCGCTATCCATTTGGAACCCTCATAACCGCTCGCTCATCCTGGCTAAGGATCCCGTTGGCACGCGGAACCTTTATTACTTCTATGACGCCCATCAGGTGACCTGGAGCACCGTCTTTGATCCACTGGTCAGGCTTGCCGGAAAGACTTTCTCCCTCAACGAAGAGTTCATCGCCGGGTGGCTGGCTGTGTTTCCAGCGCCGCAGGTGACGCCATGCCAGGGGATTCATTCCGTGCCACCTTCTTCGTCAGTGCTTCTGACACCTGGAAAGCGCACGATCAGTAAGTACTGGGATTTTGATCCCCAAAAGAGAATTCGCTATCGCTCAGACGCCGAGTACGAAGAGCATTTCCGCACCGTTTTTTTCAAGGCGGTTCAGCGTCATCTCCGTTCCGACAGCCCCATCCTCGCTGAGCTGAGCGGTGGCCGAGATTCGTCCTCGATTGTCTGCGTAGCGGATAGCATCATCGCTCGTGGCCAGGCAGAAACGCCTCGACTCGATACCATCTCCAATTACGACGACTCCGAACCCAACTGGAACGAGCGGCCCTACTTCACAAAGATTGAAGAGAAGCGCGGCAGGACTGGCTGGCACGTTGACGTCGGCGTGCGGGAAGACTCAGAAAGGCTCGAAGAACCTGCCGTTCCCCTGAACGACCGCTTTATCACTACCCCGGGTTCGGATGGCCGCTGCTCTCCGCAGCTCAGGGCTTGCCTCACTTCACAAGGCAATCGCGTGGTGCTTTCCGGTACTGGCGGTGACGAGGTAATGGGCGGCGTGCCGACCGCTTCACCGGAATTCCAGGACCTTCTCGCCCGAGCTAGATTCGGGGCTCTAGCTCACCAATTGAAAGCCTGGGCCCTGGCCAAAAGAAAACCGTGGTTGCAATTGTTCTGGGGCGCAGTCAGGGACTTCTTTCCATCGGCCCTTTTGGGAGTCCCCGAGTACGTTCGACCGGTTCCCTGGTTACAACCAAGGTTTGTTAAGCGCAATTGGACGGCCCTCACTGGTTATGGCAAAAGGACCAGGCTGTTCGGTGCCCTCCCCAGTCTTCAGGCCAACGTGGAAGCCTTCGACTTCTTGCGCAGACAACTGGCCAACACCGCGCTGTCTTTCGAACCGGCCTACGAAAAGCGCTACCCCTATCTCGACCGCGACTTGCTCGAGTTCATGTACGCCATCCCACGAGAGCAGTTGGTCCGGCCAGCGCAGCGGCGTTCCTTGATGCGCCGGGCGCTTGCTGGGATCGTTCCGGACGAAATCTTGAACCGCAAGACGAAGGCCTTTGTTGCGCGCGCGCCGATGAAAACAGTCTCCCGAGATTGGGCCAAACTGATGGAAATGACCCAGAACATGGTGATCGGCTCACTTGGAATTGTCGACTCAGCACGTCTTATAGAAACGTTACAAAAAGCCCGGCGGGGGGAAGACGAGATTCCAATGATCTCTTTGACCCGCACGATTCTCATTGAAGGCTGGCTGAAGGATATTCGCAAGTTCGGTGTTGTAAAGCTGGACACTCCGGAAAAACGGGAGTTGGCATGGCAGCCCTCGATTGAGGGCTAGTCAACAAAGAGCAAGGAGAAAGTCAGCTTCTCGAGCGTTGAACCATAGACCGCAACGGCTTTTTTCGAGAATCGGCACAAGAAATCTAGAGGAACAATCATGAGCGTGCAGTTTGGAAGATGGAATTTCGACGGGCAGCCGCCCTCACCGGAGTACGTTGAGAAGGTGGGCGAGACTCTGGCTCCTTATGGGCCTGACAGCAATGAATCCTACTCCAAAGAGGGCGTTAAGATCCTTTATCGCGCCTTCTGCACGACGAAGGAATCCAGGCGCGAGAAACAGCCCCACGTATCGCTTTCCGGCGCGGTTATGACCTGGGACGGGCGTTTGGACAATCGCACCGACCTCCTTCGCGAGCTTCCTAATTCAACGACCGCGGAATCCACTGACATTGCCATCGCCGCCGCAGCTTACGAAAAGTGGGGCGAAAAGTGTTTTGCCAAGCTCCTCGGCGATTGGGCCCTCTCCGTCTGGAACCCGGGCAGCCGGACTCTGCTGCTCGCCAAGGACATTTTCGGCGGCAGACACCTTTACTATTCCTGCGCGAAAGACGACGTTACTTGGTGCACCATTCTCGATCCGCTCGTTCTGTTTGCCGGCAAGACCTTTGCCATCTGCGAGGAGTACATTGCCGGCTGGTTTTCCCAGGTTCCTGCCGCGCATCTGAGCCCGTATGTCGGCATTTCTTCTGTCCCGCCTGCGTCTTATGTGCTGCTTCGGCCCGGAAAGCAATCCGTCCGGGAATACTGGGACTTCGATCCCGGCAAAAGAATCTCGTACCGCACAGACGCAGAATACGAAGAGCACTTCCGTTCCGTCTTCGCCACTGCCGTTCAGCGCAAGCTCCGCTCCGACCGTCCTGTCCTCGCCGACCTAAGCGGGGGCATGGACTCCGGCTCGATTGTTTGCATGGCCGACCTCGTCATGGCTCGTGGCCAGGCCGACTGCCCGCGCGTGGACACCATCTCCTGGTACGACGACTCCTACGATCACCTCGAGCCTGATTTCAACGAACTCCATTGGGTCGCCAAAGTCGAAGAAAAACGCGGCCGCCCAGGCTATCACATCAATCTGGCCCACCTCAGAAACAACTCCTCACAACCGTCTCCTGAACCGGAATTCGAGAACGACCCCTTTGCGGCCACCCCTTTTCCGAGCCGCGAAAGAGACGCATTCTTCAAGCAATACGCCGTTCTCATGAAATCAAACGGGCATCGCGTGGCTCTCTCCGGAGTCGGGGGAGAAATCCCCACAGGTGGCGGCTCCCCTTCACCCGTTCCTGAACTTCAAAACCTGCTTTCGAGAGCGCAACTCCTTGCCCTGTCACGCCAATTGCGAGCCTGGGCTTCAAAAATGAAAAGCCCTCTGCTTCCATTGCTCTGGCAGGCTGTTCGTGGCTTTCTTGTCCCCTCGCTTTCCGGCATGGCTGATCCCATAGACTCGGCCAGCCCTTGGTTTCATCCTGGGTTTGTAAGCAGGAATCGCGCCGCCCTGTTGCGCTACCCAACGCGGACGAACCTCTTCGGGCCCTTGCCCAGCATTCAGAATCAGCTTAACGGCCTGGAATACGAACGTAGGTTGCTCGCAACCTTTGGCACGGCTGAAGTTCCGCTATTGCTCCGCGCGGTGCGTTATCCCTTCATGGATCGCGATCTCCGGGAATTCGCCTGCGCCATCCCTTGGCAACAATTAGTCCGCATCGGCCAGCGCCGTTCACTGCTAAGGCGCGCACTCAGGGGCATCGTCCCTGAGGAAATCCTCAAAAGAAGGAACAAGGGCTTTATCCCACCGGATATGAAAAAAGAGGCTCACACGGAACGGCCGCGCATGTTTGAGATCGGCGGCCAGGCCCTGATTAGCGAGTCCATCGGGATTATCAACGCAACGCGTTTTTTCGATGCTTTACAGAAGGCCCGTCGCAACGAAGAAGGAATTTCTATGGGCAGCCTGGCACCGACACTCACATTGGAAGCCTGGCTCCGGCACCTTACCACTCAAGGAGTCCTTGCAAGCTCGATTCCCGCAGAGAGAAAAAGGTTTTCGCCGCTTGAGGTAGAGAGAGCGCGTACAACAGTCGGCCCAAAGGTTTAGCTGGCCACGAGCTTTCGTTCTAGCCGGCTAATGTAGCTGAATCCAGTAGAAAAGGAGGTGACATCCATGAAATACGAAACGCCTGAACTGACCGCATTGACCGCCGTCAATGCCATTCAGCAAGGCACGCATCCGGTGTTCAAGGCTCCTGCCAGCATCCTGCAGGACGCGCACCTGATGAACGACGTGCAGCGCGCCTATGCCGACTGGGAGGATTAATTAACTCCCTGCAGGAGCGTCCGAAGCACCGGGCGCTCCTGCAATTGGTTCTTCAAGAGTTTAGTTAGCTCGAGCTCTCGTTCCAGCTAACTAATGTAGGTGAATTCTGTAGAAAAGGAGGTGAACTCCATGAAATACGAAACGCCTGAACTGACCGCATTGACCGCCGTCAATGCGATTCAACAGTCCACGCATCCGGTGTTCAAGGCTCCGTCCAGCTTCTTGCAGGACGCCAGTCTCCGGAACGACGTGATCCACGCGTACGCCGACTGGGAGGATTAAGTAACTCCCTGCTGGGGCGCCCGAAGCACCGGGCGCTCCAGCGATTTCATCGCCAGCCGGAACTCTACTCTACAAGTGCGTTTGACCATTGTCAAAGGGGACGGAAACCATGAAATACGAAGCTCCAGAACTAACGCCGTTCATCGCCATCCATGTCTTGCAGGCAACCCACCCGACTTTCAAATCCCCGGTCAACCCCCTCAATGAAAACAGCACCGGCCAGAACGACCTCATCCCCGCGTATGCCGACTGGGAATAATTTCAATTCCCGGCGGCTACCTTGCGATGCCAGGCGCACCGCTGGATTCGTCAGCACGTGCTCATCCGTATTCAGGACGATCAGGTCCACCGGCTTGTGTAAATAATGCAGTCCGGCGTAAGGCTCCCACATCTCCAGAACGTTGATACCTCGGCCCTCTGCATTGACCAGCAGCGGCGTTGTAATCTTATCGAGATTGAACCCCGGAGATCGTTTTAACCATTGCTGCAATCCTTCGCCGAAGGGCGCGGCGCCGATCACGGTATTCGCCTCTGATCCTTCCGGGCTCTGCATGTATTGAAAGTAGGTTTCCATTACTCCGCTCGTGACCGATGCAGCTTTAAGGTGGAGGGATGAACCAGTGGTCAGCGCTTCCATCACGTAGTAGCAAGTCCGGCTGAACCCGATGATGCCGATCTTATCGGGATCGACGAGTCCATCGGCCACCAATTGGTTTGCAGCGGCCTCATAGCCGGAGACCGCGCAGGCCCCTTCGTTAGGCGCTGGAGCGGCACATTGTTCTCCAAGCTGCAGCACTGCGATGCCTGCGCCGGCCAGCGCTCTTGCGGCGTACGCCGGTCCAAAGCCGGTCCCCGAGGGCCGGAATCCTTCTTCCAGAAATCCATGCGTCTGAAGCACCAGCGGGTAGCGCCGACCTGCCTGGTCGTTGGCGGGCTTGTACAGTCCGCCCTTCTGCTCCCGCCCTTCCTTATCTTTCCACGTGTATACGCTGGCCTGGCCCAACTGGATATCTTTGAGCTGCGAATTCGGATCCCAGATGACCCGTGAATTCCCTTTCATGGAAGCAACCAGCAGTGGCGCCTCGTTGAGATCCTGCTTTACCCTAACTTGCAGGCCGCTTAGGCCGCTTTGCTCCTCTCCCTCGCTCTGCCCGATCATTTCCCAACGGTTGCCCTTCCACTCGTACTTCGTCGTCCAGGTGGACCAGTTTTCCTTCCAGAAGCTCACGAGAACCCGCTGCTCATCTCCATCGACAAAGCGGGCAGCGATCACCGTGTGGGAACCCGCATCGGTCGGATTATCAGCATGGCTGCTCTTTATCATCTCCACACAACTAGAGGCGTCCGACCGTATATTCACAATTGCGACACACGGCCGCGATGGCGCGTTATCCTGTGCCTTCACAAAAGTTCCTGGCAGCACGATTTGATTGCCATTGCTTGACCAATCAGGACCCCCGTACGCAATCCAACCGCCATCCATACTAACTGGCGCGTCCGTCAACGCGTGAACCGCGCCAGTTTGCAAATCAACGCGGACGAACTGCCTCGCCGATCCTTGCCCGGCATGGATCCTGTAGAAGGAGGATGCCGAAGGTGGCGGATAGAGCGTTTCCCAAGAGGATGGCACTTCCGGAACGGGAAGTGTCAAAGCCACGGTCCGGGCATCGGGTGCCAGTGCCAGCCCCCGCCCCAATGGCTGTGCTTGAGGAACCAGGGCCTTGCCATCGTGCTTCACCTCGAAACGCTTGTTCCCCACGACCGCCCACAGGTAGCTCTTAGGGGCAGTCACTATCTTCTTTACCAGAGGATCGTCTGCAAAAAGCAGCTCTTCCAGACGGCGCCCCGTCCCCACAATCGCTGGCGCACGACTCTCTCTCTCCTGCTTCTCTGGCACACTCTTTGCATCTTGCGGGTCAGCCGCCGTGTAAACGTAATGGCTCCGATCACGAATATCGAACAGGGCGTATTCCCCGAGTTGCTCGGAGGGGGAGGTCAGCGGTTCGATTGTCTTTTTTCGCAGATCGGCAAGGACGAGTTGATAGTTTCCATTGGCCGCTGGCTGCAAAAAGGCCACTCCACTGGAGTCTGCCAGCCAGCGCCAATTGTGGATGATCGGTCCCTCTTTTTCCGAGCGATTCACCACCCACGCTGGGGAAGGCAGCCGCGATTCCTTCGCGTGCGCCAGGAAATTCTCGACTTCTTGGCTCCGGTAGAACCGGAGCGAATCTTCAACTTGGTTCCTGGCCAAATTCCCGCGCTCGCTATAAACCGCGAAATAGCTTCCGTCGGGCGAAAACCGCACGTTTGGCCCATCTTCCAGCGGAAGCAAGAGCGATGTTTCAATGTCGTCGGCCACGGTGAAGGGCCTTTTCGTCTGCTCGGCCATCAACGTTAGCGAACCTGCGCCAAACAAGTACACGAGGGTTCCTAAGAACAAACTGCCAAGTATCATTTTCCCGGGAACCATCGCTACAAACCTCTTTCTCTCATCCTGAATTTCTCGTAAGCCATGCGCTTTGAAGCTGCAAAGCTGCGAATGCTGTCATCCTGAGGGCATCCGTCGCGAATGCCCGAAGAATCTCAACCGATCTGAAAGTGCAAACTGTATGTTCGTCGAGATCCTTCGATTCGCCTGCTTTCCGCAGGCAGGCTCAGGAGTACAGGTTCATGTCGCCTCTCGGTAGATCATTTGTCTGTCTCGTCAGAAATCCAGGTTAGCAATCTGGGCTTCTGATTGAGACGCTTTCATTTACAGCTCATTCACGAAGCTCCGGCGTGAGGAGAGTGTCCGCCGGAGCTTCGACGTGCCACGATCAACTTCTAACCGTGAACCGGCTAGAACACGACCTTGAGCGCGAACTGCATCGAGCGCGGCCCGCCCATTTGGTACAGCGAGCTTAGGACACCCAGCGAATTCGCAAGGGTTGCCGTGGTTTGCCCAAAGGTAGGTTGTCCAAAGTGGCCGTTTACAAAGCCAAAATTCGTATGATTGAAGATATTGAAAGCCTCCGCGCGAAATTGCAGGCCGAGATGCTCATAAATCGGGAACTCGCGGCGAACCGCCAGATTCATCTGCCAAGCTCCAAAACCTCTGGCAAAGTTGCGTGGGGTATCGCCGAAACCGCTGCTTACGGACGTAAAAGCATTTGGATTAATGGCCCGCCCGCCTGGGCATCCCTGGTTTGGCAGAAGGTTCCCCATTGCTTGAAGCACAGACGTGCAATTGGCGCCGTAAATGTAAATCGGCTGGCCAGGAACAAAACTGAGACCGGCATCATATTGCCTTCCATCGACCTGCGGAATGATGTTTCCCACCAAGGTGACAGGGAACGCGGTCCGCGCCATGAAGCGATCATCGATTCCCCAGTGGTGCAATAGGGCCCCGGCGATCCCACCATGTCCCACATTGGGCACGTCATACGAAAAAGCTGCCTGCAGATTGTGCCGCACGTCGAAGTCGCAATTCCCCCTCTGGTAGCCAAAGTTGGCGTTCGTCGAGCCATAATCCAAACAGTGCGACCAGGTGTACGAACCCAGAGATGTCAACCCCCGCGACAGCCTTCTGCGAAACTGCAGCTGTGCCGAGTCATAATCCGAGGTGAGGCCGTTCTGGACGAGGAAAACACCATTGACCGTCTGACTCGCAATTCCGCTTGTCGCAACGGAACTCGGAATGTGGTTCGTCTGAAGCAATCTCCCCGCATGCGAACCAACGTAAGAGAGCGTCAGTGCTTGTGAATTACCCAAGGCCTGTTCAATGCCTGCGTTCCATTGGAGCGTGTAAGGTAATTGCAAATGAGGATAATAGCCATAAGCCGCTAGGGCCTGGTCCGTGAGCCCAACCCCAACCGCGCCGCTGGGAAACGGGCCGAAGCCAAAACTTGCCAAGCTGAATCCTGGCCCATCAAAGCCGAGCGAGCCAACCTGCTGGCCGCTATCAAAGAACAGGCCGCCGCCGCCGCGCACGACGGTCTCCCAACCTGGCGTGTTGCGAACAATGTAGGCAGCACCCAGCCGAGGGGCCAAGTCGAACCAACTCGTTCTCCATAGTGGCGTGCCCTGCGGTGCAAGCTGCCAGCTATTTACGTCCGGATTCTGAAACAAAACATTGCTGGGCATCGTGCCTTGGGTAACGCCGGGTGGCGGATTTACTTCCCAACGCAATCCAAAAGAAAGGCTCAAACGTTGTGTCGCCTTCCATTCGTCCTGAGCAAACAGGGAGTAGTTGGAATAGAGCGGATATGCGGGACCATCTGTTAGGTATACAGTGAGGGCGTTATTTTGTTCGACGTCGGCCTCTCCTGCGACAAAACCAAAGGAATACCCCAACAACGGATTGAACGGCTTGGCATACGGAGTCAAACGTCGGTAATCCACGCCAAAACTCAGTTGGTGGAGCCCGCGCACCATGTGCAGTGTGTCGACTAAGTGCCACTGCTGCTGAGCCCCGGCAGTTACCTGCTGTCCGATATTTAGGAAATACGGGCCAAGGGCAAAGTTTACGCCCACGGATGCAAATGGACCGCTGATCTGGGCAAGTTGCACGAAGTCTGCGGCCTTGGCGCCTCCAAAGGTGTCCAGCGAGAGGGTACTCGTAGTCACATTCGAGCTGTAATTCAAACGAAGATCGTTGCTCAGGCGGCTGCTGAAGACGCTGTTGGCCCCGGCCGTGTACGTCCGATCAGTATAGGGAGTGCTCGCAACCCCTGAAGGAGGAAGAAAGGCGAATGCCGATCCTCGGGTTTTAGAATCGGAAGTTGAGTTGCTAAATCGGAAGAACAGCCTCAATTTCTGAGTAACCGTGTGGTCGAAACGGACACCCGTCGAATTGACAGACGCCGGATTAGACCATGCACCCACGAACTGGGAAACGCCGTCGGTTGGATCCTGTATGCTGTTGGGGCTGGGTAAGGGGAACGCGTTCACCACTGGCAGGACTGCGCTGTCAGCCGGGGTTCTTTGTGTGCCGTTGACAACCGGGCAGCTGGCGGTGTCGCCGCGCATGCAAAGGTCCGGCACAGGGTAGGATGCTGCCGCCTGTGGCAGCATCAACCGTAGCCCCTCATACGATACATGGAAGAATGTCTTGTCTTTCCCATTATAAAGGCCGGGAATTTTCAACGGTCCGCCCAGCGTCCCGCCAAAATCATTCTGCCGAACCGGGGATTTCCTGAGAGTAGGATCAACGGAACGAAACCAATTGGTGAAATATTCGGTCGCGTCAAAATAGTCATTCCGCAAGTAATCCGATGCCGTGCCATGCCACTGATTGGTGCCGGATTTCGTTTCAAAAACCAGCTGCGCTCCGGGATTGCGTCCATATTGCGCCGAATACGTGGAACTTTCCACCCGGAACTCCTGGAGATCATCCACAGACACTAACGCCTGCGTCGTTCCCAGGGCGGTCGCGCCGGGCACCGAGCCGCTGGCGCCCGCTCCCTCTGTCATCGCATAGCCAAAGATGTCCGCCGAGGCGCCCACGTTGGCGCTCACGCCGTCCACTGTGTAGTTATTCGATTCCGTGCGCTGGCCGTTCACGCTGAATTCACCGCTCTGGCCAAGCGTCGAGGACCTTTGCGGCGTGTTTGTCACGATCCCCGGCGTGAGCAGGATCAAATCCTGGAAGCTGCGTCCATTCAGCGGCATGTTCTTGATGTAGCTTTGATCCACCACCGTGCTGATCGACGCATCTGTCGTGTTGATCATCGATGCGCCCGCCTGCACCGTCACCGTTTCATTGATGGCCCCCACCACCATGTTGAAATTCAGGGAAATCGTGTCCGCGAGATGTAGGGTAACTCCTGGCTTTACGATCACCTTAAAGCCTCGCTTGGACACCGTGAATTCATAGCTCCCCGGGCTGAGGTTTGAAAAACGGTAGATTCCGTCTTCGTTCGTCTGCACCACCGTTTCGACGCCCTTATCCACATTCTTCGCGGCTACTGTCGCCTCGATGATGATGGCCCCGTTGGGGTCCAGCACGCGGCCGGACACACTGGCCACGTCTCCCTGCCCGAGGACCGAACTGCTCACCCCCAGCAAACACAGCAATACGCACACAACCACGCACACTACTCTGGCGTTTCTCATGAGTTTCCCGTACCTCACTTTTTTGAATGGCGCTATCACCCCTGCTACTTTTCCTATAGCCCCGCGGCCCGCCCTCTGTACCAACTCCGCGCTGCATGTCCCTTTCATCGCCAGATACTCGCTTCAACTATCCGAAAACTTTCTGGATTTCCCGGTTTCAAATCGCCCTTGACGGGACCGTTCCCTCTGCTAGAATTTGAAGTTAGGAAGTATTGCGAGTTTTGGAGCGTGGCAGCCTAGAGTGCCGCTTTTCCTTTTCCAAGCGTCATACGTCAGACGTCTCGCCACCTATCTCGCTTCTTTTTAGAATCAATCACTTACGAACTGTCCGCTTTGTAAGTCCTGTATTTTGATATTCATGCAACAGTGCTTGGGGGGTGGGTAGTCCCCCCGAATGAAATCTTAAACCTTTACTTGAAGTCGTCCGCTACCTTATTCATACGAAAAGGCTTATTCGCTCCAAACAGCGAGAGGACGCGATCGGCTACTTGAGGTATTTGAACAAGAGGACGCGCTGGAACTTGATCTCTGAAATCTACGGGTGATTCGCTGGCCCGTTGAGAAACGCCGACAGCAGCGGCTTCCCTTTGGGCTTCACGCTCTCCTTGCGCGAACTATCCGTCACGTACACATAATCGATCCGCGACAATGCCCGGGTGTCATCCACTTTAAGGACCCAGCGATTCTGCGACGAATCGTCCATATAAAAGGTCCCCAGGCTGCGCGCGATTTCCTTCCCTTCCCCCTTTTGCCCCCACGCTTGGAAAACGGCCCCGCGTTTCAGGCCCTTCTGCTGGTCCAGGTCGAAGGCATAGAAAATAAGCGACTTCCCCTCGTTATAAAAAACTCTCCCAAACGGCCGCTGCAGCTCGCCTTCGCCGCTCACGTCATACACATCGATAATATGCAGGCTGCGCGAACCCAAAATGTCGCGAATGTCATGGTCCGTGGCCAGCAGCTTCTGCTGGCGTTCCGCGTACTTCACCTTGGTAAGCGTCTCCTGCGATAACGCTTCATTCCGTGCGGTCAGCGCTGTCGAATCTTCGCGCGCCTTCTTCAAGTCGTCCGTTAATTTCGAAATCCGCTCTGAAAGTCCGGCGTTCTCTGCTTCCACGCTGGCCTGGGACGCCTGCAGCACATCCAGCGAACTCTGCAGCAATCTTTCTCTGTCCCGCAAAGCTACAAAATCGCGGGCCTGCTGTTCCCGCGCCGCCTCGCTGTCCGCCAAACTCCGCCGCAAGGCTTCGTTTTCAGCCAGCAGTTTCCGCGCCTCGCCGTTCTCCGCCGCAGGTTGCTGCTTCTGTGCGCTTTGCGAGCGTTCCGCCCGCTCTCTCGCCAGATCCTCCCGAAGCTGATCCACTTCCTTCTGAAGCGCGATTGCCCGCGCTTCCTCGTTCCCCGAAAGTCGCCTCGAAAACCAGTATTGCGTCGAATTCACGGCTACCGCTATCAATAAGGATGCCGCCACCGCCCAACTCGCCCACGCAGGAGCACCGGAGAGAGAGAATACTCTCCGCGCTGTGCCCTTTCGCTCCGCCGCCAAACCGAACCGCTCGCCGGTCAGCGGCAGCGCTTGCGTTCTGCGAAGCTCTCTCAATAAGCGATCTTCTGCCAGCAATTTTTCGCCGGCCTCGTCCTGGGACAAGCCCACTGCATCTCGTTCGTCTTCGCCTGCAAATTGCTCTTGATAGACTTGCCAAACGATTTGTCTGAATTGTTCAACGGACTGGCGGCAAGCCGCGCACGACTCGACGTGCTCTGCCAGTTGACGCTCCTCTTCCGGAGAGGCTTGATGAGCGGACGCCATCGCGCAAAGCAGATCGAAATATTCGTGAGAGGATTCCACGGTCAGCGCGCCACCTTCTTGTGTCCTTCCACGCTCCCAAACTCTATATAGCCCGCGAGCAGGTGGTTTTGCACCAGTTCCTTTCGAACTTTCTCCAAGCCTCGGTACAAGTGATGACGAGCGTTCCCGAAGCTTTCGCCGGTCTCCTTGGCAATGACACCGAGCTCCTTGCCGTCAAAAAAGTACATCACCATGGTCTTGCGCTGCTTTTCATTCAAAGAAGTCAGCGCTTTGTCCAGGCACTTTCGAAAGTCCAGCGAACGGATCCACTGCTCTGGCTTCACATTCGCTTCCAAAATCGCCAGGCTTTCTTCGTCGTCTCCGGATTGCCAATCCCGTTTTTTCAGAGCCCGCAGTCTTTTCATGCAGCGATGATAGGTTAAACAAGAAATCCACGCTTTCAGTGATCCCTTTGCAGGGTCAAAAGTTCTTGCGTTTTGGTGAAGGTCAAGAAAGGATTCCTGGACGACATCCGCGATGTCTTCGGAGTTTCGAAGCACTCTTCGGGCGACGCTTCGAACGGTGATGTAATAGCGATCGAAGAGATGGGTCATCGCCTCGCTTCTCCCGGCCCTTAAGCAAAGGATGAGTTCTTCGTCGGTTAGCCGCGAAAGATCAGCATCGCTAGCCAAGATGCGGAGATTCGCCGGCGTGGTTAACGGCAAACTTTGACTGGTCACGTCTTTCAAGCCTCACAGCCTCAGGCCGTCCCTGAGAGGAGCTGTACGCCAGCGACGCCGGAACGAGTAGGACTGTCCTATAAGAAAAAGGTGTCGAGCGCGGACCACATCGTGTACCTAGCCGGGTGACGGCGCCCCTGTAACGATCGTGGTCGCTTTTTCGAAGAGGACAATACTCTTCCGCAGGTGGCCACGCAAGTCCGAAAAGCGCCTACACCCGCGTAGGAAGAAAAATCCAAAATGCTATCGATTCCCATGTTTAACTTTAAGACACTCCAAAAGTACTACAAAAATAGGACGTTCGTTTACTTCAGACTACAGCGGTTTGAAGAGTCATACGCAGGCTGCCCCTGCAAATAAGTGCTTACCACTCTTGCAGTTAGGTCAGCAGCCGGAGGATTGCTTTCGTTAACCCCCCCCCTTGCTCATGTTTAACTCATTGGTAATAACTCAGCAAGTTAGCAGGCTGCCTGCGGCCCCGCTTTGGAACAGTACGAACGCCCCATTTTTGCCTACAGACTGTACCCGTATAACTAGGTGGTCTTGCGATAGGGAAATCAGTGGGCGTTAGAGGGGCGCGGATGGAAGTGGTGTGACTTTCACGGAGGCCAGATGCCTTTAGATGCGCTCGATCAAAAAACACTGAAGAGCTTGCCGCGGCTCTCTGAGGTTCATACCTCATACGGAGTCGAGGTGAACGCCCTTTCGATCAATCAGCTCTTTGCTCTGTATGAGAGGACCGGCTTCCTCTATCCGGGGAAGGCTGCGCGCCTTACTCCGCATCTCGGACAAGTGAGAGAAAACTGGCGCAGGATGCTCCGAGGCGGAGAGTCTCTGCTTTATGTGGTCAGTGCCGGCGATGAACAAAGCGGACGTGCATCGATTGCAGTCTGGCGAACGACCCATCACGGTTGGATGTCGCAACACCTGGTTTCTGAGAACAATCCACTCGGCTCGCGCGCGGTGATGCTGGCGGGAACGGCCGCGAGCATTCTGAGGGGAGTGGATGAGTCTTATCAGAACTGGTTTCGCCCCGAGAACCGGTTCCCCTCGCGCGTCTTCGGATCCATGGTTCACACTATTGGTACATCGCTTTCTTCGGTTCAGCAACACATGTACTTTGCGCTGTCGCGCAGACTATCGCTGCCTGCGGCTCGCGGAATTCACGTCGTGCCTTACGATTCCACCCACAAGCAAGCTCTTTGCGAGGTCGCTCGGGCGAGCCGAGGATCTATTTACCTGACTGCAGAGGAACTGGCAGTCGACGTAGAGCTAAAGGCTGTCGATGAGCTCTATCGTAGCGTGGGCCTCCGGCGGACACGGCAAGTCTGGCTAGCATACCGCGCACACAAAAACGAACCAATCGGCGCAGCCATTGCCTATCGCGGCCCGTTGGGGGCGAATTTCAGCTATCTGGAAAATCGCTGCGATTTGCTCCTTCGTCCCGAGGCTGCTGATTCTGATGTGCCTGATGTGGTTGCCGCTCTGCTCAAAGCGTCCTCCGCGGCATACCAGGACTTTGAACTTGATGCGATCCCGGTCATTGCCGACGCAATCGCTTCGCCGGCTCTCGTTCGCTTTGGCGCCGAGTACCTGCGCGACTACTGCCAGGGCATCTGGCTGCGTGATGGAAATCTTCGCTTCTATCGCCACATTGACGGTTTCTATTCCAAGCTGCTGACAAGGTTCGAGAGGCATGACATGGAGGCTTCGCTCGTCTCTTAGGGATACCAATGAACAAAGCCGCCACAATCGATTACATCATGGAGGACCCGCGGGAAGCCGCGCGTCTGGAAGCGAAAGTCGATCCAGAGGCGTGGGTTCAGAAGTACCTCGCCCATCGAGTCCCTCCAGGTGCGGAAGTCCTTTCCGTGGGCTGCGGCCCTGGCGTGATTTTGAACGCTGTTTCCGCACTGGATTCGTCAATCAAGGCAACCGGCATCGACATTAGCGCAGACCGCGTGCAGGAAGCTACCGAGAGAAACCCTAAGAATCCTCGCTTGCAATTCTTTCGCGGTGACGCACAAGCAATGCAGCTTCCTTCGGATCACTTTGACGTGGTGTATTCGCGCATGTTGCTTCAGTACCTTCGGGAAAAAGAAAAGGCTGTGGCAGAAATGGTGCGCGTGTGCAAGCCCGGAGGGATTGTTTTACTTCAGGATTTGGACGGCCAGCTTTTGTGGCACTACCCGGAGGACCCGGTAATGCAACGCGCTGTTGAAAGGGTGGTCGGCGCGCTAGCGGCGACCGGCTTTGACCCCTTCGTTGGCCGAAAGCTCTTCTCGCTAGCCCGGGGGGCGGGCTTGAAGAAAGTGGACGTCCAGGTCGAATGCTACCACCTCATCGCCGGAGAGATTGAGCCGCACATTCTCAGGCAATGGGAACTAAAGCTGGACATTGCAAAGTCGCAGATGGCCAAGGCCCTTGGCAGCAAAGCGGAGGCCGAGCGGCAGATACAAAGGTTCCTTGAGTACCTCTGCAGACCGGACACGCTCACGTACTCCATGCAGTTCACCGTAACGGGGGAAAAGGGATATGAGACAGGCAAATAGAGAACACAAGTTTCAAGGGCACGGCTCTTGCCCTCTCTCTAGTGGGAAGGGCAGTGAGTGGGAATCCAACGATAAACTTCGCGGCAATTTCATGAAGAAAGGTAGCTAAATATGTTGCCGATTCGCAACCAAAACAACGGCTCCCCAACCGCCGGGGGACGGATCTTATCGCTGATTGTCCTCGCGCTTTTCCTTGGCGCCAGTGCGTCCGCCCAAAATCAAGGCGTACCAGACATCTCCAGAATGAGCATCGAGGACTTGATGAGTCTGGAGGTAACGTCGGTCTCGAAGAGAACGCAAAGAGTTGCGGACGCAGCAGCGGCCGTCTTCGTCCTCACCCAAGAGGACATTCGCCGCTCGGGTGCGGCAAGCATTCCCGAGGCTTTGCGAATGGTCCCCGGACTGGAAGTGGCACGGATCGATCAGAACAAATGGGCCATTGGTTCACGGGGATTTAACGGCCGCTTCGACAACAAGCTGCTGGTGCTCATCGACGGCAGAAGCGTTTACACGCCGCTGTTTTCGGGAGTGTATTGGAACGTCCAGGACGTCATGCTGGAAGACGTGGATCGAATTGAAGTGATCCGCGGTCCAGGCGCCACGCTGTGGGGCGCAAACGCCGTGGACGGAGTCATCAATATTATTACCAAGCCGGCGAAGGCAACGCAGTCCGGGATCTTGACTGCAGAGGTTGGAACAGAGGAGAGAACGGCTGAAGGCGCTCGCTATGGCGGAAAAATCGGCAATTCCTCTTACTACCGGATCTACACAAAATATTTCGATTGGCAGCCCTCCTACGATGCAACCGCGAAGCGCGCTAACGATGGATGGGACGCGGTTCGCGGCGGGTTCCGAATGGATATTCACCCCACGGGGCCGAATTCACTCACGGTGCAAGGAGATCTCTATCAAAGTAATTATAACGAGACCCTGACTATACCTTCCTTAAATCCGCCGTATTCAAGCACGTTTCCGAATGACGGAGATTATAAGGGTGGAAACCTGCTTGGCCGCTGGAATCATTCCTTTTCGCGCTCTTCCACATCGTTGCAGGTGTATTTCGACAATACGAACGTTGTCGACAATTCGTTGTTCACAGACCATGAAAATGTATACGACATAGATTTTCAACACGACATCCACGTTGGAGAATCACAGGAACTGGTTTGGGGGTTGGGGTACCGATCCATCCAGGATTCGAATGGATCCAGCTTCACCGTCTCTCTTCAGCCAAACCACAGCAACCTAAATCAATTTAGCTCGTTCCTGCAGGATGAAATTAGCCTTTTTAACCGCCGGTTAAACGTAACTATCGGAGCCAAATTTGAGCACAACGACTTCACCGGCTTCGAAGTGCAACCGAATATCAGGTTCCTTGGGAACATCAGCAAGGATCAGTCAGTATGGGCGGCAGTCTCTCGCGCCGTCCGAACGCCGGCTTTGACCGAGGAGGGCCTCCGTCTGAACGAAGCTGTCATTCCACCGGGGAACCTCAATCCTCCCAATCCCACTCCTTTCCCCGTGGTAGCAGCGATCTTCGGGAGCCCACAGTTCAAATCAGAAGACCTTCTTGCGTATGAAGCCGGGTATCGCGTCCAAGCAACCAAGTCTCTTTCGTTGGACATTGCTGCGTTTTACAACTTCTACACCCACCTGCGTTCCGCGGAACCTGGCGCGCCCTTTGTCGAAGGGAGCCCGGCTCCAACGGATATCGTGCAGCCCTTTGTCGCCAGCAACAAAATGGGTGGCGGAACCTACGGCATAGAACCGTTCGTGGAATGGAAGGTTCTTCCGAAATGGAAGCTTCTAGGTTCTTACAGCTACCTGCAAATGAACATTCGTAAAAACAAGGATAGCCAGGACCCGACAGGCGATAATCCCGATGGCCAGAGTCCCAGGCATCAATTCTTCGTGCAGTCTTCCATCGATCTGCCCAAGCATTTCGAGCAGGACCTCAGCCTTCGATACGTGGACAAACTGCCGAGTCTCAACATTCCCAGCTACTACTCTTTGGATTTCCATCTTGGATGGCGGCCGGGCACGCACCTAGAACTCTCATTGGCTGGCCAGGATTTGCTGAACAGCCGGCATCTGGAATTTATTCCGGAATTCATCAACACAACACCTACAGAAGTTCGGCGGACCGTTAGCGGACGCATTGCTTGGAAATTCTAAGTTGCTCGTCTGGTGGTCATGGGGAATGACGATTACTTCCATTCGGGAATGGCGCTCATGAGACGATCGCGGCTAACAGTCGCGGTTCTGCTCTGTTTGAGCCTGGCCTTGGGGGCCAACGCACAATCTTCGGATTCGGCGGCGTCCTCCGAGTACTTGATCAAGGCAGGCTTTATCTACAACTTTGCCCAGTTGGTGCAATGGCCCTCGGTGGTTTTTTCCCAGGCGGACTCTCCAATCGTAATCGGCATCTTGGGAACCGATCCCTTCGGAACGACCATCGATCGGGTTGTCGAAAATAAGAAACTTGACGGACGCAATCTGGTGGTTAAACGCCTGAAATGGGGCAAGGATCTTAAGGATCTCAAAGACTGCAACATCCTGTTCGTTAGCTCGTCCGAAAAAGAACATATCCCCGACCTGTTCAACATGGTGAAGTGGTTGCCCATTCTGACTATTGGAGAAACACCTGGGTTCGCTACACGTGGCGGCATCATCAATCTCACATTGCAGGACAACAAGGTTCGCTTCGAGGTCAACATCGAAGCCGCGAAACAAGCGAATTTGAATATCAGTTCCCGGTTGCTAGCGCTTGCGAGGATCGTCCCGCAATCCGCCGATGGAAGGAAGTCTGAATGAACCTTCAGAACCTATCCATCAAGCGGAAACTGATGCTGATCACCATGCTGACCAGCAGCTTGGCCTTGGTCCTCTCCTCGGTCAGCTTCCTCATCTACGACCTGATGTCCTTTCGCCGCCAGCTCAGCCAGGACCTCATGACCCAGGCGGAGATTATCGGATTCAACAGTGGCGCCGCGATGGCGTTCAAAGATGAGTCTGCCGCAACCGCAACCCTGTCAGCCCTTAAGGCCAAGGAAGACATCGTGGCAGCCTCGCTATACAGTCCGGAAGGAAAAGTATTTGCGCACTATTTCCGCGCGAATAAGAGCCTGCCACCCTCACTTCCTTCCCGCTCGCAACAAAACGGCTACCGCTTTGAGGACGGCTATCTTCAGGTCTTCGAGCAAGTGACGATGAACGGCGAGCGTGTGGGAACTTTGTTCCTGCTTTCGGACATGCGCCAGTGGAATACCCGCGCCAAACGATACACGGGCATCATTATTGTGGTTGTGTTGATTTGCGGTTCTCTGGCGTTGCTGCTCTCCTCCAAGCTGCAGAAACTGATCTCCAAGCCCATTCTGCATTTGGAGGACACCATGAGAATGGTGTCCTCCAACAAGAACTACGAAATTCGAGCTACGCGCTTTTACGGCGACGAAATTGGAAGGCTCATCGACGGTTTCAACACCATGCTATCCGAAATCCAACTGCGTGACTCGGCGTTGCAGCGCGCCAACAATGAACTTCAGACAAGCACGCATGAGTTGGAAGTGGAGATTGTCCATCGCAAGCGCACTCAAGAAGAACTGCTCACTGCAAAGCAAGCTGCGGAGCAGGCTAGCCGCGCCAAGAGCGCGTTCCTCGCGAATATGAGCCACGAACTGCGCACGCCGCTCAACGCAATTATCGGATACAGCGAAATGTTGGAAGAAGAAGTGCAAGATTTGGGCAAGATTTCGAATGTCCGGGATCTCCAAAAAATTCAGGCGGCCGGCAAACACCTCTTAGCTCTAATCAATGACGTCCTCGACCTGTCCAAAATTGAAGCCGGCAAGATGCAGCTCAACATCGAAGCCTTCGGCATCGCAGACATGATTGAGGAAATCGTTATGACCCTCAAACCAGCGATAGCGAAGAACGCAAATGAATTCCAGCTTCGTATGCCGCAGAACATCGGCGTGATGCGGGCTGACGTCACAAAAGTTCGCCAAATCCTGCTGAACCTGCTGAGTAACGCCTGCAAATTCACCGATCACGGCACGATCTTGCTGGATGTGAACCGCGTCCCAAACGCGGGTCAAGACTGGATTCAGTTCCGAGTCGGCGACACAGGCATCGGAATAACTGCCGAGCAACAGGAAAACCTGTTTCACGAGTTCACTCAAGCCGATATTTCGATTGCACGAAAATATGGTGGGACTGGGCTAGGGCTCGCGATCAGCCACCGATTTGTTCAGTTGATGAAGGGACGCATCATGGTGGAGAGCGCGCCCGGTCAGGGGTCCGTGTTTACGGTGCACCTGCCGGTTCAGGCAGCGGGCGAGCATCCCGAAAACACGCAATCACCTGAAACAGTCAATGCCGGCGCGTCGTCGGAGGTCAAGCCGGATTCGGACACGATCCTGGTGATTGATGACGATTTGGCGGTTCGCGACCTTATGTCGCGATCCCTGACAAAGCTTGGGTTCCGGGTAGTCGCTGCTTCGAGCGGAGAAGAAGGTCTGCGGCTTGCAAAACAAATTCACCCGTTGGTGATTACGCTGGACGTCATCATGCCGGATTGGGATGGCTGGACGGTTCTCAACAAACTCAAAGCCGATTCTGACTTGGCGGAAATTCCGGTCATCATGGTAACCATCGTCGACAACGAGGCTATGGGGCGGGATTTGGGCGCCTCTAGTTATCTAATTAAGCCGGTTGACCGCGAACGGCTTGTCACTCTCATTGAAAAACACCGTGCTGTCCGCCTTTCTACACTCGAAAAAGCCAGTGCGCTCCCAGCCAACTGGCCCTCTAAAGGCCAGAAAAACTCACGAAAACCCGAGGCCGTTGGACCGAGGAGGCACTAACTTCATGCCAAAAATCTTGCTCGTGGAAGACAACGAAATGAACCGGGACATGCTATCCAGACGCTTGGAGAAAAAAGGTTATCGAGTAGTGTTGGCGCAAGACGGCAGGCAAGGATATTTGATGGCCCGCTCCGAAAGACCAGATCTCATTCTAATGGATCTAAGCCTCCCGGTTATGGATGGTTGGGAAGTAACCCGCCTCCTGAAGGCCACTGGATCCACCTGCCATATTCCAATCATCGTTCTGACGGCGCACGCCTTGGTCAGTGACCGCGAAAAGGCATTCGAAGCCGGATGCGATGATTACGATACCAAGCCAGTCGAATTTGTGCGCCTGAGCGACAAAATCGAGAACTTGCTCGTTGTGAGGCAATCGTCATGAGCTCACTGCAAAGCCGTTTGCTAATTGTGGATGACAACGAAATGAACCGGGATATGCTTGCCCGCCGGCTGGCGCGCAGTGGCTATCTGGTTGACGTCGTGGAAAGTGCAGAGCAGCTCATGCAACGCGTCAAACAAAACACCGTGGACCTGGTACTTCTCGATATCGAGATGCCGGAGATCAGCGGCCTTGATGCGCTGAAAACTCTGCGCGAAAGCCATTCGCCCGTTGATCTCCCGATCATTATGGTGACGGCGAAGAGTCAAAGCGAAGACGTCGTCAAGGCCCTGAATCTGGGAGCAAACGATTATCTGACGAAACCAGTGGACCTTCCGGTGGCGCTTGCCCGCATCGGAACTCAGTTGTCGCACAAGCGAGCGCAGGAAGCACTGAGAGAGAGTGAAGAACGGTACGCTTTGGCGGCGCGCGGGGCCAATGATGGTCTTTGGGATTGGAATATTCAGACGGGACACGTGTATTACTCGCCGCGATGGAAAGCCATGCTGGGCTGGCACGAAAATGAAATCGGCAACGGTCCGGAAGAATGGTTCAACCGGATTCATGACGCCGATCGAAAAAGGGTGAAAGAAGAGATAACCGCCCATCGCAATGGCTCGACGCCTCACTTCGAGAGCGAGCATCGGATGCTCCACAAAGACGGAACATTTCGGTGGATGTTGAATAGGGGGCTCGCGGTATTCGGCGATTCGGGAAAAACCCTGCGAATGGCAGGCTCGCAGACCGACATCACCGAGCGAAAGGTATCCGATCCTCTGACTGGGCTGCCCAACCGGCTGCTTTTCATAGACCGGCTTGGGCGGCTCATCAAACACGCAAAGAGGCGTAAGGACGCCTTGTTCGCGATTCTGTTTCTGGATCTTGACGGCTTCAAAATGATCAACGACAGCATGGGCCATCTGATCGGCGACCAGCTCTTGCTCGGAGTGGCTAATCGCCTGGAAAAATGCTTGCGTTCCACGGACACCGTGGCCCGTCTGGGAGAATCGTTCACTGTGGCGCGCCTCGGCGGGGATGAGTTCACTGTGCTCCTCGACGATCTTAAGGATCCCAATGATGCCAAGAGCGCTGCGGATCGATTGATGAAGGCATTAGCCCCTCCGTTCATCTTGGGTGGGAAAGAGGTATTCACGTCGGTAAGCATCGGAATCGCCTTGAGCAATTCGGCCTACGACGAGCCGGAGGACATGCTTCGCGACGCGGACACGGCTATGTATCGGGCCAAATCTTTGGGTAAGGCCCGCTTTGAAGTTTTCGACGCGGACATGCGGGCCAGCGTAATGGCGCGCTTGCAGTTGGAGACGGACCTGCGTGGCGCTCTGGAACGCGAGGAATTTCGCAATTTCTATCAGCCGATCGTGTCTTTGGATTCCGGACGGATTGTCGGGTTTGAGGCGCTGCTGCGGTGGCAGCATCCTACTCGAGGACTGCTTGGGCCGGAAGAATTCATTCTCGTGGCGGAAGAAACCGGCCTGATCCGCGAGTTAGGCTGGTGGAATCTGCGGGAAGCCTGCCGGCAGATGAGCGATTGGAGAACTGGCTCAAATGGGTGTCAGGACCTGATTATCAGCGTAAACCTCTCGGCCAAGCAATTCTTACAGCCTAACCTCGTTGTAGACATTCGAAAGCTGCTGCATGAACTGTCGCTGTCTCCGGGTGCGCTGAAGTTAGAGATCACAGAAAGCGCCGTTATGGCGGATCCCTCGGCGGCCGTGGAAATGCTGCAACAGATAAAGGCCATCGGCATTCGCCTGGCCATAGACGACTTTGGCACCGGCTACTCTTCGCTGAGTTACCTGCACCGCTTTCCGCTCGACACGTTAAAGATCGATCGCTCCTTCATCCGCGATATGCAGAACGAGGGAGAAGGCATGGAGATCGCGCGGACGATTTTGCCGATGGCGAATAATCTTCGCCTGGATGTAGTGGCTGAGGGAGTGGAAACACTTGAGCAGGTAGCCTTGCTCAAACAGCTGCACTGCAAGTACGCGCAGGGATACTACTTCTCCAAACCGCTGTCGGCCGAAAACTCCACGGCGTTGTTGGAGGGAGAGCCGACCTGGCAAATGTGCGAGCAATCTAGATAGCTTCCATGAAACTCGCATTACAAAACATCCTCCACGATCGCGGCCGCTTTTCTGTGACCGTTCTCGGTGTGTCATTTGCAGTATTTCTGATGGTATTTCAAGGCAGCCTTCTGTCTGGTTTCTTGCAGGCTGCCTCCAGGTTGATCGATGCCAGTGACTCTGACATTTGGATCACCGCCAGGGGAGTCCAGGCCTTTGAGTTTGGAACGGCATTGGAAAGCCGTGTGAGGGAGATGGCGGCCGGTGTGCCAGGCGTGATGGATACGAGCAGGGTCTGCATGGCTTTTGCTGTTTACCGCACGCCTATTGGAAAACAGCAGGTTGTGGCTTTAGTCGGGGCTGATCCTGGTGTCGGAAGGCGGTTCCCGGTTCCCAATCGGCTTGAGTCCGCCGCGGAGATGTCACCTGATGCAGTGCTCTATGACGTCAGCGACCGCAAGCAGATTGAGGTGAACACGCTCCCGTCAGAAGTAGAGATCAATCGTCACCGGGCCAGCATCGAACGCGAGATACAAGGCTACGGAGCATTCCTGGGGGTTCCTTTCCTATTCACTTCGTACAGGAATGCCATCCGGTACATGGACTCTGGCCCTGACCAGGCAATGTACATTCTCTTGCGGATCGACAAGGCATATCCCGTCTCACAGGTCCAGCAAAGCCTAAAGCAGCGGCTCCCCGAAGTGGATGTGCTCACTCAAGATGAGTTTGCGCATAAGTCCCGCATGTACTGGACCATAAAAACGGGAGCGGGAGGAGCGATTCTGACGGCAGCCGTATTGGGATTCCTGATAGGTCTCGTCGTTGTGTCTCAAACGATTTATGCGAACACGATGGAAAACATCGAGGAATACGCGACATTAAAGGCCCTGGGAGCCTCGCAATCTTTCGTGGCGCGCATCGTTCTTAGCCAGGCTTTGATTTGCGGTGCAATCGGCAGCGTGCTGGGCCTTCTGGCTGTCATTCCAAGCATCAGTTACGCGAAATCTCTGATTCCTTGGATCCATGCACCTTGGTGGCTGCCCGGCGCTATGGTCGTTCCCAGCCTGGCCATGTGTTCACTAGCATCGATTGTTTCGGTTCGTAGCGCCCTCACGGTCGAGCCTGGGAGAGTGTTCCGTGCCTAATCCCTTTTTGGGAGTCGAAGGCGCAAGCGTGTCCTTTGGACAAGGGGAAGCTCGCGTGTGCGCTCTCCGCGACGTTTCTCTCACGTTCGAGAGAGGCACGCTTTCCTTGTTGATGGGTCCCTCAGGCAGCGGCAAGACTACATTGTTGTCCATGCTTGGATGTCTATTGTCGCCCGATGAAGGAACAGTATTCGTAGATGGTGTCGCTGTGAACGGACTCAGCGAGGCAGAAAGAACCGTCATTCGCCAAAAGAAGATCAGCTTTGTGTTCCAGGCTTTCCGCCTCTTTCACTCGCTTAGTGCGTTGGACAATGTGGCGCTCGGTTTCGAAATTCGCGATGCGGCCGCCTCTGGAAGAAAGGAAATGGCGCGAGACTTGCTGCTTCAGTTCGGCCTGGGTGACAAGCTTCATCAAGAGCCGGACGATCTCAGCCCCGGCGAAAAACAGCGAGTTGCCATCGCACGGGCCCTCGCCGGGAATCCTCCCATTCTTCTTGCAGATGAGCCGACGGCTTCCCTGGACGCCGAGGCCGGAAGAAATATCTGTAACATCCTTCGAAGGCAAGTTGACGAGCACGGAAGAACCGTTGTTGTGGTCAGCCACGATTGGCGATGGGAGAAATTCGCTGATCGCACCGTCACTCTCTGCGATGGCAAGGTCGAAGAAGAGGTGAGCGTTCTATGAAAGCATTGGAGTCATTGAAGGAATTCAGAGCATCCAGTAGATGGGGCATCGGCGGCCTTGCGATCCTGCTGGTTATTGCAGGTGTCGCTTTTCTGGGAACTTCGCGAAATAGGAATTCGGTGGAGGCTCACGGGGCACTGTTGGGCAACTCCACCGGGGCTGTGATTTTTGCCTCCCCGGGACGAGTGGAGGGCGCCTCCGAGACCACACAAGTAGGAGCTGCCGCGGACGGCGTCTTGAAGGCTGTTTACGTAAAAGAGGGTCAATTCGTAAAAAGAGGAACGCTACTGGGTGAGATCGCTTGTGATGAACTACAAGCGAGCTTACAGACCGCCCTTGCGGAAGCCGATGCTGCGCGCCAGGCAAAGGCCCGGCTTATGCGTGGCGCGCGTGAAGAAGAGAGGAAAATTGCCAGCGACAAAACGGCGGCGGCCCGGGCGACATACGAAGAAGCCAAGTCGCATTTGGAGATGCAGCGAGCTCTTTACGAGAAGCAGCAGATCTCCAGGTCCGCTTATGACCAGGCTGTCCGTGATCGCGACGTCGCCGATGCCAACCTCAAGGCCGCCACTCGAACCGAGGAGTTGCTTGCCGCACCTCCTTTACAAGAAGACGCGGCGCGTGCCGATGCTGATGTAGCAGCGGCCGAGGGTCGTGTCAAAACTGTACAGGAACGGATCGGCAAGTGCTCCATCGCGGCCCCCATCGACGGGACCGTTTTGAGAGTGTACGCAAGACGCGGCGAGTCCTTCAGTACGGTCATTCCCCGCCCACTTTTTAGTCTTGCGGACACTTCTACGCGGCACATTAAGGCGGAAATCGACGAGAGAGACGTAGATAAAGTCTCTGTTGGGCAGAAAGTGGTAATCCAAGCCGATGCTCTTGATGGCAAAAAACTCACCGGCTCCGTCGCGAGGGTGTCCGACATGATGGGGAGAAAGAGTATCTCGACAGGCGACCCCTCCGACAAAAGCGACCGCGATATCCTGGAGGCAGTGATCGATCTAGACGATAATTCCCGACCGTTGCCCATTGGACTTCGAGTCACGGTCCAGTTCCTATCGAACACCCCCAGTATTTTCCATCGAGCTAAGTAGGCTGACAAGTCCAGCCCGGGGCAAAGATACTCAGCGATTTCTGGCTGTAATTGATAAATGCTAAGTGTAATTCTAATGGAATCGGACAGCGCCAACCCTTCAGGAACTCTGGCTTGCGTGAGCGGCGTTATGCGATTCGGTATCCTTTTGCGGCCCACGCAGGGATTCTAGACCTGTACTCGCGGCTTCCTAGAGATTGGCACGAAGGTTCGCCTTACTCTGAAACGCAAAGACCAAACCGTTAAGATGCTTGCTGTAGTGCGAGGTGTGGCGAAGCCGAAAACAGGAATGGGCCTTGAGGCTCTGGAGATGGAGTCAATTCTCACAGAACCAGGTCGCCCCAGGTGCGAAAGGAGCAATCCTGCATAGCCTTTTTTTTCGCTTCGACTATGAGCGCTTCTAGCCCACGAGGCGCACAAAAGCGTAGGCTCATGTACCAATTGAAGAAGGACTTTTTTGCCTTCATTGCGGTTCAGGTTCCGGCTGCGGAGATCCAATGACCAGCGCTTGGTCGTGCTCAAGAGAGCTTTTACGCAGATCTTGCGAGCGCGCCAACGCCTTTCGTGCGAGTTCGGTTTTGCCGAGCTTGCTGTAAGCTAAGTACAACTGATAATGGACATTGCCGTAATGGTCGAAACGGGCAGCCTTCTCGAGTTTCGGCACCGCATTGGCAAAGCGCCCTAGGCGCACGTACGCGGTCCCCAACAACCCGAAGGATCAAGCGCCAAAGCTTTCTCCAGCTCGCTCTGCGCCTCGGCGTCAGAATGATTAACGAGGTAAAGCTCCCCGACCGCTTCGTGAAGCTCTGATTCATCAGGATGCAACTGCAGGGCGCCTTGAAACTCTTTGAGCGCGTTGTCGAAATCCTGGCGAAGCGCGTAACCTTCGGCACGCAGCTGGTGGCTGCGCCAGGAATCGGGGGAAGATTCCTGTAGCCGCGCATATGCCTCAGCCCCCAGGGCCTGGTAAGTGCGCTCCAACCAATAGCTGGCTTCGGCATTTTCGTTGGTGACGCCCTGAACTTGGGCTAACACGTTAGCCGCAGTCTCGTATTGTTGCAAAGTAAAATGCATTTCTCCTAGAAGCAGCCGCTCGGAATCGGTCAGCTGCTTACGGACTTGCAGCAACTCTGCGCAGCGGAAGTAATGACGGGCTTTGCAGGGGTCCTGATGCGCGTGTGCTGGTTCAGCAGCGTTCGCGGCTTGTTGCCACGCTAAGAAGTCAGCTTGGAAGGCTTTCCATTGACCGTCTGAGAGAGCATTTTCGTTCGCGCTGGCATAAAGAGCCGCCAGCAGAAAATGTTTGGCCGCTGTTTCAGGTTCATCTTGTAGGAGCGATATCGAAGCTATTGCCGAGCCCTGAGGAAGTTCGGTGGACGGAAAGAGCCGTTGCACGGCCAAGAATTCAGGAGAGATTTCCCAAACTTTTGCGATTGATTCCAGGGCTGCGGAAGCTTGGCTTTTGGCCAGCTGCATACCCGCCAAGGCTAGCCATGCCAGCTCATTTTGCGAATCGAGCTGAAGTTCCAGGTGAAACTCGGTTCCGGCTTCTTGCAATTTGCCCGCATGCAGGTACGTTTGGCCCAGGGATGTATGCAAGCCGGACTGGCGTGGGTCGGCGGTGAGCGCCTTTTGGTACTCCTTCACTGCATCTTCCCAACGGTCGCGCTGAAATAACAGATCACCAAGAAAGCGATGTCCCCAGGCCGATTCGCGATACAGATGCGCTCCCCTGTAGGCCAAACGGGCAGCTAAATCCAGGTATTCGTGCCCGAGTTTGAACCATGCCTCGGCCTTGTCGGAATCGAGTTCGGCGATCTGCCGGAACTCCGCCGCCGCGCTGCGGAAATTTCCCTGGCCGAGATAGCACGAAGCTAGCGCCTGGTGCGCCTCGCGGTTGGAAGGATCGAGCTTGAGTGCGCGCTGAAGGAACGGAACAGCCTTTTCCGGGGAACCTAGCTTGAGGTAATCCATCCCGACAATGACGGTGGGGCCGAGCAGATTCGGTCTTGCGCGCAGACCCTTCGTCAGGTGCTGGACCGCCAAGTCGTACTTGAAGAGGCTTTGGTAAGCAAGACCCAGGTTGACCTCAGCTTCGATTAAGTTTGGGTCCAGTGCCAGAACCTTCTTGAATTGTTCCGCGGCACGAGCGAAGTCACCTTGCTTTAGGGCTTGCTGGCCGGCGGTGAACAACGCTTCGACTTGTGCTTCGGGCGTCTGGCAGGTTGCGAAGCGGGGAGCCAGCGAGCAGAGGGCTAGAAGAAAGACGGCGGTCGTTTTCGCCGAAGAGTTCTTTCGTGCGGCGCGCTTCCGATCAGCCGGATTTGAATGGAAGCGCACGGTGAGGGAAATTCGGGGAGGCGAAATCTTTCTGGTGTTCTCTCTGGGGCGCATGCAAACAGGTCTCAAAGCCAACAATAGCAGAGAGAAGGCGCCAGAGGAAAAAGTCGCGCGCCGGGCGGGAAGACCCGCCCAGGCGCCGACGTTAGTGGATTAGAAGGTGAACCTCAACGCGAACTGGATTAAGCGTGGAAGATTGTATTGTGAGGTTACTTGCCCAAACGAGGTAGTACCGCAACAGCCGCTATTCGGCGGACTGAACTGCGGGTGGTTGAACCCGTTGAAGAACTCTGCACGGAACTCGGCGCCAAGTCTCTCGTCTCGACCAAATTTCGTGTTCTTGAAGACGGCAAAGTCAAAGTTCTTCATCCCGTCAGCGCGTATGTTGGGCTCGGTACGCGAATCGTAGCCGTAGCTGTAATCGTCGGTATGCGTGAACACGGAGGTGTCAAACCAGTGAGCGAGCCGCTGGTCCAGAGAACCGGAGGTCAGGTGCGACGGAGCAGTTCTCGTCGCGCGGGAACAGCCCACGTTCGGGACACCGGAGTCGCTGAGCAGGCCCGGGCAGCCGCCGATGATAATCGGGAAGCCGCGCTGGAAGGTGATGATGGTATTGATTCCCCACCCGCCAATGAGCTTATTGGCGACTCCGTTCAGATTATTCGCAAACTTCTTGCCCTTGCCAAAAGGCAGGTCAAGAATGGAACCAAGTACAAGACGCTGGGAAACGTCGAAGGCATCCAGGCTTCTCTCGCCGCGCAGGTTGTTCACATTGGCGTCGTTCCAGCCCACTGGAGAGGCTTCCAACCAGTTGATTTCCGAGTTGGTGTTGTCAATGAGTTTGGAGACCGTGTAGGTGGCAAGCACCTGCGCGCCGGCAGAGAAGCGCTTTTCGACCTTCATCTGCATGGAATGATAAATGGAATTGCGGTTATCGGGCTCGGCCATGGCCACGTTGTCAAACTGCGGATAGGGCAGCAGTAACTGAGCTCGCATCACCGTCGGGTTAGTGCCTACGCCACCTGATAGCACGGGCCCGGTACACGCTGGTATGGTGCCTGGTGGGCAATTCCCGGCGAACGGGTTGGGAACCTGTTGCTTCAGGTTGGCCACTTCCGCAGCAGACGTGGGCAAAAACTGGGGCGCCAATTGGTTGAGGGTCTGATCATGCATGGGCAAATGCGTGCCCTTGGACCCCGCATAAGCTACGTCAACCAGCAGATTGCCGGCAAACTGGCGTTGGATGTCGAGATTCCACTGTTGCAGATTAGGGGCGGGATTATTGGGCAATGGCGCCTCGTTGCCATTCCCCTGCGCGTTGATCAAGGCCTGGCTCCTCCCGAAGGGCGGAGTGATTCCGCCGCCCGCGCTCGGGAAAGGATTTGACAGCACATTCTTGGGGGTAACTCCGTCCGACGCCACTGCGAGCCATGGTGTGCTGAAACTGTTGATGAAGAGGTTGTGGGGAGCATCGTTCCAGCGGATATCAACCGGCAGGTAAAAAATTCCGTAGCCGGTTCGGATAACCGTATTCTTATCGAATTGGTAGGAAAGCCCAAGGCGCGGGCTGGCATGGTTCCAGGAGCTGAATGCGCTGCGGCTCGGGTGTTGCGTGCTGCTCACTAGATCGTACGCACCCTTCAGATTCGGCATTCCGGCCGCGGCCCCAATGGGGCTGGTTTCGGAGGGGTTGAAAGCAACGATGCGATTAAACCGCTCGGTCCAATCCCCCTGGATGTCGACGCGAACTCCAAGATTCAGGGTGATCTTCCGGGTGAGCTGGAACGTGTCGCCCGCATATATCGCCTTGTAAAGATTCTGGTCGGCCGTTTTCGCGGGCTCGGTGGCGTTGCCGTTATCCCCATACCCGAGGAGGAAGGAAGCAAAGCCATTGCCCGATGTACCGTTCGACCCGGGGGTGCCGATCGTGGGGTTTGCCGACGTCATGCGGGCATCAAGATAGAACAAGCCTGCAGGATTGTTACTCTGATAGTAATTGTTACGGAGCACGCGGAATTCTGCGCCGACTTTGAGGGCGTGTTTCCCCATAATCCTAGAGAGCATGGGGTTGAAGCTGTACGTGTCGTCCCAAGCCCCGATGCCGCTTCCAACTCCTTGAGTGCACCAACTGCCGTTGCCCCAATGATTATCCCCGTTCGTCTGCGAGATGCACACGTCCGGAATGTGGGTATAGGTCATCTGGGAGGTTAACTGCGCCCAGTTTGGACCAAACTTCGACAAATCGATGCCCTGGCTGAGGGGCGTGCGCAGGTAAACATACCGCGTGTAACCAATGTGCAAGTCCAAGATGGTCCTCGGCGAAAACGAGATGGTGTCCCCCAGCGAAATCTGGTGAGCCGTGGTGATTTCGGTACAGCGGTCCGCGCATATACCATTAAAAGGGTTGTTAGGGAGCGATAAGATACGGGAATGCGTGTAGCGTCCGAAAATCCTCTGCTTCTCACTCAGGTTATAGTCAATCCGCTCGTTGTACTGGTCGATGTCGCCACCTATGCCATAGGATTCTACAAAGTTACCGGCGGTGTTGTTCGTCTGATTCGGCATGGGGAAGAAGGACAAAAGCGCCTGGGCAGTTTGGTCGATTCGGTTGGCCGGAATCTTGTTGCCGGTGAAGGCCGTTCTGCAAATTGTGTTGGTTGCAGAGCAGTTTGAACTGGTGGTCGGGTCGTAAATGGGAAGCACTGAGGTCGTGTTGGTTGACCCTATCTGTGAAAAGTCCCCGGTGCGCTCCGCGGCAGTAGGAACCCACGTCGTCAGCGTGCCGCCTATACGCTGCCGAAAGCCTTCGTAACCGGAGAAGAAGAATAGCTTATCCTTCAGAACGGGCCCTCCCACGTTTGCGCCAAACTGATTTTGGACCCACGGAGGACGAGCGAGGCCGGCTTTGTTGAGGAAGAAGTCGTTCGCATCCAGCACTTTGTTGCGCAGGAACTCATATGCCGAACCGTGGTAAGTGTTCGTGCCTGATTTCGTCGAGAGGTTGATGACACCGCCCCCTAATCGCCCGTACTCGGGACCCAGATTGTTGGTCTGGACTTTGAATTCCTCGATGGCGTCTTGAGTTGGTATCACGGTGACAACGTTCAAGTACGCTCCGTTGGTAGGCACGCCATCAATCAGGATCTGGCTCTGCCCGGCCATGCCTCCGCCAACCTGAAAATCTCCGAGAGCGAAGGGATTGGCACCAACGGGATTGCCCGCCGAGGAATTGCCAGCTGACGGGGTGCCCTGCATCACAACGCCCGGCACCATCCCGATCAACGCCAGCGGATTGCGGCCGTTCAGGGGCAGCTCCGTGACCGCTCGTTGTTCGACTACTTGCCCCAGCGAGTTCGTTTCCGGCTGGAGCAGCGGCGCTTCCGCGCTCACCTCGACCGTTTCGTTTTGCGCCCCGACTTGCAGCGAGATGTCGACTCGCAGGCCGCTTTCGATCTGCACAATGATTGGCTGGCGCACGAACTTCTTGAAGCCCGTCTTTTCTCCTTCTATTTTGTAGCGGCCAGGCAAAATATTCACGAACGTATAGTTGCCGGACGCGTCTGTTTCCATAGTGTGCTTCTCTGAGGTATCCATGTTTGTCAATGTAACGCTGGCGCCAGTAACCGCAGCGCCGCTAGAATCCGTGACGGTTCCAGCGATGGTGCCGTAGACGTTCTGGCCCCATCCAGGCGTAGGAGTGAACGCCAAAACGACCATCGTTGCTAGAAATGCGAAACCAAGCTTTCTCAGATGCATCATCTTTCCCTCCAGCAATGCCTATCGCAAATTCATTAACAATCGCCGGCCGGTGCACCAATCGGCCACGAAACATCTCTATAAGGTCACGTCTATAACGTCACGAGCCAAACAAGATCAGACATTGGAAACCCCATTTGCGCCCTCTTTTAGACCTACGGGGCGCAATAGTCAAGCACAATTTCGTTATTCTTATGGAATAAATCAGAGAAACGAATTTTTGGGGAGAATTGCTAGGGCCTGCCTCCGCAGGACTTGCTTGAAGCCTCCGCAGGACTTGCTTGAAGTTGAAGATCTTGGGAGTTCCTGCTTACGATTTGGCCCAACCGCGGTTCGGTACTAGGCCCACCCCTTCCTTTATGGTGATGAGTCGATTGGCAGCGGTCTGCCTAAAAGCTTCGTGTAGCCCACTAGGCCAATATACGTCGATGTAAGCTGAGGTGGAACTCCCTAGACCGAAATGCAAACGCGGATCATTACAGGAATAAAAGCTGGACTGACTCAGGACCGCTTGCGCCTGGGTCTTGCCGCCATAGTGGACAAGCACTCTGGCTCCAATGGCGCTTCGATTGGACTTTACACCCTCCAACTTTACTTTGAGCCAGTTGGACTTCCCGCTTAGGTCATTGCGCAACAGGGAAGGAGGCTCGTTGAGATTGATAATCAGTATGTCGACGTCCCCATCGTTGTCAAAATCTCCAAAGGCACATCCGCGGCTGCAATGTGCCGCCGCGACACCGGGACCAGCCTCCTGGATGAGTTCTTCAAAGACACCCTTGCCGAGATTCCTAAAAACGGCGCGTGGTGTCTTATTGGGGTATTGCGCCAGGGTTCGTTCTACTTGCGGGTAAACGTGGCCTGTAACCATGAAGAGGTCCGGGAGACCATCGTTGTCAAGATCGATGATGCCAGCCCCCCAGCAGACGTAGCGAGTTTCAACTCCCAGATGTGAGGACCCAGTGGCATCCTCAAAGTTCGCTTTGCCGTCGTTGTGATAAAGGATGTTAGCATCGTCCGCGAAGTGCGTTTTGAACAGGTCAAGATGCCCATCGAGGTCATAATCGCCGACGCCCACGCCCATACCGGCCTGCTCCATGCCGTCATCACTCAGGGCGGCACCCCGCAGCACGCCTTCTTCGCGAAAAGTTCCATCTCGATTGTTCATGAATAACAAGCTTGGCGTGGAGTCGCAGGCGACGTAGATGTCTTGCCACCCATCTTCATCAAAATCCGCAGCCACGGCGGTCATGCCGTAGGTGGCTGCGGCGCGTGCGATGCCGGCTTGCTGAGTTACATCAGCGAAGGTTCCGTCCCCGTTGTTGCGATAAAGTGAATGCTTTCCTGTGAGCAGTCCCCGCGGTCCGCATTCAACGGGAATGCCTTTCCAACGACAGTTGGCGTTCTCGCCCGGAACAGCCGCATTTTCAAAAGAAAAGCGAACATAGTTGGAAACAAACAGGTCCAGGTGTCCATCGCGGTTGTAATCCACGAAGGTGCAGCCTGCTCCAAACCTCTGTTGATCGCTCCAAAGGCCGGCGGCCTTGGTCACATCGGTGAAAGTTCCGTCGCCGTTGTTGCGGTAAAGAGTGTTCTGCCCGAAATTCGTGCAAAAGATGTCGTCAAAGCCATCGTTGTTGTAGTCGCCGATGCAAACTCCACAGGCCCATCCGAGAAAGCGCAACCCCGCTTTTTCTGTAACATCCGTAAACGTTCCGTCGCGATTGTTTTTGTAAAGCCGATTCGTCGTGCCGTCCGGAGGACCTCCAAGTCGAGTGCCGGAGAGTACAAATACATCCATCCAGCCGTCATTGTCGTAATCGATGAAGGCGCAACCACATCCGGTAGACTCCACGATGTATTTCTTGATTTCTGTGTCGCCGTAGACCACCGGCGCATACAGGCCCGCGGCAGCCGCGACGTCCACGAAATGGGCGTTGAAGGGGCGCCCGGAAGCAGCAGGTCTTGGCACCGGCTTTGCGGTGTGAGTTGAAACACCCTGTGCCAGCAAGCGGTTAACGTCAAAGGACAGTGCGGCTCCCACGCCAAGTTGGACAAACCTACGGCGGCCGAAATTCATGGCGCTAAGGATCCCTTGAGTTCAAGTGAGCCAATTGTCAACTGGTCTGGCGTCGCCATGTGTGATGCAGTCTGACGATGGAAAAGCGACGTGGCGGTCATTTCTGAGAGGCTGCGGCCGAGGACGCCTGCGCAGTGACAACATGTGGATCGGCAAATTGTAACCAGAAGCCCATCATCTCCTCATCGCTGGGTTCGCCCCAACGAACTGTTTTGGAGGGATCGGGGTTCTGAAAATTGTTCTTGGAATTATCGAAATAGGCGACGGTCATGAGTTTCGTGCCTTTGGGCAGCAAGAATTGCCTTTTCAAGAAGTACGTCTCTTGCCATCGAAAATCATAGTGCGGGACGTAGAGGAGCACCTCTTCGCGACCATCCGGATAAATGGCCTTGGTCAACATGTTTTTGCCGCGGAAATGCATGTGGGCCGTGTATGCCACCGCGATCACATCTTTCGGCAGAGTAAAACAGGAAGTCACGCGGTGATTATCTTCGTTGGGAGCGATGAGAAACATGTTGTTCCAAATTTCATATTGACCAATCTCATGCTGGACAGGTTCCCGCGCGAATACCAAACCGATGCTGGTGCGATCCTTTATTTCCAGTCCATGATGATTGCTGTAGTGAATCTGAAATTGCAGATAGCCGCCGGCAGGTATGCGCAGCGCATAACCTGGTGGCCGCGTCTCCGCCAAATGGCCCGGAAGGTAGATCGCCGGCACGATATTTAGATAGCCGGAGGGTGAGCCGGGAATGCCGCCTCCATCTGGCGCGGCGCACCCATCGTCAATGACCGGTGCGTCTGCGCGGAGGTGCAACACTTTTCCGGTTCGGTAGTGATATTGGTCCTCGCCTTCGTTGGTCTTGGCGTGCTGTTCCAAATGCTTCGCTACTTCCGAGGCATTGATCACCGAAACTGTCGCGTGATGAACCACACGACGATCGCCGGGGAGCACCTCGGCAGCCTGTATCCATTTGTCTTCGGTGAAATTTGTGGGGACGTAGATGTATTCATAGTCGTCTTGCATAGTCTTGGGGACCAAAAACTCCGGAACCGTCAGAACAACGTCCGGCTTGATATGCCAGCCCGGCGTGAGCACTGGGTCTGGTGAGGACGCCTCAACCTTGCCCCTTTTTGTTCCGTTTTTCACCCAGGCGTCAATCGCCGAGATTTCCTGGTCGGTCAAGCGCGAGTCATTGGTGAACTCACCGAAAGCAGGGTCCGCATGCCACGGGGGCATTTTTCGCTGAACCACACTTTCCCGGATCATGCGAGCAAAAGGCAGCACTTCCTCGTAGGTCATCAGCGACATGGGCGCAATGTCGTTCGGGCGATGACAAGCGACGCAGTGCTTTTGCAGAATAGGCGCAACGTCTTTGTTGTAGGTGACTTCTGGTGTTGCGACGGCGGCCTTTTCCTGGGCTGCCACCACGATAGTGAACGATCCAAAGCAGAAAAGAGTTAACAAAGTTCGCCAAGCACGCATTGAATTGCGCCCCCCAAGAAAGCGGTTGATTCTACACCTGTGCTGCATTTTGGGGCGACTGGAGGTGAGATTCTTTCGAGATTCTTTATCATCCTCGTGCATTAGAACTTGAAAACAACGCTAACGTCTACACGCACGCAATCCCAGAGTCCCAAAGACGCCCGTAGACAAAGTTGCCGCCTTATTGTTCCCTAGTGTTCCCGAGTTTTCAGCGAGTACAGAAAATGGGAGCGTAAACTGATTGAAAAATGGGGACCCAGAAAAAACTGGAGCCGAGGGCGGGACTTGAACCCGCGACCTGCCGATGACTCCAAAAAATGCATGCAGTTGATTCTACTGGCTCTTTCTTGCGTCTTGCATCACCGTTTTGCACGGTATTTGGGGCTTGCAGTTCCCCGGTTGTCCGACTGCACCTCTCGGATGAGACAGTTTCGATAGGCGCACTTGCCGTTCTTTGGGTTTTCTTCACGCCCCAGGGGAACGAGGATCTGCGGAGAAGTACGCGTTGAATACGCAAACCAACGAGCCCGTCAACGCTGAAAGCAAGCCCGCAGCTACGATGCCTCCCAGCCCCAGAAGAAAGAGGCATTGCACCGGCATCGGAAATGATTCGGGGGCCACAGACAATCATTCCGGCAAGCACGGGAGTCTTGCCGCTTCTAGCGAGGGTCAAACATACTATGCCGGGATGATGAACAGATACGATTTCCTCAAGAGATTGACCATCCTTGCGATTTGGTCTGCCAGTCGACTTGGTGTTCGAAATTCGAGTTATACTAAAAATCATGCGTGCGACAGTGTTTTTGGTTTTTTTGCTATATATCAGCGGCGCGGGAGCGCAGGAGCCTGATCCCAAACAAATCTTTCAGGAGGCAGCGCGGGCGCAGCAGGGCGGAGACTTTGCGCTTGCCGTGAGCAAGTATCAAGAGGTGATACGGCTGGACCCCAACGTTGTTGCTGCGCACGCTAATCTTGGAGTCGTTCTTGTTTCGCTTGGCCGTTACGACGAGGCGATCACGGAGTATCACATTGCTCTCGCGGAGGCGCCCGGGAACTCTGAACTCGTGCTGAATCTTGGCCTTGCCCGTTTCAAGAAAGGGGACTTTGCCGGTGCTGCCGCGCAGTTCGCATCTCTACATAAGGAGAACCCCGGCGATCTTCGCGTTGCAACGCTGCTTGGCAACTGCCAGGTGCAACTTGGTCTTGCTGGTCAGGCGGCCGCGCTTCTCGAGCCATTGGAAAAAGATAGTCCCGACAATCTCGATCTCGAGTGGGCTCTGGGAAATGCGCTTATCCGGACAGGACAATCCCTGGAAGGATTAAAACGTATCCAGAAAGTCGCCGACCAGGGTCACAGCGCAGAGGCCTACCAACTTGCCGCGGATCTTTGCCTCGGCCTCACGCTATTCGATCAAGCCAAAGAAGACGCCCTGGCCGTTATTCGCCTGAATCCCAATCTCGCCAAGGCGTACGTTGTCCTCGCCATGATTGACGACTTCGCCGGAAATGAGAAAGATGCCCAGAACAATTACAGGAAGGCTTTGCAAATCGACCCGAAAGACATCCAAGCACGTCTCCAGCTTGCCAACGCCTTTCTCATTGATCGTAAACTGAACGAAGCGCGCCAGGAAATCGACCGGGCGCTAGCCATCGAACCCAATTCGCTCGCAGCGCGCTACGAACTGGCGCGCCTGGAGCGCACTGAGGGAAACTTAGCGGCGGCACTGAAGGATCTTGAAGCCATCGAACGTCAGGACCCGCAATGGCTGCCGCCTCACGTCGAGTTATCTGCGCTCTATTATCGCCTGCAACGTCCCAGCGATGGCGATCGTGAAAAGGAGATCGTGAACCGGCTTCGAACGGAGGAGCAAGACCGTCGCGGGCAGAACCGCGTCATTAGCCCGCGGATTCCTTTACCGTAAGCACGCGATCTGCGTCTAGATTGCGCAACGTTTGGACAATTCCCGAAGGCCAGCGAGTCTCAACCAGTTCGACTCGCTTCTCCTCGCCCAGACCGAAATGCACCGGCCCGTGGCTCGAAGATGCATAGCCCACAGCGGTAGTCATGTGATTGTATTGGGTGCCCGCTTTCGTAACAACTTTCAGCACCGCGCCGATTCCGTCCCGGTTGCTCTTGGTCCCTTGCAATGCAACGTCCAGCCAGTGTCCCGCGCCCTCTGTGCGGTTCATCCAAATCTCAGTGGATTCCAGAAGTGCGGTCACCACCACGTCCATTCTCCCGTCGCCGTCGAAGTCGCCGAAGGCACACCCCCGGTGCCGCGCAGGCGAGGCCGCCGCAAATCCAGCCTCGGAGATCAGCGCTTGCCAATGGCCGTTCCGCCCCGGGTTACGGAACACTGCGTTGTGCTGCTTAATCTCCGTCCCGGGCTTTGTCAGCGCCTCAACATGGCCGCAACTGACGAACAGATCCTTCCACCCGTCGTTGTCAAAGTCGAAGAAGCCAGGACCAAAGCCGCCCACATGCAAACTTGCCTGACGCATCCCGCTCGAGCCCGTGATCTCCTCGAAACTTTTTCCTTGGATATTTCGCCATATTGGGAACGTTTGGTTGTTCAAGGCAACTGTGGTGATATCCGGGTAGCCGTCATTGTCGATGTCACGAAAGTCCACGCCCATCCCCGAAATGAACTGGCCGTCCTCAACGAGCGCCACGCCTTTGTCGAGTGCGACTTCCTCGAACTTGCCGCCAGCATTGTGGAACAGGTAGTTGTAGTAAAGATCATTGCTGACAAATAGGTCCGGACGGCCGTCCAGGTCGTAGTCGGCTACGCCAACGCCCATCCCCTTGCCAATGTGCTTGCGGAGGCCCCACGCTTCGGACACATCCTCAAACGTACCGTCTCCTTTGTTCAAATAGAGCTGGTTGGGCGAACCCTTATAAAAATTGGGGCTGCAGTAGTCCCATCGCCCCGGCAAGCCGCAAACGTGTTCCGTTTCGTAATCCCACTGCACATAGTTGGAAACGAAGAGATCGAGCAACCCGTCGTTGTTTACGTCCACCCAGGCCGCGGCGATGGACCACAGAGGGCCGTACTCGGGGTCGCGCCAATTGTCGAGCCCGGCCTTCTTGGTGACGTCCGTAAACGTCCCGTCTCCGTTGTTATGATAGAGCGTTCGGCCATGCACGCCGGCAACGAAGAGGTCCGGGTAGCCATCGTTGTCATAGTCGCCGACGGCCGCGCCCATGTCGTATCCCGTGCCGGCCAGGCCCGCTTCTTTGGTGACGTCCTTGAACACTCCTTTGCCTTCATTGCGGAACAGGCGATTGGAAAACTTGGGGGCATCTTTCTTCAGTGTGGTCATGTTCGCGCCATTGGCGAAAAAAATATCCGGCCTACCGTCCTTGTTGTAGTCGAAAACGGCCGCTCCTCCAGCCATGGTCGAAGGGGCGTGCGGGCTTGAGAGCGTTTCGTCGGTCTCGAGGCGAAAAGGCAAGGGTTGGAGCTCGAATTTGATCCGAGGCGTGGCGCCCCCAGACTTTATGGCTGGAAAGGATGGGAAAGTGAAAGGCAGAACGGACCCGCCAAGGATGGCGAGCGCTTCACGCCGAGTTAGAGCTCGCTGCCAAAAAGGCTTATGATCAAAGCGTCCGTGCGATTTCAACCGGCCTCCGAGATTTTCTTGCGGAGCTTATTCTGTCATACGGACAAAGAAAAAGGGGATGGAGTGGAGCCATCCCCTTTTCCGTTACTGCATGTTTGGGTCGGGTTAGAAGAGTGGTGTTCGGGTTCGTGTTGCCGCCACCCGGAGCCGTAAAGCTCAAATTGATGTCGTTCCCCAGGCCGAACTGGGAGTTGGGGTGATTCATAAAGTTGAACGCCGTGAACCGGAATTCGATCTTCTGGCTCTCTTTGACCTTGAAGTCTTTGTACATGCCTAGATCGCTGCCAAAGTACGCCGGGCCAGTGATGTTTGGCCAGATGAGCGGTCCATTTTGGCCGCGGGTTGCAGGCATCGCGAAACACGCAGGGTTGAAGTACTGCCCGGCCTTCAGACCACTTGCCGGATTACACGTTAGGTAGGGCTCCAGAGCAATGCCGTCGGTGCCGAGGATGCGCTGGTTGCTGAGTCCCCCAAAGTTTGGATTGAGGCCCATGCCGGTCAAAGGTTGAAGTGGCGGGCCGCTTTGGTATTGCACGGTGCCGGTAAGCTGCCACCCATTGACAACCTCTTCGCCGAAGAGGTTGTTATGTACGGGGCTCGGCAGGTTGATCACATAGGCGGCGTTAAAGATATGCCGCCGGTCAAAGGCCAAGGTGCCGTAGTTATTCGCCAGATTGAAGGCGTCGAGCGCAGCGCCGGACCCTTGTCCATTGTCGTTGTCTCCGCCGCGGATTCCCAGCGTGTGACTCCAAGCGTAATTCACGTTGAATACGGCTCTGCCGGTCTGCTTCATCCACTGCACGATTAATCCGTTGTAATTCGAGTAGCTGCCATGACGGGCCACGAAGAGCTGGTTGTAGCCCCAGGGCCTGAAATCCGGGATGGCACCTGATGGTGGAGCACCTGCCACACACGTCGCACTCGCCGTGCCCTGGCAATAGTAGGTGATGCCCGTCACCGGATCAGGCTTAAACAAGGCGCCCACGGGAATGTAGTTGATGTTGCTCATGTGGTCACGTTCCAGTTCTGGGTGTGCGGGGCCTTGTCATCGCCGAACAGCATGCCCTCCACGTTCTGTGATGTTCTTGAGCCTGCAGTTGCTGAAGAGCAGGTGCTCAGGCTGGCAAGCGATGTGAACGTGCAGTTGCTGCTGAAGCTCTTGAGCCCCAACGGCGCGTCCAGCAGGCCGTTTGCCGTAACCTGGTTATAAGAAACATTGTGACGGTAGATTCCGAACCCGCCACGCAGAACGGTGCGGCCATTTCCAGTGAGGTCATAGGCCACGCCGATGCGCGGATCGACGAAGAAGCTGTGAGAGCGCCATCCGGAAATGGGAACCTTGTTGTCGATGCCATGCCAATCAAAGCCCGCCAAGGCCGCGCTACTACCCGCATAGGGCTGTACGGAATTGGTTGGATTCCAGACCATGATGCCCTGGTTTTCGTTCGTTGGGTACCATTGGCCTTCGTGCTCAAAGCGCACGCCGTAGTGAAGGGTTAACCTGGGCTTAACTTTCCAGGCGTCCTGAGCGTAAAAGTCGTGTTCGTTGTAAACCACATTATCGAAAAAGTTCGTGCTAGCCTGGGTGAAGCCGGCCGCATGGCCGAGCAACATATCCGCATAGATATTGTTTGTCGATTCAAAGGCGTAGTTATCGAAGTCCCACTGTCCGACGGTTCCGCCGCCGCAGCAAGCGCCTTCCGTCTGCACATTGGCGTAGCGGGCCCAGAAATACCCGAATTTCAGTGTATGAGTGTGCTTTGTCCAGGTGAAATTGTCGCTGAAATCCGGCGTGTAGCTGTCTTTCCCGGCAGCCTTCCCGTACCAATTGGGGGTCGTACCGAAGGAAGAAGCGTTAAATCCTGCCGAGGTCGTGGCACTGTTGCTGCCACCGCCTCCCCCTGGACTGCAGCACCAACTCACGATATCCGGAACCTGTGGGACTGGCTGCGAATAGGGTCCCTGCACGTTGTAGCCGTAGGTCGTTGGGTTCGCCGCTGACGGTGTTGCCAGTGTAACCGGGTTGATGAAATAGGCGTAGCCAAAAGTGGCTTCGTTAATCAGGGTTGGGCTGAATGTGTAGGTCACTCCAAAGCTGTAGTCGCGGGCGAGTTGGGATGCGGGAGTCTGGGACGGGTAAGGGACCGCGTTCGGCGCCCACCACCACAAGCCAATGTTGTTAATATCCGTCTCCGGCTGGCGGGTAAAGGTGGCGAAAGCACGCATCTTAGACGTGATGTTGAAGTCGCCCCGGATGTTCATCTCGTTGCTGCTGACGGGAGTTTGATCGAGAAACTGCGCGTTATAACCATTGTTAGTGGCAGGATCGATGGCCTGCAGTCCTCGCGCGTTGGCGAGTAGCTTCATCAGAATCAGACCGTTGGGATCGATGAGCGCTGGGTCAGTAATCTTGCTCCCGGAAACTGTAAAGGCGCTGGGGTTAGCGTTATACGCGGAACCGCTGATCGGGCTTCCGTTCTGATCGTAGAGCGTGATCTGGCCATTCTGCACCGCGTTTTGGCAAAAGGTCCCATAGTTCCAAAAGCTGCTGTTGTCCGCACAGGGGACAGTAGCCGAGTTCGACCAACCCGGGTAGGGCGCCAAGGAGCTATTGGTAAAGTCGCCGGACATCATTGCAGCAGTTGGCACGATGTACTGATGAAGAGCACCGACGGGCTTCTGGTTGAGATGCTCGAAACCGAAAAAGAAAAATGCTTTATTATGATGAGGGATGACTGGCCCGCCGACATTGAAACCTTCATACCAGTAGTGGTCAATGGGCTTCCTAAGCCCCTTGGCATTGAAAAATGAGTCGTTCGCGTTGAAACTTCCATTCCGCGTGTAGACGTATCCCTCGCCGTGGTACTGCGAAGTGCCGCTCTTGCCCGTAGAACTAAAGGTAACAGGGCCGTGGGCATGCTCCGCGTCGAAAGCAGAGGTCTGAATCGTAACTTCCTGGGTCATGTCTTGGTTGATGTTGGCGATTTGGGTTCCCTGGTTTCCGGCGTCTGTAATCACCGAGCCGTCCATGACCAACTGCATGCCGCCGTTCGGCTGCGCGCCGCCTGCCGTAAAATTCCCGATCGGGCCGTTGTTGATCTGCGTCACCGCGCTGTTCCACTGCGTGTTCCCGAGCCCGCTGTTCATGGCCATCCCGGGCATCAAGCGGATCAGCTCCGCCGCATCCCGGCCCTGGATCGCAATCTGGCTTACCAGCGTGTTGTTCAGGGTCGTGCTGGTAACGCCGCTGTCCGTTGGAACTGGCTGCTCGGCCGCCGTCACCTCTACCGTTTCACTCACTGCACCCACTTTCAACGCGATGTTCGTTACCGTCCGGCTCTCCTGCTGGTAGATGACGATGCTTTTTTCCTGCCAAGTCGAAAAACCCTTTGCCGTGATCGTCAAGGTGTACGTTCCGGGCAGAATGGCCGTGAAAGAAAAGTAGCCAGTCCCACTGGCCGTGACGGTTTGGGACGTCTTGGTGCCTTCGTTCGTCAGGACCACTTTGGCATCAGGAACAGCCGCGCCACTGGTATCAGCGGCCGTGCCGCTCAACGAACTGGTCACAGTCTGGCTGAACGCCGGCTGTAGCGAGAGCACAAGGAGCAGGGCAATGGATAGCGTCATTCCAACACGCACCACAGGTGAGATTTCAAATCGCGATTGAAACAATTTCATTTCCATCCTCCCCAAGCCGTCTTCGAGTCGCCTCCGGAGAGCAGAATTGGCGCCGGGATCCCTGAGTCCAATTTGCGTGACGGAGTTTTTCGCCTGAGTGCGTCATGCACCTGGCGCACTCGATTCTCGACAAATTCAAATCCGCTCCATTCAGAAAGCGCATACACCCGGCCAATGGGGGCGGACCATATCCCTTGCTTTGGAAGAAGTCCAGCCCCAAAGTGCGACACGGAATGGACATTTTGCGACATGCAGCTTGGGCTGCATCGTTATTTCTATTGAAAATGTAGAAGCAGCAAATCTAGAATAGCTGGGGATTCGACACTTTGCGCCACTAACTTGGCGAGGATCTGGCCGAGTCCCACGGGTGACCTCCGGAGGACGCAATCCTCGGACGGAGGCCGGATAAGTGCCATTTTTGCAAGGGCTTGCAGAAACAATATGATTCCTTCACGGCCATGAGGAAGGGTCCTTCCGGCATCCAGACGCCTCAAGTTGCTTTATTGTTGGAAACTTCGACGGAGTATGGTCGAGGACTCCTTCGTGGAATTCTGCGATATTCTCGTCTGCACGGGCCGTGGTCGATGTACGTCGCCCCTCGACATCTAGATCAAGTCCTTCCAGAAGGGGATTCCTGGAATGGCACCGGGATCATCGCGCGCATCCGGTCGCCTCAAATGGAGAAACAGATTCGGTTGACAGGACTTCCATTTGTCGCCTCGCAGATCGGGGAATCGAGCCCGCCGAAAGCAGGGAAACGATTTGGCGAAATCGATACGCATTCAAAAGCCATCGCTCAAATAGGAGCAAAGCATTTACTGGAACGTGGGTTGCGGAGTTTTGCGTTTTGCGGCTTTATGAATTGTCACTGGTCCAGCGTGCGGGAGATGGAATATGTCAGCCTGCTGCGCGAGAAGAGTTTTCCGTGCGTCACGCGGCACATCCACATGGCAAGTTGGATTCAGCAACCACATTGGCTGGACACTTGGAGGCACGAGCAGCCTGGAATCGTGAGTTGGCTCCGATCGCTACGGAAACCTGTGGGGTTGATGGCCTGCAATGACGTTTGCGGGCGGCAGGTCTTGCAGGCCTGCGTGGTGGCGGGACTGCGTGTGCCGGACGACGTCGCGGTCGTAGGAGTAGATAATGACGACCTGATCTGCGAACTCTCTGATCCACCATTGTCCAGCGTGGCACTCGATGTGGAGCGCGCAGGTTATGAATCGGCGCAACTCCTTGACGGAATGATGTCCGGACGAATCAAAGAGGGCTATGTGGTGCACGTGAAACCGACGCACGTGGTTACTAGGAGATCCAGCGATGTGATCGCGCAAGACGACCGGCTGATGGTGAGCGCGCTACGTTTCATCCGTGATCACTTCGCACAGGGTATTTCGGTCAGCGATGTGGCAGAAGAAGTAGGGGCCTCCCGCCGGACGTTGGAAAGGCACTTCTCCATGGCGATAGGGAGGTCCATTCTCTCAGAAATCGCCCGCTGCCGGATTGAGCGTGCTAAGCAACTCCTTCTGGAGACGGATGTCTCCTGTTACAGAGTAGCGTCTGGAGTTGGATTTAACAGTTTGAAAACTTTTAACCGCACTTTTCACCGGCGGGAGGCCGTCACGCCACAAGGGTTTCGAAAGATGGCGAGAAGCACTTCTAGATCAAATGATGTGTCTCAGGCACTTTTGGGCGCCTGACTCGTTGATCGTCCGCGGTTAGGCGAAGGAATTGTTACGGCTCAACTCGTAA
>QHYM01000103.1 GCA_003223295.1 Acidobacteriota bacterium | reverse complement strand
TGCGCGCCGGCAAAAAGATCTCCTACGACGGCGCGAACATGCGCGTCACCAACCTGCCCCAGGCCAACGACTACTTGCGCCGCGAGTACCGCCAAGGCTGGTCCGTTTAACCGCGGCCGCCGGCTGTAACCGCCGCTCGCTTGCAGTGCATTAATTTGGATCTGGCGTATCGGAAAATGCGCCTGAGCGCCGCCATGCCCCGCAGTATCCCGTCATTGCAAACGCCGAAGTCACCGAAATCGAGCGCGAAACAAAGCTTCCCGCCAAGACCAGCGACCTGAGCCTCGGGGGATGCTTCCTGGACATGTAAAATCCTTCGCCGGAAGGCCCGGAGATTGCTATCAGAATCTCTTACGCAGAAACCACGTTCACAGCGCGCGGCAAAGTGGTGTTTGTCTTCCCCAACATAGGAATGGGCGTCATGTTCACGAGCTTTCCGGCCAGTCAGCAGGGCGTTCTGGAAAAATGGTTCGCCCAGTTGAGCGGCGAAGGATAGAGGGAAGCTGCGAAGTGAAGTTGCCTCTACAGACCTTTGGATTGGCGGAAAGCGCGGACCACCGCGGCAGCGTCCTGATGCTGCCCGTCCACTGCATAGTTGAGCCGTCGAATGTCGCTGGCGGAAAGTTTGCCGCCAAGGCCGGCCAGCGCCCCGCGTAGTGCCGGAAACTGCACCAGCGTAGATTCCTGAATGATGGGGACGGCGTCATACGGCGGAAAGTAGTGGCGATCATCATCAAGAGCAACCAAGCCGAGCGCGTCAATCAGTCCGTCCGTCGAATTGCCGGCGACCACGTCCACTTGATGATCCACCAGCGCGCGATAAATCAGGCCTAGATCCATCACCTTCGGAGATCCCGCGAAGTGCAAATTGTAGCGGGCGCTCAGCCCGGGTAGACCGTCCGGTCGCTCCAGAAACTCGTAGCCGACGCCCGCACGCCATTTGGGAGCAACGCTCGCAAGGTCGGAGAGCGTGCGGATATGCAGATTCTTGGCATCGTCACCGCGGATCACCATGGCAAAGGTGTTTTCAAAGCCGAGTGGCTCCGTCACTTCCAAATGAAATCGTTCCGAATAGAGTTTCTTGACTCGATTGTAGACGTCCGCGGAAGTGCCTTGAGGCGCCTCGTTGAGGACGGCCGTCAGTGCCGTTCCGGTGTATTCGACGTAAACATCAAGGTCCCCGGAGAGCAGCGCTTTGTGGACCAGCAGCGTCCCACCGAGGTTGGTCTTGCGAATCACCGGAATACCGGTTCTCGCCTCGATGTGCTGCGCAAGGAGCTCCGCAAGCACGACCTGTTCGGTGAAAAATTTAGAGCCGATCGTGATTTTTGTCTGCGCAGCTTTCTTGCAGCCAGAAACAAAGAAAACAACGTTGAGCAGATAGACGAAGGAAAGAACAAGCAGAACAACGCGGCGCATCCTTACACGACCCTCAATTGGCGTTCGACCAGACCGAGTAGAAAATCGGCCAGCAGCGCGAGCAGCGCCGCCGGAATCGCGCCCGCGAGGATCAGGGAATCGCTCACCAGCGCGACGCCGCGGAAAATAAACGTGCCCAGTCCGCCTGCCCCGATCGCTGCGGCGATTGTCGCAATCCCGATGGTGATGATGGTGGCCGTTCGAATCCCGGCGAGAATGACGGCAAGCGCCAGCGGGAAGCGCACACGAAACAAGATTTGCGCTTGCGTCATGCCCATGGCTTCCGCAGCTTCCAAAACCGCGGGATCAATCCCCGAGAGTCCCACATAAGTGTTGCGAAGAATCGGCAGCAGCGCGTAGAGGACCAGCGCAACGATGGCCGTGCGCTTCCCGATGCCGCCAATAAACGGAATCGGAATCAGGAAGCCAAAAAGCGCGAGGCTCGGGATGGTTTGAAAAATGTTGGCGATCCCCAGCGCGATGGCGCGCGGCGCGGGGCGCTGCACAATGAACATTCCCAGCGGGACGGCAATGAGAATGGCGATGCCCATGGCGATCACCACAAGCGTCATGTGATCGAGCGTGGCGCTGAGGATCTCCTCGCGGTGCTCAGAGAAGAAGGACCAGTTACTCACATCAGGGCTCATGCCGGCGCTCCCGAATTGGTTCCCAGTGAAGCAGCGAATGCACGCACCTCGGGATGATCAATCTGCAGAAATTCCCGCGGAGGCGCAACGGCCACGATGCGCCCCGCTTCCAGTAGCACGATGCGCGATGCCAGCAGCAATGCTTCGCGCAGATCATGCGTCACAAACACGATCGTTTTTTGCAGGCGTTGCGCCAGCGCCCGGAATTCGCGCTGCATCTCCGCGCGCGTCACCGGATCGAGCGCGCCGAACGGCTCGTCCATCAGCAGAATCGGCGGATCGGCCGCTAGCGCGCGCGCCACGCCCACGCGTTGCCGTTGACCGCCGGAAAGCTCGCGCGGGCGCCGCTTCGCAAACTCGCTCGCATCCAGCCCCACAAGGCTGAGCAATTCACGGACGCGCGCAGCCGTGCGCTCCCGGTCCCATTTCTCCAGCGACGGAACCAGCGCCACGTTTTCAGCAACTGTGAAATGTGGAAAAAGCCCCGCCTCCTGAATCACGTAACCGATCCCGCGTCGCAAGCAAATGCGATCCCACTCCGCCGTGGAGCGCCCCTTCACCAGAACCTGCCCCTGAGTCGGCAGTAACATGGCATTAATCAATCGTAGCAGCGTCGTCTTGCCGCTCCCGCTGCGGCCGAGGAGAACTAGCGTTTCTCCCTGAGGGATCTCCAGCGAGACACCTAAAACGATTAAGCGATTTAGAATATCGTTTATGCGAAACGATACATCGCGAAATTCAATCAAATTTCCCGAAGAATCTTCCATCTTCGCATTCATTTCGATTGACAGCTGCAATTCCCGGCGCGAACATAGTAATGTAGTTTTGCCTCCCGACGCCGATTTTTGGCGCATCCTTCTCTCGGATTCGGCATCAAAAAGAAGGGGAAAACGCCATGGGAGCACTCGCCGCAACCGCCGTTCGCATCCGCCACGACCTCCATACTCGTCTGCTTAAATCACGCGCACGCACCGACGAACTTTTCCAAATCGTTCGCGAAGAAGCCCTCTACGATCGGCCCATCGCCGAGCGGCATCGCATCGTTTTTTACATTGGCCACGTCGAGGCGTTTGACTGGAACCTGCTCTCGCAACGCGCCTTTGGTTTGCGCTCCTTCCACCGGACTTTTGATGAACTTTTCTCGTTCGGCATCGATCCCGTCGGCGGCGGATTGCCCACGGACCCACCGGAGGATTGGCCGTCGCTGCCGGAAGTGGCCCGCTATCGAAAGCGCGTGCGCGAAGAACTCGACCGCGCCATCGAACATGCGTTGGAGCGGCCCGAGGAAGGCCATCCGCACTCGCTGCAAATGCTCCACGTGGCCGTCGAACATCGCTTGATGCATGCGGAAACGCTGGCTTACATGCTGCACCGGCTGCCTGCGGGAAAAAAGATTTGTGGCCCGGAAAAAGTGGCGTGGAAAGCGCCGCGCGTGAAGTCCCGGCTCGTGGAAATTCCCGCGGGACGCGCCACCCTCGGAGTCCAGCATTCGAATGAACACGATAACAACTTGGCACAAGAAAAGCCGGCACAGGAAAATATTGTGGAATTTGGCTGGGACAACGAATTCGCCGCCCACGAAATAGCCGTCCCCGGGTTCGCCATCGACAGCCACAACGTAACCAACCACGATTTTCTGCGATTTATTCAAGCCGGCGGTTACGATAACCGTTCTCTTTGGAGCCCCGAGGCCTGGGCTTGGAGAACCAAAGAGAATATCCTGCATCCGATGTTCTGGAGGGCCGAGGGCAATCTCTGGCTTTATCGAACCATGTTTGGAGAAATTCGCCTCCCGCTCGAATGGCCGGTGTACGTGAGCCACGCGGAAGCAACCGCTTATGCAAATTGGCTCGGGCGTAAGCTGCCGACTGAGGCGCAATTTCATCGCGCCGCGTACGGCACACCGAAAAACGAGCTGCCTGCTCAGAAGGCGCGAGGCGGAGATGCGCTTATCCGTGGGGCGAAGAGGCTCCGAGCGAGCGCCGCGGCAATTTCGATTTTCACTCGTGGGATCCGTCGCCGGTGGGCGTGCATCCCGCGGGGGTAAGCGCGTTTGGCGTTTATGATCTTGTCGGCAACGGCTGGGAGTGGACGCGCACCGAGTTCGCGCCGTTTCCGGGATTCACGCCGATGCCCTTTTATCCGGGCTATTCCGCAAACTTTTTCGACGGCAAGCACTATGTGATGAAAGGCGGCTCGCCACGCACGGCCGCGTGCATGCTGCGCCGTTCGTTCCGCAACTGGTTCCAACCGCATTATCCGTACCTATACGCAACGTTCCGTTGCGTCGAGGACTAAGCAGACACCAGCTCGGAGACCAACCATGGCGATGCTTGCCCCAACGCACGTGTCGGAATTTGCGGCGGACGTGCGCGAAAGCCTGACCAAACCCGGTCAGCGCGAACTCCCTTCCAAATATCTCTACGATGAAGTGGGGTCCGCGCTGTTCGAGGCGATCTGCGTTCTGCCGGAGTACGGGCTGACGCGGGCGGATGCGCGTTTGCTGGAGAAACACTCGCGGGAAATCGTGGCGCGCGTGCCGTCACCGGTGCAAGTGGCGGAGCTGGGCAGTGGCTCGGGAAAAAAGACGCGCTGGATTTTGGAAGCACTGGCGCGGCGGCAAAAAACGTATTACTACCCCATCGAGATTTCGCCGCATGCGCTGGCGGCGTGCGAGAAAGAATTGGCGCAGATTGATTTGGTGAGCGTGGTCGGATACGAGCAGCCCTACCTCCAAGGATTGCGTTCGGTGGCCGAAAGCCGGGACGAGGACGGTCACCTGCTGGTGCTGTTTCTCGGAAGCACGATCGGCAACTTTGACCGCGATGCGGGAGAAATGTTTTTGCGGGAGATGCGGGACACTCTGCGCCCGGACGACGCGTTGCTGCTGGGAACGGATTTGGAGAAGGCCGTCGAGCTGCAACTCCTGGCGTATGACGATCCGGCGGGGGTGACGGCGGCGTTCAATTTGAATTTGCTGGCGCGCATCAACCGGGAGCTGGGCGCGGACTTTGATTTGAGCTGCTTCCGGCACGAGGCGCGCTGGAATTACGCGGACCGGCGGATCGAAATGCATCTGCTGTCGACGTGCCGGCAGAGCGTGCGGATTCCGGCGGCCAACCTGCGCATGGCGCTGGACGAAAACGAAACGATTTGGACGGAAAGCTCGCACAAATACAAAGCCGAGGAAATTCCCGAAATGGCCGAGCGCACCGGCTTCCGCTGCGAAGCGCAGTGGATCGATGAGGAGTGGCCCTTCGCGCAGAACCTGCTCGTGGCCGAGTGAAACGCCACAATTCTTGTTAATAGCCCTACTATGAGCGGGCGGGGGCATGTCTGACAGACCCAGGACCTTTGGGGCGGGTGCCAACGAATTTATCAACTGCATAGCTGCGATTAGAGCCTGTTCAAGAGAATGCCTTTTCTCGTCCGTAAGATGCGCGCAAAGGCACAGCCGATAAGCATCGCCACTTTGGATGCATTTCCGCGCATGCGGCTTATTCACCTCCTTGCCCATGTCTGATTCAGAGACGTTGGCCTCATCTGCAGCCTTGAATTGCCAGATGCTTGGGCTCTCAAAATAACCGGTCCTATCGCCCGCTACACCACGGCCGACCCGCGTGTCCACACGCCGTCTCTCGCGTCCGTTCGAGAGGTCGTAGAGGCCTCTGACTGCGGGACGCCGTGGGCCCAGCACGTCGCTCTAATCACTTCGTTACAGAAGAGGGCGAATGACAGCGGATTACGTGGTCCAGAGGAGGTCGAGCTTTTTTTCGACGAAGGCGAAGTCTTTGTCGCTGGTGGCGAGAGAGGCTTTGCGCGCGACGGCGAGGGCGGCGACGATCTCCAGAGGAAGCTGGGCGATGTCCTCGATGACCTTGCGGGCCACGCCGGAGCCTTTGGTGCGCCAGGTGGAGGAATACACCTCGCCCCAATTCACCACGGACATCAACAATTGGCGCTTGCCTTCGACGCCCAAGCGAATGAGGTCCTCAACCTTTTCCGCGCCGGGACGGTCTTCGAAGAAAGTCATCAGGGCGCTGGCGTCGAGGACGATGCGTTTCATAGCGCGCGCCCGCGCTTGCGCTCCTGGAGGAGAGTTTCCAGAGCCTTGGAGTCTTTGCCGAGGGAGCCGCGCAGGCTGCGGATAAATTCCGGGGTGAGCGGCTGGAGGATGAGGCGATTTTCCTCTTCAACGAAGACCACCTGCGTACCCTCTTTGATGGCGTATTTGCGGCGCAGCTTGGAAGGAATGACGAGCTGGCCCTTGGTGGTGACTTTTGAAACTTCGGTTTTCATGTGGACCCTCGGCGCGGGATTCGGAATAAGTATAACGAGAGGGGAAGAGTAAGTCAATGCCACCTTTGGCTTACATTGTTGTACATGTACGACGCCAGAAGGAAGGTAATTGGAGAGGAGAGCCGGCATGCTGGCGGCACAAAATGGGCGCAGCAATGCTGCGCCCCTACAAAAATGAGAAAACAAAGATGCCGGGCTTCCCGACAAGACCGTCGGGATCCCCACAAACCAGGGCAAAGCCCGGCGCTACAAGAAGCGAAGAGAGGTTTCTCCTCGCAAAAACCGCTCGGAGCGGAGGAGGTCTCACCCAGCTTCGGCGGGGTTCGAAATGACGGGAGGAGTGGCGCAGGTCTACAAGAACTGAGTGCTAGAAGGATTCGAGGCGCCAGACGAGGCGGGCGGACCAGGCTTTCTGCGCGGTGAGCGGGGGGCGCCAGACGGCAAGAATTTGCGAGCCTTGGTAGACACGCTCAAAACCTTCTTCGGATTCGGAGACGGTTTCGATGGGGGCGACCCAGAATCCTTCGGACAGGGGCGCGTGCAAAGCGACGCGCACGCGCTCGAAGAAACGGTCCGGCTCGGCGGGCGCAAGAAGATTGATGATGGATTCGATACCGACGGCGACGGGCTTTTCGAGCGGCTCTTTGAGTTTGAGCTGGATTTCGCAGGCGACTTCAAAACCGTTGGGCGACGGATTGAAGGAAAAATGCTTGAAGAGGAGGAGTTTTTGCGCCGAGCCTTCCGCTTTGCCGTGGAGCAGGAGCGTGTCCGCGCGGAAAAGCTCGGCAGTAAGGGCCGAGGAATTCTTGACGCTGAAGGCGCCTCCGGCAAAACCGGCGTCTTCGCGGAGCTCGAGCGTTTCGAAGTCGGCCTGCGTGCGTGAAGGATCAAAAATCAAAATGCGGAAGGCGTGGCGCGGCCAGCGGTCATAGCGAAGAAAGCGCTCGAGGCCGGGCTCCTTGACGCGCGTTTGTTCGTGAATGGAGACCGCGCCGGTGGCAGTGGCTCCAGCAGCTTCGCGCAAGCGCGCGTGGTAAGCCTCCGGGCGGCGAAGGATGGAATTGACGAGCGTGGTGGCCGCCGGACGAAAATCGAGCGCGGTGATGGCCCCGCCGTCGCCGGGCTTGAGGAGCGCCTGGAATTCGGGAGAGGTGAAGAGCAATTCGTTCGCGCCGTCGGCGTCGTAGTCGAGCATCTCGAGCCGGGGAGCGAGCGCGCCGGGGGTGAGGCGGTCGGCGATGGCTTCCGCGCGGATGAGATTGCGCGCGGGATCGGTGCGAAGATGCGGGGCGTAGATGCCGCCGAAGATGCCGTGCCAATAAGCGTCGTTGCATTGCGCGCGTAAGAGGAGGTCGCGGGCTTCGGAGAGCTGCGCGGCTTGCTTTTCGCGGTCGGGGCACGCGCTGGCGGCAGCGGCAGCGATGCGCGCGGAAACGCGCAGCATTTTTTTATGAAGCAGATTGGACTCGGGATACTTGCGGAAAAAGCCGCGCCAGGAGCCGCCGCGGAGGAAGGCTAGAACTTCGGGGCGCGACGTGAATTCCTGGAGCACGGCGTGATAGCGCTGGCGCACGCGCGTGGGGAACACCCACTCCATCATCTCGGTGTAAGAAGCGGTGGGAAGATCGGCGCGTCCCAGGGGGGAATGCGATGCGAGATATTCGCTGGGCGTGCAGACGTTGAGCCAACTGGAATTTCTTTCGAGCGCGGCAAAAAAATCGGAGAGCCAACCGTCCTTGTAACAGTGGTCGTGGGTGCCGGGCCAGACACCGAATTTTTCCATGTCGTCGCCCATGGCGGCGACTCCGCCGGGATGCACGCTGGCGGCGTCGCGCAAATAGGTGATGACGTCTTCGACTTTGCCGAAGGGGACGAGATAACGCAGCGCCTTCTGGCCCGGATAGAGCCACACGCTTTTGCCGCGGTCTTCGGCGATGTAGGCGCCGAAGAGTTCCTCGGGCTCGAATCCGGCGGCGAGAAAGTGCATGTCGTCCACAAGCGTGTAGGCGACGTTGGCGGCGGCAAGAACGCTGGGAAGCTGAGGCTCCCAGACGCGCTCAGCAAGCCAGGCTCCGGAGGGACGCGCTCCAAAATGCGTTTCGAGATAGCAGGCAAGGCGGGTGATTTGTTCGAATTGGTCTTCCGGCGGAATGGAGACGAGGATGGGTTCGTAGAAGCCGCCGCCGATGAGCTCGACCTGCCCGCTCTGGACCAATTTTTTCAGGCGGGCGAAATATTCGGGGCGGTGCTGCTCGATCCAGGTGAGCAGAGGGCCGGAATAATGAAGGCCGAGATGAACGCGGGGATGTTCTTCCAGATGCTGCAAGAAAGGAAGATACGAATTGTCGTAGGACTTTTCGAGAACGTGCTCGAAATTGCCGCAGGGCTGGTGCGCGTGAATGAGAAGGGCAAGATGGAAAGTCTGCGGCATGGGGACAGTTTTTTCTCCGTACCATGATAACAAGCCGCGAGATTTTATGAATTCAAACCACGGTTAGGATGCAGTGAATGCGCAACGTGATCGGGGGCGGGCCAGACCGCCAGGGAGCAATGCAGTTCATTAAGGGGCGGTGTGCTTGAGGACCCAATCGGAGATGGAGGTGAGCGCCTCGGGGGCTAGGGTTTCCTCGATGCCGCCGTACTCGGTGGGCGAGCCAGTGGGGGCGTGCTGAAAGAGATGGTTCAGGCCAGGAAGCTCGGTGGTTTGAAAATCCTTGTTGCCGCCTTCCTGAAGGGCTTTCTTGATTTGCGCGAGATTTTCTTTCGAGGCAATCTGCAAATCCTTGTCGCCGTTGAGAGCCAGGACCGGGCATTGCGTTTTCTGTAGCGCGGGGACGGGATCGTAATCGAGGAAGAAGCGGAACCACGGCGAAGCCATCACGCGAGCCTGGGTCTTGAGCGCCATAGGAGGCAACGTGGTGCTCATGCCCGTGGAGTCGACGAGATCGGTCAATTTGGCTTCAATCACTTCCGGATCCTTTTCCTTGCGCGCCAGAGCATAGGACTGGAGATTGAAATCGCGCGCTTTAGCGATGCGCTCGTCGTCAAAGCCAGCGACCTTCAGAATCAGCTCAGACTGCAGCAGCATGATGTGTTCACCCTTCAAGCCGGGAGCCGCGAGCAGCACCACCCAGGCTACGTCCAAGGTGTGCGAGGCAACCATGGAGGCAATACTTCCCCCTTCGCTGTGACCGATGAGGCCGATTTTCCTGGCGTCGATTTCCTTCCGGGACTTCAAGTAAGCGAGCGCCGCGGTTGCGTCACTGGCGAAGTCTTCGGTAGTCGCCTGATCGTAATTGCCGGTGGACTTGCCGATGCCGCGTTTGTCGTAGCGAAGAACAGCGAGACCTTTGCGCGTTAGATGGTCGGCAAGCACGAGAAAGGGGCGATGACCGGCGACGTTTTCATCGCGATCTTGAGGTCCTGAACCAGCGATAAGAATGGCTGCGGGAAACGGGCCCTGTCCGGGCGGAAGCGTGAGGGCACCGGCGAGCGAAAGTTGTGCTTTCGAATTCGCGAAAGTCACTGCTTCTTCTCGGTACGGATAAGGCTTCGCAGGGTTTTGCGGACGCACGAGCTCGAGCAATTGGTCCGAGCGCTGAAAGTTCAGGTTGCGCGTGATGCCTCCCTGGGTCCAGGTTCCGGTGATGGCGGATTTTGCGGCGTTCAATGTGCCTTCGTAGACTCCCTGCACGACAGGAATTTCAAAATGGAAGACGGCTAGTTTCTGGCTGACCTTGACGGCCGGAAGGCCGCCGATGCCCTGATCGGGACTGTCCAGCGCCGCGACGAGTTGCTTTTGGTCATCGTGCGTGACGTGGATCTGAAAACGCAAACGCAGGCCGTTGGCTTCCAGGGCGCCTTGCCACACGCCTTCCACACTGGCGATGGCATCGCCCGGCTTCTTCGCGCCAGCGCCGGCAGCCTGGCGATGAAAGGAAAGCGGGAGACCGACGTTGCCCTGCGACCAAACACCTTGAATTCCGGAGTGGTCAGCGGAAATTGTTCCTTCGTATAGAGCGCCGACGGAAGAAACGCTGAACCGGAGATCGGAGCCGTTTTGTGTGAAGGCGGTTACCTCGATGCCGTAAACGCCCTGATCGAGGCTGTCAATTGTGGCTTTGAACGCGCCGTCTTGCGCTTTCAAAACATGGAGGACGAGATGCAAAACCGCGTCGCCGGCCTCGAGGGAGCCAGCCCAATTGCCTTCGAGAGTGGCGGAGGCGGGAAGAGGCGGCTTGTGATTCGCGGGCGCCTGAGCGCTGGCGGCGGTGTAGCAAGCGTTGCACAAGAATAAAAGCGTGAGTGCCGAACGAACCAGAATGGGCTTCAAACAAAACCTCCCCACCGGCAGATTTCCTTATAGATGATTTCGCGAAGAAAAGAGTTGGCGCGAGCACCGCGCTCTCAAGCGAGAAAAAAGGCAGCGCAGCGATGAGTTTGTGTTGAGAACTAATAGTGCTTGCCCCCAGCGGCTAAAGCCGCGTTGATCTGGGCTGTTCGGCACGGCTGAAAGCTGGGCCCTGACGAAACGAGAGCCGTCACACGACAAAAAGGCGGCACGCCAAAACGTGCCGCCTGAAATTCTCAGCCAGTGGGCCGCGCCTAGAGGATCGCCTTACTTCCCCCTCTTGGCATACCAATCGGAGTTAACAGGCGTGAAACTGGCCCATTTCTCGGGCAAATCTTCGAGCGCGAAGATGGCAGTCACCGGGCAAACCGGGACGCATGCGCCACAATCGATGCATTCCGTGGGATGGATGTAAAGCTGTGTTTCGGCGGCGAATTCCGGCTCATCCTTGCGCGGATGAATGCAGTCCACCGGGCAAACGTCCACGCAGGCGGTGTCTTTTGTGCCGATGCAGGGCTCGGCGATCACGTAAGCCATTCGAGGTCTCCTTTTTCAAACTTCAGGCCGGGGCTTTCTGTGAAATCGGCACGACCGGCAAAAAAGTCCTTATATCATGAGGCTGCTTGCAGCGACAAGCGGCTAACGTCATTGTACGCGGGGGGATTGAGTTTCTCAACCGGCAGGGCAATGGATAGAATGAAGGTGAGGGGAACGATGATAGGAATGCGAAGCGGGTTTGTACTGTTGTGCTTTCTGGCGGGCGCGAGTGCACTTGCCGCGCCACAAAGTCCACAAGCACCAAAAACCGTGGCACCGCGCGATCCTGCGCTGATCGACGCGCGGGGATACCAGAAACTGGTGCAGCAATATCGCGGGAAACCGCTGGTGGTGACGTTTTGGGCGACGTGGTGCGAGCCTTGCCGCGACGAATATCCCATGCTGAACGAACTGGCAAAGCAGTATGCGCCGCAAGGATTGAAGGTCGTGGGCGTGAACCTGGATGATGACGGGGATTTGATCCTGATGCGGCGCTTTATGGCACGGTACAAACCGATTTTTCCCAACTACCGCAGGAAACCGGGCGAGGAGGAACCGTTTCGCCAGGTGGTGCTGCCGGGGTGGAATGGTTCGCTGCCAGCTTCGTTTTTCTATTCGAAAGACGGAAAGCAGGTGGGAAACTTTATCGGCGAGCGCAATCGCGAAACGTATGAAGGGGCGATTTGCTCGCTGCTCAACTCTGGCCCCAACTAGTGCCGACGGGAAGCGCCGTCTAAATTCTCCTTGTTGAACTTCCTTCGGAGGTACCCGTGCTCAATACCAAAGGCAATCGAATCACGTATCTTGGCCACAGCACGTTTTCGTTGACGACGCCATCGGGGCAGGTGGCGTTGATCGATCCTTGGACGATGACGAATCCGTGGTGTCCAGAGGAGCTAAGAAGTGTGCAGCGGCTGGATGCGATCTTCCTGACCCACGCGCATACGGACCACCTGGGCGACTTGCTCGCGCTGGCCAAGCAGCATCGGCCCAAAATTGCAGCGATGTTCGAGACCTGCCTGTGGATCGAGAGCAAGGGATTCACGGAGGAAACCTGCCCGATGGGAAAGGGCGGGTCGCAGAAAATCGGCGACTTTGAGATTACTATGACACACGCGTTTCATTCGAATTCGATCGATGACAATGGCGTGCGCCACTATGGCGGAGAGCCCGCAGGTTATGTCATCCGCATGCCGGGCGGATTCACGGTGTATCACGCAGGAGACACGGCGCTCTTCGGCGACATGAAATTAATCGGAGAACTGTACAAACCGGACCTGGCGATGCTGCCCATCGGTGACCGCTTCACCATGGGGCCAAGGGAGGCCGCATATGCAATCCGGCTGCTGGGAGTGAAACACGTCATTCCCATGCATTACGCGACATTTGCTTTTTTGACGGGAACCGTAGAAGAGCTGCGAAAGGAAACGAGGAAGACCAAAGGGCTGAAGATTCACGCGTTGAAACCGGGGGACAAACTATGATTCGCAGCGAAAATCTGCGCAGCGGGTACATCCACGACGATGTCGAGGAATATCTTTACAAGCTGCTGCCGGAGCGCGACGCGGTGGTGTCCGAAATGGAGGCCTATGCCCAGGAACATCGCGTCCCCATCATTGGGCCGGCAGTGGCGCGCCTGCTGGCACTGCTCGTGCAGGTTTCGGGCGCAAAGCGAATCTTCGAGATGGGGTCGGCGATCGGATACTCGACGGTGTGGCTGGCGCGCGCGGCAGGAACGCAGAGAAAGGTTTTTTACACGGACGGAGATCCCGAAAAGGCGAAGAGAGCGCAAGTGTACTTTCGCATGGCGGGCGTGGCCAAGCGAATTGAAGTCAACGTAGGGGACGCACTGGCGCTGGTGAAGAAGACGCCCGGCAAATTCGACATGATTTTCATCGACATCGACAAGCACCAATACCCTGCAGCGCTACAGGCGGCGCTGCCAAAGCTGTGCCGAGGGGGCTTGGTGATTGCGGACAATACGCTTTGGTCGGGCAAAGCTGCGCGGCCCGCGGCGGAGGACGACAAGGACACCAAGGGAGTGCAGGAATTCAACCGGCTGGTGTATGCGTCGAAAGAGCTTTATCCGGTGCTGATTCCGCTGCGCGATGGGGTGACCGTCTGTCGCAAACTGTAACTTAGATAGAGACAACTACGATCGAAGGAAATTGCGGAGGAGGAAGCCGACGTTAGCGGGGCGTTCGGCCAGGCGGCGCATGAAATAGGGGAACCAGTCGTTGCCAAACGGGATGTAAATGCGCACTCGGTAGCCATCCTTCACCAGCCGGCGCTGCAGATCGGTGCGCACACCATAAAGCATCTGAAACTCGAAATCGTCTTTGGAGTTTCCCTTCTCGGCGGCATGGCGAATCGTGGCCGCAATCAACTGCGGATCGTGCGTGGCAATCGCATGGTAGAAGCCACTGGAAAGCAGAATCTTCATCAGGCGGACGTAATTGGCATCGACATCGGCTTTCCTCGGAAACGCGACATCTTCCGGCTCTTTGTAAGCGCCCTTGCACAAACGGATGCGGCAGCCGCATGCCAAAAGATCCGCGACGTCCTTCTCGCTGCGATAGAGATAAGACTGGATCACGGTGCCGACAGCCGGATTGCGCGCGCGAACGCGCTTGACGAGGTCGATGGTGCGCTGCGTGTAGGCGGAACCTTCCATATCAATACGGAGAAAATTATCGAAGTTGGCCGCGCGCTCTACGATAGAGAGCACCAGGCCGGCGCAAAATTCGCTGTTGATGTCCAGCCCGAGCTGCGTGAGCTTGCAGGAAACGTTGGCCTGGAGCTTTTCCTGGGCGATCGCCTCAAAGATTTCGAGATATGCGTCGCGTGAACGTTGCGCATCCGAAGTGTTGGCGACATTTTCGCCCAGATAATCCAGGCTGGCCATCATGCCCACTTCATGGCAGCGGCGGGCCGCGGCGATGGCTTCCTCCAGCGTTTCGCCAGCAACGAAGCGGCGCGCCATGCGGCGCGTGGTGCCATTGGAAATGACCCAGCTGCCGAATTTCTTGTTTTCGGAAAGCATCAGAAGTGTGGACCGAAGCATGCGGGTTAAGTATCGCAGCCTGGGAGAAACGAAACTAGTACCGGTCCGACTGTTGTTGCGTAGACCAAAAGGGATCCAGCCACCGCATCGTATTGCCTGATTTCTCTCGGTAAGTCTGAGCGGCTCTAGTGTTTGTGCTCTTCCAGGAACTTTTCGGCGTCAATCGCGGCCATGCAGCCCGATCCCGCAGCGGTGACCGCTTGGCGATAGCGATGATCCTGCACGTCTCCGGCGACAAACACGCCGGGAATGGAAGTGAGGCTGCCATGCTTGGCGACGAGGTAGCCGTTCGAATCCATTTCCAGCTTTCCTTTGAACACCGTGGTGTTCGGTTCGTGGCCGATAGCCACAAAAACGCCATCCAGAGGGAGCTCCCGGGTGTCCTTCGATTCCGTGCTGCGCAGGCGCACGCCTTCCACGAGGCCGTTGGGGGCAAGAATCTCTTCGACAACGGCCGGGATGATAAATTCAATCTTCTCGTTTTTCCTTGCGCGATCGATCATGATTTTTGAGGCACGAAACTCCTTCCGGCGGTGAAGCAAATAAACCCTGCTGGCGTAACGCGAAAGAAAGTTGGCCTCTTCCATCGCGGAATCACCGCCGCCCACGACCGCGATAGGCTTGCCGCGGAAGAAATAACCGTCGCAGGTGGCGCAGGTGGAAACGCCGTGGCCAATCAGCTCGCGCTCCCCCTTGAGGCCGAGCAGACGTGCCGAGGCTCCGGCGGCGACGATCAATGCCTCTGCTTCGTAAGTATGTTTCCCCGCTGTGATCTTGAAAGGGCGCTTGTGAAGGTCGACTTCGGTGACTGCTCCAGCCTTGAATTCCGCGCCAAATTTCTGCGCTTGCTTGCGCATGTTTTCGATGAGCTCCGGTCCCAGGATACCGTCGGGAAAACCGGGGAAATTCTCAACGTGCGTGGTGAGAGAGAGCTGGCCGCCGGGCTCATGCCCATCGAGGACGAGCGGCTTGAGGTTCGCGCGCGCAGCATAGATCGCGGCGGTGAGACCAGCGCAGCCGCTGCCGATGATAACGACGTTGTGCATTCCCATTTTCTCCAACCATTAGATTCAGCACTGCGCCCGCCGGATACAACGGGCGGTATTGTAGCATTCCCCCCTAGGCATTTCGGAATCCGCGCAGCAGCCAAATTGGAGAGCGTTCTTATTGAAACCACGTTGACGCTTAGGAATGCGCGTGCGTATATTGCAGGAAACGTGGTTGCCCGAGGAGATGATCACGATGGACCCGCGCTATCCAATTGGAAATTTTGAAATGCCCGCCCAGGTTACGCAGGGGCGGCGGCAGCAAGCCATGGACGAGATTGCGTCGTTGCCCGCCAAGATGCGCGCCGCGGTGAAGGGCCTGAGCGAGCAGCAGCTCGATACTCCTTATCGCGCAGGAGGCTGGACGGTCCGGCAAGTGGTGCATCATGTCCCGGACAGCCACTTGAACGCCTACGTGCGCTTGAAGCTGGCTCTCACAGAAGAAAAACCAACGATCAAACCCTACGACGAAGACGCTTGGTCTAGACTGGCGGATTCGAAGTCAACGCCGATCGAGGTGTCGCTTACGCTTTTGACCACCGTGCACGACCGCTGGGACAGGATCTGGCGATCGCTGAAACCGGAGCAGTTCGCGAGGCCGCTGATTCACCCGGAGAACGGCGAGCGAACTGTCGACTGGCTGCTTTTCCTCTACGAATGGCACGGAAAACACCACACCGCACACATCACGGAGCTGCGCAAGCAAAAGGGCTGGTAAGAGCAACCGCCTGAATGGCGTAACGACCCTCGCGCAGGCAACTCATCCCTATTTTGCCACGTTGCGATTCGTCGGGAGCGCGGAGTGGCGGGGCACAGTCTGGCTCGTGTAGGATGATTCGGCGCACCATCATTTGACTAGGGAAACGGAGAACGCATGAGCCGACCGGCAGGAACGTACGCCATTTTTGAAACTTTGCAGGGAAACATTGTGGTGCGGCTGCTCGAAAAAGAAGCGCCCAAGACGGTGGCCAATTTTGTCGGGCTGGCCGAAGGCACGAAGGAATTCACCAACGAAAAAACCGGTCAAAAGGAAAAACGTCCGTTCTACGACGGGCTGATTTTTCACCGCGTGATCCCGCAATTCATGATCCAGGGCGGCTGTCCCCACGGCAGCGGGATGGGCGGCCCGGGCTACAAGTTTGCCGATGAGTTTCATCCTTCGCTGAACCACTCGAAAGCGGGATTTCTCTCGATGGCCAACGCAGGCCCGAACACAAACGGCAGCCAGTTTTTCATCACCGTGGCGGCAACCCCCTGGCTGGACAACCGGCACACGATTTTTGGCGAAGTTGTGGAGGGGCAGGACGTGGCCAACAAAATCTCAAATGTGCCACGCGACTCGAGCGATAGACCACGCACCCCCGTCACCCTCAACAAGCTGCGGATCGAACGCATCGCCTGAGCGAAAGCGAAGGCCAGGCTATGCTCACGCCAGAGCGGATGTTGCGCGCCACGGTCGAACTGATTTTCGTCCTGCTCGGCACGCTGATCGCATGGCTGGCTTTGCGTGGACGTATTCTGGTGGACCGGCACGGCAGAATGTGGCTGGTCCTCAGCGTCGTGCTCATCTTGTGGGGCTTGCGCGCACTCTACAAACCCGGCCAATGGTGGGCGCGATGGGAAAACTGGACGCGCGGGCTTTCTCTCGTGCTCCTGGGAATCCTGATGCTGGCGATTACCCGCGTCCCCTTTGCCTGGGTAGGACCAATGCTCGTGGCAGGAGGCGCAGTTCTGGTGCTGCGCGGAATCGTAGCGATAACTCTTCTCCTCCGGCCAAGCTGAAATATTTTTTCCGCCGTCGGCCGTTCATGCTTCTGCCCCCCATAGCGATTTCTCTGCTTTTCTTCTCTTGTTGGATATAATCCGCGCAAAGACGGCCCTCTCAGAACCGGGGAACTCGCACAGGGCCGCCATTCGCCTGCATCAAAGAAGCAAAGGAGAAAGACCGTGCTGAAGGAATTCAAAGAATTTGCCATGCGTGGCAGTGTGGTGGACCTGGCGGTCGGAGTAATCATCGGCGCGGCGTTCGGCAAAATGGTTTCCTCGCTGGTGGAAGACGTGATGATGCCACCGATCGGGCGCCTGCTAGGACACGTCGATTTTTCCGGCCTGTTTATCAACCTGGGCGAAAAATCCTATGAGACGTTGGCAGCAGCGAAGGCCGCGGGCGCGCCCACACTCAATTATGGTCTCTTCCTGAATGCCCTCATTAATTTCCTTATCGTGGCGTTCTGCGTGTTCCTTGTGGTGCAGCAGGTGAATCGCTGGACCAAGAAACCAGCGCCAACCACGAAGGAGTGCCCGCAATGCGCGATGACCATTCCCATGGCGGCAAAGCGCTGCGGCCACTGTACTGCGCAGCTTGCTTAGATCACGATACGGAAAGAATGAAATGACTACGCTGTGTACGTTTAGGAAGAGGCTGGCTTGCGTTTTGTCTGATTCACTTCGAGATGCGTACGCAGGCGGCAGACAACGTCATCTTCGTGCCCCTCTTCCAACTCTTTCTGGACTTCTTCCAGCGCAAAGTGAACGACATCGTGATGGTGAATCTCCAGGGGAGCTACGGAATCGCTGAAACGCAGCCATAGCCGGTGCAGGAGATTGATTTCGTTCGCCGTCAGGTTCGGAGCGTGCGGACCGAGAACTTTATAGAGCTTCTCCCCATTGGGCATGTGAATCTCAAGGTTGAATTGGGGCTTCTGATCGCCAAGCTTTTCCCAAGCCTCGCCGACGAGCCGGGCGTGTTCTTCTGTGCTTTCTCGCGACGAGCGACCAACCACAATAGTGCTGGATTGCAGTGAAGTTGCGGCCCGGAGAATGCCGTCCCACAGGTCGTTTGCGGCGACAACTGCAAGGCGAATGGATTTTCCTCGTTTTTCGGCGAGCGCCAGCGCTTGCGAGAAAAGCTGTTGCTCGATGCTGCCGAAAAGTTGTTCGGCTTCCAGTTCGTATTCACCGGAGGCCGAACGCCGCAATAACCGGACGTGCAGAACCACGACATCCCGGCGGCCAGGTTTCACGCGGTCGAGAACATTGCTCAGATGGTATAGATTGAACTGGTTGCTTACGGGAACGAGTATGTTGCCCGGGCGTGCTCCGACCGCCTCGGGAGTGAGCTCGCTTTCCGATTCCAGGTTGAACTGGTCCATCTCTACGTGCCCAGCGCCTACCCTCTTGCGATGACGCTCCGAGATGACAAATACCATGTAGAGAAGGACGGAGAAAACTCCACCGGCCATCGTCGCCACGGGCTTGGTGAACAAGTTGACGACAGCGATGAGGAAAAGTGTCAGCGTGATGGCAATGAGGCCCAGCGGAACCTGGACGCCGGCAATCCGGGGGTTGAAAGGAACCTGAAACTCACGCTCGCCGGGGTGCGTGTAGCGCAAGACGAGCACGGCAAGGCCGTTCATTGTGAAGCTCCAGATCACGCCGAAAGCATAAAGGTTCGCGAGAAACGTAACATCGCCGCGGCTGATGATGATGGTGATGATCTGGAGCAGCACGATAATGTTGATGATGCGATAGCTGGTGCCGAAGCGCGGGTGCGGTTGACGGAACCAGTCGCTGAGCACTCCGTCTTCAGAGACGCGGTTGAGGACGCCGTTCGACCCCACGATGGCAGTATTGACCGCACCGGCAAGAATGAGCGTGCCGACGATGACAACGAAGCCGTGGAAGATCAGGCGCGCGAGAAACGGCCCTTCCAGATTCATCGCCAGGCCGCCGATCAGGTTCTGCAGGAAACCCTGACGTATATCGTCGGGAATGATCATGACGGCAAAGAATGAAACCAGTGAAGTAAATACCAGGCTGTAGATGAAGATGACCAAACCGGCTTTTTTGAGGTTCCGCAGCTTGGGAGACTCCATTTCGCGGTAGACCTGGGCCAGTGACTCTTCGCCGCTCATCGCGAGGACGGAGTGTCCGAGAGCGATGAATATGGCGAGAACGCCAAGCGTGTGCGGCAGCGAGCTGTGGGCGAGCCAACCAAGCGCGCCAGGGCTAAAGTGAAGATTGCTGGGATACGGAAGTGGTGGAAGCGGAGAATGCCGAATCATGATCGTTCGGACGCACCAAACGATGAGCACGATGACCATGACCGTGACCAGCTTCATGATTTTGAGAGCTTTGTCGCTGGACTCGTGGACGCCCTTGGTGTTTTGCCACCAGAAGTAGACGGTGACGAGGATCGCAAAGGAAGAAGCGGTCAAATTCACCACGCCCGGCGAAAACGGACCGCTGAAATGAAAGTGTTGTGACGTTTCGCTCAGAAGTCCCGCCAAGTATTGTCCGGCGGAAACGCCGCTGATCGGCCCTGTGAGGATGTAGTCGAACATCAGGGCAGAGACGCTGAACTTCGCCAGGCTGCCCCCCAGTGCCTGTTTAACGGCGCGGTAGACGCCGCCGCGCACAAACATGCTGCAGCTTTCGATATAGACTGCGCGCACGGCATAGGAAAACAGCATGATGCCGAGGATGAACCACGGTGCGGCCTTGCCGATGTAGCCTTCTGCTTCACCTCCGGCGTAATACGCGGAAGAAGCTAGATCATTGAGGACAATTGCGGCGGCGCGCCAGAAGGAAATGAAACTCAGCAGCGCGGTGGTGGCCACCAAAACGCGCGGAATTCCATTGCCCCGGCTGCCTGCAGCAGCAGGGTTATTGGGGATGCTGCTCATGTGTGGATTGCTTTAGCTTGCAGGCTAAAATGCTCGCATTTTTCGAGCGGGAAGTCTAGCGCATCGCAGGCTCGACAGGCTCGATAAGCTATCTCTTGCGCAGCAAGTCTTCAATGTCGCCGATTTTTTCGCCAAGCAAATTGAGCTTGCGGGAGAGTCCCTGAATGTCCGAGGCGGCCCGGCGGTTGACGTCGTAATCCAGCTCACCGCGCAGGCGGTCTTTTGTGTCCTGGCGGTTCTGGCTCATCATGATCACCGGCGCTTGAATGGCTGCGAGCGTGGAAAGAAAGAGATTTAGCAGAATGAAGGGATAAGGATCCCACCCGGACTTACCCAGGATCACGTTCGTGGTCGTGTAGAGGGTAGCCACCACCGCAAAAAGGATGATAAACGTCCAGGAACCTCCAAATTGCGCCACCTTATCGGCAATCCGCTCACCGAAAGTGGCTTCGCCCTCGATGACTTCGTTGGGATGGCGATTGGCGCGCACGCGAACGAGCCGCTGCGAGGCATGGAACTGTTTGCCGAGAACGGTGAGCATGTCCATGCCGGCAAGGGGCTTACGCTGGAGAAGAACGGCGATGTCGTCGCGCGAGACTTCCAGGCAAGCGGTCTCTTCCAGCGCGATGGCATCGGTCTGATGAGGCGTCTTTTCCAGCATGGAGGCGAAACCAAAGAATTCTCCATGTCCCGGCTCGTCGACGACCACTTCCTGATGATCCTCGTCGACGGTAGTGACGCGCACGCGTCCGGAAATCATGACGTAGGCTTGACCGGTCGTGTCGCCAGTTTTGTAAATACGCTGCCGTGGCGCGAAGCGTTTCAATTCGACCTGGCTCGCAAGAACGGCCGCTTCGTCGTCGTCCAGGAGGGCGAAAAGCGGAACGTGTTTCAATTCGTTGATGTCACAGGCCATAGATCACCTCGGTCGTAACTATGAACTAATGAGTGTCTGACCTGAGCATTCCACAAAAATACGGAAAGGTTCAACCTGCGAGGCATGCGTAAATGCAGAAAAGATCTAACTCGCGGAAGCTGTGCGGAAGGCTTTGGCACACTCTTCGCAAGGGCAGATGCTGCGGAGATGGTCGTAGGCATAGATGCCCGTAGAGTGGCCGTCGCTAAACGTGATCTGAATGGCATAGTTGCCTACTTGCGTGGCGGCTTTGGCGCTGGGCTTGGGCTTGAACATGGGCAGCACGGGAGAGGAGGCCATTCCCGGCGCGAGCGACTTAAACGCCTCTTTTTTCCCCCGTTCGTCATTGCAAGTCGCACAGGGACACTCGTCACGCAAATACGCAAAGTCGTAATGGCTGGCGTGGCCGTCGGCCCAGGTGATGTCTACACCGGCGCCGCTGGAAACGTGAATCTTGACGCTGGTCGGTTTTTTCCGCGGGTCGAGGGGAGTGGGCATAGGGAAAGTTTGCAGTGGTCAGCGTCAGTCTTCAGTTCATGCGCATGAGTCCGGGGTAATTCGCTCTCCCCGTGGCCGATGTCACCACTTTCCCTTTCCTTCGCAGCAGTCGCCCGGAGGAATAGGATTGCCGTGCGGGCAGGTTTTCGGGTGGCCGAGGAACGTGCAGATGCGCGCATCCAGTTCCGGGCTGATGATGTGCTCGAATTTGCAGGCCTGCGTGTGCGCCTCGGTTTCATCAACGGAAAAAGTATCCTTGAACAGACGCTCGGCCAGGCGATGGCGGCGCACCACGTCACGTGCGCGCTGGCTTCCTACCGGAGTGAGTTGCACTTCCCCGTTTTGCAACGCGACCAAACGCAGCTCCGCCATGCGCGAAAGAACCTTTGCGGCGGTTTCCTCAGGCACGGTTGAAAGTTTCCCTGAGGCCCCGGCGGCACGCAAGCGCTCAACCTGAGCGGGCTTCCCTTCCTCGCCGCAAACCCAAATTTGCTCGAGTAGGTGGTCAAAGCGAATTTCATCGTCGGTCGAAACGGACTTGCAGCAGTCCGGTGTGTCCACCAGCGGGCAATTCAGCGGCTGGCCCGGTCCGTGCACCGCGGAGTCGAAATGCAAATGACCGTGTGCGAGTTCGATGCGGCGGTCGGCTTGGCGGGCGATGTCGGGGTCATGGGTGACCATCAGAATGGTATGCCCCGCATTGTGCAGCTCACGGAAAATCTCGATGACGATCTTTTCGTTAGCCTCGTCGAGATTGCCGGTGGGCTCGTCGGCGAGAATAAGCTTTGGCTGATTGATCAGCGCGCGCGCGATCGCCACGCGCTGCTGTTCGCCGCCGGAAAGCTGGGCGGGCAGGTGCGTCAGGCGATCGCCGAGGCCCACGCGCTTTAGCGCGACTTCGGCTTCTTTTTCATCGGTGACACTGTGAAAATACTGCGCCAGCATCACGTTTTCGAGCGCCGTGAGATACGGGACGAGATGAAATTGCTGAAAAACGAAGCCCACTTTTTCTGCGCGGTAGCGGACCAATTCGCTCTCGCCCAACTTGGAGAGGTCAACGCCATCAACAACCAGGTGACCGGAACTCAGCGTGTCCAATCCGCCCAGAATGTTGATGAGCGTGGTTTTCCCCGAGCCGGAAGGCCCCATGAGCGCGACCCATTCGCCGCTATTCACCGCAAAACTGACGCCGTTGAGGGCGCGCAGTGCTCCATACTGCTTGACAAGGTTGTCAATGACAACCTGCTGCACCGTCGTTCGCGGCTGCACGGAAATGGGAGCGACCACGCTCACGCTTCACCTCGGAACACGGATGCCGGGCGGATGCTCGCCAGCCGCCGCAGCGGAAAAGCGCTCAGGATCGCCACCAGCATCGTCAGACCCACAGTTAAAGGATACACAATCAGCCGCGGCCGCGCCGCCACTCCAAAAACTGCTTTGCCCAAACCGATGGACAGCACAAGGCCTGCCGCCGCACCGATCAAACCGCCCGCTAAACCCAGTAGCGCCGCTTCAGCCAGGAAGAGCCGCACCACGCGCCGCGTCGCGCCCCCAATCGCCTTCATCAGGCCGACATCCATCTTGCGCTCAATGGCCACGTTGGTCATCGCCGCCATCACGCACAGCGCCGTCAGCAGCAACACGATGCCCACCGTGGCCGTGAGCAATCCGCTGATGCTGTTGTAGATCTTCGCTTCGCTCTCAGTGAATTGGCGGATAGGACGCACTTCAGCGTCAAGAATTTTCTGCGAAAGGAAGCCCTGGAACTGTTGAATGACAGGTGGGGAACCTTCAACGCTGATTTGTATGAGGCTTATCCTGCTCGAGAGCATTGCAAGACGCTGAGCACCTGCAAGGTCCATGAACACCTGGCTGTCTTCTTCGCTGCCGGTCTTTATGATGTCGGCTACGGCGCAGCTTACCTTCTCCGTCCCGTTCATCAGCTCGATTACGTCGAATGGGACTAGGTGAAATGTGGAAGCGACCTTCGCTCCGACCAAACAGACGACATTTGCCTTCACCGGAGCGACAGAGTTGTTGTGCATCGGGAATGGAGAGGCTTGGAAGTCCCAGGTAGGAAAGATGCGCGGGAGTTTCTCTAGTTCAGTACCTGAAACCACTACGGGCACAGACGATTTCGATTCGGAATAAGGGGCCGAAAGTTCGGCAATCAGGTACAGCGACGGAACTGAAGTCACGGAGTGGCCCTGAAATTCCGAAGGCAAACTCCTAAGAAGCGATTGATTCAGGAGAGAGTCAGAAGCTGGGGTAGCCCCAGAGGATTTTGGGGCAACGATTAGGTTAGCCCCAAAGGCTCGGAATTCAGTAGTGAGGCGGCGCTTCGCATCCACTTGCAGATTGAGCAGCGCGGCCGTAACGGCGGCGCCGGCGCCGAGCGCCAGCAGCATCACGAACAACCGTCCGCGATTGGCTCCCAGCAAACGCCGAAGGATGCGCCAGAACATCGCTCGATTGAGTGCGCCAAGTTCCGTCATCATTCGCCTCGCAGGATAGGCGCCGGCTCAATGCGCGATGCGCGACGCAACGGAATGGCGCTGCCCAGTAGCGTCACGATAGCCGCAAGCCCGATTACGACCAAAAAGACCAGCAGCGTCGGCTCCGGCGCGGCCCCGAAAATCTTTTCGCCGAGCAGGCGCGCCAGAACGATTCCCAGCGCGTAACCCACTCCTCCGCCCACAACCGCGAGCAGCAATTGCTCCGCGGCCAGCAAGAAACCCACCATGCGGGAGCCCGCGCCCAGAGCCTTCATCAAGCCGATCTCCACCTGTCGCTCGATGACGGAAGCCGCTGATGAGGCTCCCACCGCCAGCGCCGCGGCCAGCATGGCCGCAGCGGTGACCAGCCAAAGCAGCATTTGCACGCGGCCAAGAATCCGCCCTTCGCCTTCTGCAATGCGCCGGATGACTCGCACGTCCGTCCCTGGCAATTCCTGCTGAATTTGAAACGCGATTGACGAAATGTAGGGCGTACAGAACCAGCGATCGTACTCCGCCGGCGTAAACGTCTTCGGGTCGCGCTTTGCAAAAGCATCTTCCGGCTTCGTCAGCGCACTGACATAAAGTTTGCGGTATTGCCCTGGTTCGTGTGCGAGGAATTGGGCTTTGGAGAGCGGGACCACAATGGACTCATCCTCCGGATCGCCAGAATTGAGGATTCCTACGACTTTGAACGGAGAAGGAGTCTTGGTGACGCGGCCGACTGCCAATGAAATTGCATCGCCGATCTTAATGTGATTTTTTTGTGCGAACGCCACACCGACTACGCATTCCATCCCATTGTCGGAAAACCATCGGCCGTCGATTTGCCACCAGGGGTTTGTCTTGGCAACTCCTGTCTGAAATTCTCCGCCCTCAGGGAGAGGGACGGAATGGTCGGCCCAGGTTCCAATGGTAGGAACGCCCTCGATCCATTCTCCGGCCCGATACTGGCCGCCCTCCTGTGCAAACGGCAAAGCCATGGCCCGGACTTCGAGTATCGGCGCAAAACCCACGATGTTGTTGTGCCAGAAAATCGTTTTGAGTTTTGGCAGATCCGCTTCCGGCAGATAAGCTCCCGCGTTCACGGGCCGGTAGTCCACGCCGCCGATTTCGAGCGCTAGCGAATCGGCCTGCGGCGTAACCAGCAGATTCGCGCCCAGGCTGCGGAATTCCTTTGCCAGGCGGTCACCAACGTCCAGCGCCACGCTGAGCGCCGCCGTGGCCACACCCATACCCAGAGCCAGCGCCGCGCCGGTCAGCAGCTTGTGCCGCGGGCGCCGCCCAAAGGAATCGGCCACGAGTCGTAGAAACATGGAATGAGTCGTCGCGCACGCAAGGCGTCAAGTGGCGCCTTACTGGGGAATCTCCTTGGACGCCTGAGCGAGGGCGGAAATGTCGATCACAATGTCTCCTCCATCGACGTGCGCGGGCACGCCGATGGGATTGCAGCCTCCCTGATCGCCAATCGAGGGAATATAAATCGCGGAAGCGCAATGCCGGCAAATCACATTTTGCCCGTCCTGGCGATAGCCTTCCGCGCCGCAAATCCGGCAGGCATCCAGCGCGACGCCCCAGCCATTCGGCTTCTTGATGACCATGAACCGCAAGGACTGGCTGCCCGCATTCACGGTGAAAAGGTGCATGGTTCCATCCTGCACTTCGCTAACGGGCACGCGCACGATGTTGCCAACGGGATCAATCGGCTGAGCCGTTGGCGGCGCGGAATTTGCTCGCGCGTAAATGAAATCAGCTGTCAGCACGAGAATCACGGTTAGAGAAGCAGTGGCCGCGGCAATCATCCAGCGGCCCTGGCGCCGGTTCTGCGATTCCAGCAGGCGCCTTTCCGCGTCGTTCAGCGAGTCTTTCGCGGCTTTGGCATGGGAAGCCGCCTGCCATTCGCGCAAAATCAGCAACATCGCCGCGCCAAAAATGAATACAAAAAAGAAAAGCTCGTTGCTCACGATGGGGCCAAGAATAGCCATCTCGCCCTTGCTGGAAGGCAGCCAGCGCGCTTCACTCAATTCGTGCAAACCCCTAAGCCCCAATTGGAACGCCACCAGCATCAAGATGACACTCGTGGCTGCGAAGAACCGCCCTAGCGGGATGCGCAGCGTGCCCTTGAAAAAGAACAATCCCACCGCGACTGCGGCCGCAATCCCGGCAATCGTCCCAATCCAGGTCTGCAAACCCTCGGTCGAAAGCTCCACGGCGCGCAGGATCAGCGCCAGTTCCGCTCCCTCGCGCAACACCAGCAGAAACACAAAAAGAAAAACGCCCCAACCGGCGGCTTTTCCGGTTCGCTCGGCGTAGGACTCCACTTTCTCTTCAATCTCTTTTCTCAGGTGGCGCGCAACTCGATTCATCCATACAATCATCGTAACAACGAAGACCGAGGCCACCAGGAGCATCAGCCCCTCGAAGCCGTCTTCGCTGATGCGCCAGCGCTCCAGCCCCACCGCCACAGCCAGGCTCAGAGCAGCGGCCGCCGCAACGCCATACCAGACGAAGCGCGTCAGGTGGCTGCGGGCGGTGCGAGAGAGATAAACCAGGATGATGCCGACGACGAGCGCCGCTTCCACCCCTTCACGAAGGGCAATAAGAAAAGCTGAGAGCACGGGATATCCAGTTGTAAATGATTTGCAACTACAAATTCGAGTTTACCGCATTTTGGCGGCATGCGTCAACCGGACTGTTTTGGTCCGATTTCCTTTCATTCACAATAGGCTATCCCCAAACGGCTCCCCAGCGCGTGCGGCCCGATCCCAAGCGCGCGCGCAAGGCCGCCGAGCAGGGAGAGAAAGCCGAGGCGGCCGGCCGTCTTGAGGAAGCGCTGGCGGCCTTCCAGGAAGCCGCGCGCTATGCCCCGCAGGACATCCACTTCGCCGCCCGCGCCGAAGCTCAGCGCTCGAAACTGGTCCGCACGTACGCGGATGCGGCGGAACGCGATGCGTTAGCCGGCCGGTTTGACCAGGCGGCAGAAGATCTTGCCGCGGCGCTGGCAATCGACCCCGCAAACGCCAATGTCCTGGAGCGATTGCGCCAAATAAAAAGCATGGAAGCTGAAGCCGGGCCGCAAGCTGCGCCAGAGATTTCCGGCCTGCCCCGATTGAAACCGCAAGCTGGCAAGCGCAACCTCGACCTGCGGGGAGACACCAAGACCGTATACGAGCAATTGGCGAGTATTTTTGGCATCCGGGCCACCTTCGATCCCGACCTGATCGTCAAAAACGTACGCCTGAACATCAACGACGTGGATTTCAAGAACGCGGCTACTGTCCTCGCCGCGGAAACAGGAACCTTCTGGCGCCCGCTGAATGCCACTCTGATGTTTGTCGCCGCGGACGCGCCGGAAAAACGCAGGCAATATGATTTGGAGGCAAAGCAGACTTTTCCTCTCTCTTCCGCAATTAGTTCCGAGGATGCCACCGAAGTCCTTCGCATCGTGCGCGATATCACTGCCTCAACACACATCGACCTCGATTCGAATGCGCATAGCATCACGATGCGCGATACTCCGGAGCGGCTGGCACTCACCGGCGCGCTGATTCAGCAGATTGAAAGAGCTCGCGGAGAGTTGATGCTCGAAATTGAGCTGCTGGAGGTGGACCGCAACACGGCAAGGAAGCTGGGTATCGAACCTCCAACCAAGCTAAGATTATTCAGTATTCCCCCCAACTTGATCAGCCTAGTGACCCAGGCGAGCAATCTGTCGGCGCTCGAAACGCTGCTTGCGGGAATCTTTGGAAGTGGCGCGAGCGGCGGGGCGACGTCGCTCAGTTCGCTGATTCCTCCAGTCGTGGCCATTGGCGGGGGCCAGTCCACTTTTCTCCTGACTCTCCCTGCAGTCGCCGCGGACTTCTCCGACGCGCTCTCGCTGGTGCAGAGCGGCCGCCAGGTCCTCTTGCGCGCGCAGGACGGAAAGCCCGCTACTTTCTTCGTGGGCCAGCGATTCCCCGTCACGCTTTCCTTGCTCTCCGGCAGTTTGGGCAGCTCTACCTTTACGCCAAATCCGGGCGGGGCGAGCAACCCCTTCCCAAGCACTTCGTTTCCGGCGGGCGTTGGACCTGTCGCGCTGGTGGCCGCTGATTTTCTGAATAACGGTGCCTTGGACTTGGCTGCCGTCAACGAAGTGGATAACTCGGTCACAATTCTGGTGAACCAAAACTCCAGTCAAGGGACATTTGCCCAGGCCACGGGTTCGCCCATTTCGCTTGGCATTGCGCGCGCCGCAGCCCCGGCAACCCATCCTGGAATCGCTTCGGCCACATTCACTGCCAGCGGATGCCACGACTTAGTCGCCAGCGATCCCCTCGCGAACGTAGTGAACGTGCTCATCAGCAATTGTGACGGCACATTTCAGAAACCGGCCGCCATTCCTGTAGGCTTCAATCCCACTGCGATTGCCACGGGGGACTTCAACGGCGACGGAAAACAGGATTTCGCCGTAGCCAACGAAGCTGATGATTCGATTTCCATTTTTCTTGGCGACGGCACAGGCAAATTTACCGCCGCGAAAAACTCTCCTTTCTTTCTCGCACAGCAACTTGCCATTAGCACCACGTCTCTGCCCGACGGCGTTTTGAATGCACCCTACAGCGCTACTCTGCAATCCGCGGGGGGAACTGGTGCGGTGACCTGGAGCCTTGCGACGGGGACCCTCCCTGCGGGCCTGACTTTAAGTCCCAGCACTGGGGCCATCACCGGCACGCCGACGGCGGCGGGAACTTCGCCCATCGCCGTGAAGGTAACCGATTCCGCCACTCCTCCGAATTCCGTCACAACCGCGCTCAGCATGGTCATCAATGCTGCAGCTCCCACTTTCGCGATCTCCAAGGCTTCGCTCCCCAACGGAAGCATCGGAACCCCCTACGACCAGATATTGACCGTTACGGGAGGAACGACTCCTTTTGCCTGGAGCGTTTCCGCTGGTTCACTGCCTACTGGCTTGAGTTTGAGCCCTACGACGGGCGAAATCACCGGAACCCCGACATCCACCACGACAACGCCGCCAAGTTTCACATTCACTGTCACGGTGACCGACTCCGGCGCCACACCTCTGACTGCGCAAAAACAATTCACTTTCACGCCGATCTCTGCAACCGAGCGAGGTCCCGTGGCGATGGCGGTGAACGATTTCAATTCCGATGGGAACCAGGACCTGGCCATCGCAAATCAGACGACCAACAACGTGACGATTCTCTTGGGTAATGGCGACGGCACGTTTACCGAAGCCACCGGTTCGCCGATTTCATCAGGCGTTGGCAATGGGCCGGTGGCGATTGCCTCAGGTGATTTGAACGGGGACTCCAAACCGGACCTTGCGGTCGTGAACCAAACCGATAACACCGTCAGCGTGTTGTTGAACAATGGGGACGCCACTTTTGCGGCGGCAACAGGTTCACCGCTGCAAACCGCAGCATCCCCAACCGGCGTTGCCATCGCGGACTTCAATCAAGATGGGATCCCGGATCTTGCCGTGACGAACGGAGGAGCCAACACCTTTCGGGTCTTTGTGGGCCTCTCGAAAGGGCTATTCAGCTTGGCCTTCGAACCTCCCGCTGGACCTGCCGGTTCCACGCCAACCGCAATCGTCACCGGCACCTTCGCGACCGGCGTATTTCCGGACGTGGCCATCACCAACAATGTGTCGGGAGCGGCCGGCGATATCACTGTGGTCTTGAGTCCGGCAAGTCTGTTTGCCAACGGCGTGGCTCCTGGAGTCGCACAGCAGCCTTACCCCGCCTCCGAATATGTGGATCTGGGCTTGAAGATTAAGGCCACACCGACGCTCCATCCCAATAGCGAAGTGACTCTGCAGCTGGAATTCGAAATCCGCGCGCTTTCCGGCACCAACGTCAACGGCATTCCCATTCTTTCGAACCGTACGCTGTCGCAAACCGTGCGCGTGAAAGAAAACGAACCGACGCTCCTTAGCGGGATGATGGACAAAGAAGAGACTCGCTCGATCGTTGGCTTGCCGGGGTTCGGGGAGACCCCCGGCATACGATATGCGTTCAGCTCAAAAAGCCAATCCCTGCAAGACACCGAGTTGTTGATTGTGGTCACTCCCCGCAGATTGCGGCTCGCGGATCATCTAACACGGACGATCTACGCAGGTCGCGGCGATGTCGGCCGCGGTGCCGCTGGCCCAGGATTCCGGGGGACTCCGGGACCGCCGCCACCGCCTCAACAACCACAACCTCAACCGCCGCTTCAGCCGCCGCCTCAACAGCAGCCACAGCAACCACAGCCACAACAGCTGTAAATAATCTCTGAGCGGCAGTGGCGTTTCCGCAGCTTTGCAAATAGTTTGAGAAGTGGAACTCTTCTCAACTAAATTGCCTGAAGGGCTGTGTGTTTGATCGAACTGCCTAGGGCAGCGGTTCGAACACCACGACGGGTTGGTACGTCCGCGGCACCACGGCTTCGGCAATGGCAATCAATTTGTCCTGCTGGTTGAAGATGCGCAGCCGCGGAGCTTTCGGTGGCCCGCCATCGAGTTCCGCGGTCGCGCCGGGAGGGGTCTCCACCCGTCCGGGCTGCAGTTGCGAAACAGAAATATTGAACTTCGAGCCGTGGCGCACGCGCCTTTCGATCACCGGCAAAACATTGATGCGCGGGAAATTGGGCAGCAGGTTTTCCATCTTGATCAGGCAGCTTTCAAAGCGTCCCTCGCGGCTCGCCTCTGCAAGCTCCTCCAACGCAATCGCTTGTTCTATGGAGAATTCTCCCACGGCCGTGCGCGTGATTTCCGCCAGATGCGCCCCGCAGCTTAGCTTTTGTCCCATTTCATGCGCCAGCGAACGGATGTACGTGCCGGAAGAGCACTCGATGACAAAACGCGCGATGCTGCCTGCAATTCCCGTCAGCTGGTATTCGTAGATTTCTACGGGGACGGCCTTCAGCGCGACGTCTTGTTTTTTTCGCGCCAGCTCGTATGCAGGGCGGCCTCCCACTTTCTTGGCGGAAAATACAGGCGGCATCTGTTCGAATTGCCCGATGCGCCCCGCCGCAAGCCTCTCGAGGATGGCGGGCTCGAGTGCCGGCGCCGTGTCCGGGCCTTGTGCTTCACCGTCAGAATCGTAGGTATCGGTCGCAAACCCGAAGCGGAAACCCGCCGCGTAACGCTTTCTCCTGCCCGAGTAGAAGCGCACGAGCCGCGTCGCCCGCCCAAGCAGCAACACCAAGACTCCCGTTCCCAGCGGATCCAATGTGCCCAAATGCCCGATTTGCCGAAACCCCGCCAGGTGGCGCACGGCATCCACGACGTCGTGCGACGTTTTTCCTTTGGGCTTGTTGATGACGAGCGCGCCGTCAAACGGCGCCGGTTGTGGCTGGCGTGGCATACGAAAAGTAAGCAGTCGTCAGGCGTCAGGTATCAGTTCCAATCAAAAGTAATCGCAAGTTGAGCCCAACCAAAACTATTCCCGTAAATTCTCGTCCTGCGGCTGACTGGCTACTGGGATAATTGACTACTTCCCCGGCTTGTCCTTCTTCATTTCCTTCAAGAGTTGCTCGATACGCTCGACGTGTTGTTCGGAAAAGTCCAAGGCGAAGTGCAATTCCGGCAGCCGGCGAAGCTGCAAACGCTCAACAAGTTCGCGACGGATAAATCCTGCTGCATGTTCCAGAGCCTTGATGGCATCGGTCTGCTCCTGGCTCGTCCCTTTCGCGCTGATGAACACGCGCGCATGCTTCATGTCCGGTTGCACGCGCACTTCGCTGGCGACCACGCTGCCCTCCAGCCGCGGATCCTTCAATTCTCCCGCCAGCATGGCGTTGATTTCGTGAGCGATTTCCTCGCCCACGCGTTCGTGACGATGATTGGTGGAACTCATCTGCGTTTCCCGCGGTGCTTCCTAAATAATCTCCACCGCTTGATGGATTAATATCGAGCCGAGGATTCCGTCCGCCTCGTCCAGGACTTTCTGCAGCACTTCATTCACGTGCTTCTCTTCGTTCGAAATGGTCACCACGCCCACGACCGATCGCTGCCAAGTATCGTGATGCTCGAGTTCCGCCACGGCCACGTTGAAATCCCGCCTCAATCGGTCCTTCAAGCTGCGCAGCACGTGGCGCTTGTCCTTCAGCGATTGTGCGTCTGGGATGTGCAGCTCGAGGGTGAGCAAGCCGACTGGCATCTGCGGCTCCGGAGAAAAGCTCGGCGGTTATTTCTTGCCGGAAGGCGCGCTGGCCTGGCCGGCGGCTTCCGCGGCGCTCATTTTGGTGACGCTGAAGCATTCCAGGACGTCGCCTACCTTAATGTCGTTGAAGTTGGCCACGCCTGCGCCGCATTCAAAGCCCGTGCGCACTTCGCTGGCGTCATCCTTGAAGCGCTTCAGCGAGCTCAGCTTCGAAGTGTAAATCACTGTGCCATCGCGGACCACGCGCACCTGCGCGTCGCGTTTTAGAATGCCATCGACCACGTAGCAGCCCGCTACCGTGCCCGCGCCCTTCACGCGGAACGTGTTCCGAACTTCCGCGCGGCCCAGGTAGGTCTCCGTGATGACCGGTTCGAGCAGGCCTTCCATGGCCTTCTTAATCTCATCCGAGACCTCGTAAATGATGTTGTGCGTGCGGATGTCCACGTGTTCCTGCTGCGCCAGGTCCGCTGCCTTGCGGTCCGGCCGCACGCCGAAGGCGATGACAATCGCTCCCGAAGCGGACGCCAGCAACACATCGTTTTCCGTTACCGCGCCCACGCCCGAGCCGATGATCTTCAGCTTTACCTGGTCAGTGGAAAGCTTCGGCAGCATCTCGCTCAGCACTTCCACAGATCCCTGCACGTCTGCCTTGATAACAATCGGCAGCTCTTTGACTTCGCCCGCCTTGAGTTGTTCGTGTAACTGGTCGAGCGTGATGCGCCCACCGCTGCTGCGCGCCATGGCCGCGTCGCGTTGCTTACTCTGGCGGTATTCGACGATATGGCGGGCCTTGGCTTCGTCCGTCACCTGGAAGTGGTCTCCCGCTTCCGGAACGCCTTGCAATCCCAACACTTCGACGGGCGTGGATGGTGGCGCGTCTTTCACCGTGCGCCCGCGATCGTCGAACATCGCGCGCACTTTGCCGAACACCGAGCCGCAGATAAAAAAGTCGCCTGCATTAAGAGTGCCGTTCTGAACCAGCACCGTGGCCACCGGCCCGCGCCCTTTGTCCACGCGCGATTCGAGCACGGTGCCGCTCGCCGGTGCATCCGGGTTCGCCTTCAATTCGCGCAAATCCGCGACCAGCAAAATGATTTCCAGCAGCTTGTCGATGCCTTTTTTCTGCTTCGCCGAAACTTCCACGAATTCCGTGTCTCCGCCCCACTCCGCAGGCATCAGGCCTAGGTCCGACAACTGGCGCTTCACGCGCTCCGGCTGCGCTTCCGGTTTGTCAATCTTGTTGACGGCCACAACGATGGGCACATTCGCAGCTTTTGCGTGGTCGATGGCTTCCTTGGTTTGCGGCATGACGCCATCATCGGCAGCCACCACCAGCACCACGATGTCCGTGACTTTCGCGCCGCGCGAACGCATCCGCGTGAAAGCTTCGTGGCCGGGCGTATCCACAAAAACCACGCTGCGATCGTTGACCACCACTTTGTAAGCGCCGATGTGCTGCGTGATTCCGCCCGCTTCTCCCGCCGCCACGTCCGCTTCGCGAATCGCATCCAGCAGGCTTGTTTTCCCGTGGTCCACGTGTCCCATCACGGTCACGACAGGAGGCCGCGGCTTCAGACTCTCTTTCGTTTCTTCCTTCGCAACCTCCAGCACCATTTCTTCTTCGAGCGAAACGACGCTCACGACTCCGCTGAACGATTCCGCCAGCGTTGTCGCCGTTGGCACATCCAAGGCTTGGTTAATGCTTGCAAAAACGCCGCGGTCCAGCAGCGTCTTCAGAAGATCCTTTGCGCGCACGTCCAGCTTTTCCGCGAGTTCGCGAATGGTGATGCCTTCGGTGATGGTTACTTCGCGCGGCGGACGCGGTTCCGGAGGTGCAATAACCGCAGCAGCAGCCGCACCGCGGCCCGCCCCCTGTCGCAGGCGCGTCGGGTGCAGCTTGCGCTCTCCCTCGATCTCCCGCTTGTCAATCGCCGGGCGCTGGCGCGTTGGAGTCTTGCGCGCGTAAAGCGGCTTTCCGGGTTCCGCCTTCGGCGGCATTTTGTCCGGGAGCGGCGGCAACATTCCCGGACGTCCGGGCGCGCGCGGCCCGGGACGTGTGCCGGTCGGCATCGGCCCTCGCCGGTGCTCAAAAGGCCTCGATGAGTCTCCGCCGGGACCGCCCGGCCGTCCCATTGGTCTGCCCTGGCCTTGTTGCTGCGGACGAATCGGCTGTCCGGGACGCGGGCCACTCGGGCGCTCGCGCGATATGTCCGGCAATGGTCCGCGATTTCCTGTCGGCAGAGGACCACGATTTCCAGTAGGGCGGATTGGTGCCGCTGGACGCACGGGTCCACCGGGCCTCGCGGGTGCGCCGGGGCGCGCGGGCGAAGTACCAGGCGCCGCAGCCGCAGGCCGTGCTGCAGAAGGCTGTGTGCTCGCCGGACTTGTGGCTGCAGGCCGAGCCGGTGCACTTCCAGGCTGCACGGACGGCGCTGCGGGACGAATTGGTGTCGGAGCCGGTGGTGCGGAGGGCTTCGTGGCGGCTGGCGCACTTGTAGGCGCTGCCGGAGCTGGCGCTTTAGGAACAATTTTCGGAGCGCCCGGCGCGGCAGTCGGAGCAGGTGCGGGAGCAGCATGCGTTGGCGGAGCCGCAGGCATGGCTGCGGCAGCAGGTGCGGTCGGCGCGGCCGGTTTCGCGGCCGCAGCCGCAGGGGCCACCCGAGCTTGCGGCGGAGGCGCAGCAGCCGCGGGAGGCCGCATCCGCGCAGCCTTCGCTGCAGCTTCCTTGGCCTCTTTTTCAGCCTTCGCAGCCGCTTCCGCCTGCGCTTCGGCTTCCGCAACTCCCTGAATCTTTTTGCGGACCTTCTCCGCGACGTCGGCGGGAATCGAGCTCGAGTGCGTTTTCTTTTCGGTGACACCAAAGCCAGACAGAAGGTCAATGATCGCCTTGGCTTTGACCTCTAGTTCGCGCGCCAGCTCGTTGATTCGGACTTGATTCGCGTCGCTCATGCGCTCCGTTCGATACTTACTCTGACTTGGCCTCTTCTGCTCGTTCAGTCCCGCCTTTATCAGCGGGTGTTGCTTCGGCTTGCGTGTCTTCTGCGGTTGTCGTTTCCTCTGCCTCTGCCGCTGCCGTCTCTTGCTCCGCCGGAGTTTCCGCTGCTGCCTCTACGGCCTCTGTGCTTTCAGCCGAGCCTTCTTCTACGGCATCTACCGCCGCGCCTTCTTCGCCATCTTCTGTGGTTGTCTCCGTGGTTTCTCCGGCCGCTGCGCCTTCACCCGCGGGAGCCGCCTCCGTACCGCTCTCATAGAAGCGGTTCACGGCCTGGTAGATCTTGTCCACCATCTTTTCGCCGATTCCCGGAATTTCCATCAATTGCTCCGGCGTCATGGAAGCCAGCTTCTCCACAGAATTCACTCCGGCAGCCTCCATCTTCTCGATGGTCTTTGCACCAATGCCCGCCAATGACGTCAGCGGCGTTGCCGGCGCGGTCAGTGCGGTCATCTGCTCTTCGATTTCCTGGCGCTTCTCTTCTTCGCTCTTAATATCGATGTCCCAGCCAATCAGCTTGCTCGCCACTCGGACGTTTTGCCCTTTCTTGCCGATCGCCAGCGAAAGCTGCGAATCCTCCACGATCACTTCCAATTTCTTGTTCTCCGGATCGGTGATCTGCACGCGCGTCACTTTCGCCGGGCTCAGCGCCTTTTGGGCGAAGGCCACGGTCTCTTCGCTATACGGAATGATGTCGATTTTTTCGCCGCGCAATTCGCGGATGATGGATTGCACGCGCATGCCCTTCATGCCCACGCACGCGCCCACGGGATCCACGTCTTTGTCGCGGCTCATCACCGCAACTTTGGTGCGCTCCCCGGCTTCGCGCGCCGCATGCCGGATCTGGACCGTGCCGTCGTAAATCTCGGGCACTTCCATTTCAAACAACCGTTGCACCAGGCTGGCATCCGCCCGGGATGCGATTACCTGCGGCCCTTTTGCCGCGCGGTCCACGGCCTTGATCACCACGCGGAGGCGTTCACCGATGTTGTAAGTCTCCAGCTTCGATTGCTCGCGCTTTGGCAGCCGCGCCTCCGTCCGCCCCATATCCACGATCAGGTCCGGGCCTTCGGCGCGCTTCACGATCACCGTAACCAGCTCGCCCACGCGGCCGTTGTATTCGTTAAAAATCGTGTCGCGCTCGGCTTCGCGCACTTTCTGCAAAATCACTTGCTTGGCCGTCTGCGCGGCGATGCGCCCCAGCACGTCCGTCGGCTTCGGCGTGATGATTTCCGTTCCGACCTCCGCAGAAGGATTCTTCTTCTTCGCTTCCGTCAGCGTGATTTCTTTCTTCGGGTCGGTCACTTCCTCGACTACTGTGTGCACCGAGAACACATCCACTTGACCCGTTTCCGGGTTGAACTTTCCGCGCAAATCTTCTTCCGACTTATAAAACTTCCGCGCCGCCACCACCATCGCATCTTCAATCGCCGACACCACCACTTCCGGCTCGATGTGCTTCTCGCGGCTCAGCATCTCGATTTGTTGGTAGAGCAAATTCGCCATATCGCGTCCCTAAATCCCCAGAATCCCCCGCCCCAGCTCTAAAACTCCACAACCAGATTCGCCTTGCGGATCGCCTCCAGCGGCAACTCTACGGTCCGTGCTTCCTTCCCTTTCAACTCCATCCGCACTTTCCCGTTCGTAAATCCCGCCAGCCGCCCTTCAAAACATTTTGCGTCTCCCACCGGCTCAGCGGTGGTAATCTTCGCCAGCCGTCCCCGGAACCGCTCGAAGTCAGCGGCCTTTTTCAGCGCCCGGTCCATCCCCGGCGAACTCACTTCCAGGATGTACCCGGGCCCGGGAACCAGGTCTTCCACGTCCAAAATCACGCTGAGTTGCTGGCTCACTCGCTCGCAATCCGCGTGGCTAATCTTCGGAAACGGGTCATGCACAATTTCGCCCGCGCCCAACGTCCCAGCGGCATCGCTAATCACCGCCGCGGGCTTTGGTACCCGGTCGATGTACACGCGCAAGAATCGCTGCTTGCCGATTTTCCATTCGACATCAACGACTTCCAGCCCTCCCGAACGCGCCACGCGCTCGGCGGCTGCGCGGATCTTCTCTAAATCCACTCTAGAGACTCCTCGGCCGTAGCCGGTCCGCACCACACTCCGCCCGGCCCCAACAAAAAAGTGGGCTCGCGCCCACTTAACCGTTCGACCCGCTTCAGAGCGAAATTAGAGTATATTCCCGCCTCCCGGCAAAAGCAAGATACGGCTCCCCGAATCCAGTATCAGTGTAAACCTCTAACTTGTCATGTACTCTGGGGAGCGTATTCCAGCGCAGAAGCGCGCCTCGTGGCATGCTCCTGTCGTGGGAAAACGCTTGTAGAGAAAGGGATTACACGGATTCGCAAAGCTCCGTGCCGCGTAGAAATGGCCTCCCGCCGAGGTCGCCCGTATTGTGCCCCGGTGCCCCTGACGACGACTTTCCCAGTTCGGGATGGTCCGCCTCTGAGCGCAGAAGCTTCCGCAGCCGCACACGGGCCTTGTGCAACTGGGATTTCGCATTTCCCACGGAACATCCCAGCAGTTTGGCAATCTCGCTATGGGCGTAGCCCTGAATGTCGTACAGCACAAACATCATTTTGCATCTTGGTGGCAATTGCTTGATGGCATTTTCAATCGCCACACGATCAACGTAACCCTCCAGATGCAAGTCCGGCGCGCCCAACTCGCGCCTCGCCATTCCGGTTTCGTCGGTGCCTTCCATGTCTTCGATCAGCGTGGCCTTCGCCAGCTTGGATCCGCGAAGCCTCATGAGCACGGTGTTCACTGCCACGCGATGCAGCCACGTGGAAAAGGCGGAGGCGCCTCGGAACCCTTGAATCTTGCGGAAGACGTGCAGAAAAACCTCCTGAGTCGAATCTTCAGCCTCGTCCGGATTCCTTAGCATGCGCATGCACAAGGCATAGACCCGGGCGCTATGCAGCCTGTAAAGCCGCTCAAACGCTCCATCGTCCCCGCGTTGCGCCATGCGTATAACCTTGGCTTCGGGCAACTCGCAAACTTCCGTCGCTCTCTGACGATGCACTTCGTCCTCCTCATCGCTCAGGCGCACATCCCTGCGCACTTTTTTTGAAGATTCAAATTCAGTAGGCAGATAGCCCCGCCAGCTAACGCCCTGGAGCTTTTATGAATCCACTGTGACTTTTGCGGGCAATCCCGCTGCCATTACTGATTTTTTTTGTAAATGCGTGGGATATGGCGACTTATCTGTCTTGTTCCGATGCGTTTGTTGGTTTTTCTGCGGTACTAGTCCTTGCAAACCTTCCCCGACTCGGTTCCTTTCTTCACAGCAATACTCTTTCTTGCGCTCTTCACACCGATTCTTTCTTCTTGCGTGGCGTCGGGTCTTTCGCTGCGTTTGCGCGCCAGTGAAATACCTGAGAGCCGCATCCAGAGAAAAACAGACGAGCGTGTTGTGCTTCGTTGAGAATTCCAAGGATTGCGTCGGAGTCCGTGGCGCCTGCCCAAAATCCGCGATACGGTTCGATTAGGAATGATCGATGAGGCGATGATGAATCGCGTAGAGTGCAAGCTCGAGGCGGTCGGAAACGCCCAGCTTGTCGAAAATGTTGTGGAGATGATTCTTGACCGTTTGCTCGGAAATGAAAAGTTTCTCGCCGATTTCTTTATTGCGGAAACCTTGAGCGACCAGCTGAACGATTTCTTTTTCGCGGTCGCTGAGCAAAGGCTTCTCGCGGCGCGGACCGGCTTCGGAAGATTTCGAAAACGCCTTCATGACTTCGGCGGTCATGCGATTATCGAGCCAGATTTCGCCGGCATGCACGCGATGAATGCTCTTGACCAGGAGATCGGTGGCGGACTGCTTGAGGACAACGCCGCGTGCGCCAAGACGCATGGCGCGGACTACGTCGCGATCGTCTTCAGCCGCCGTGAGCACCACGACGCGCGTGGGCAACGTGTCAAAATTCACTTCTTCGAGAACGGCCAGTCCGTCTTTATCGGGCATGCGCAGATCGAGGAGAAGAATGTCGGGCTTCAGCTTGGTGAGGAGCTTGATGCACTCCGCGCCATTTTGAGCTTCGCCGACGATGGTGATGTCCTCGTCGGACTCGAGGAGTTTGCGCAGGCCATCACGAAAGATGGCGTGGTCATCGGCTAGTAGTACCCGTATTTGCTGTTTTGTTTTTGCCATATCAACCGAGAGGCACTTCGATAGTCAAACGCGCCCCATGCCCCGGATTTGACTCAACGGTCAAAACCCCACCCACAGTTCGAGAACGTTCCTTAATGGAAATGGGTCCCAGCCGCAGGCGATCCAGTTCGTCGGCGGTAAATCTGCCGGCAAAACTAAAACCCTCGCCATTGTCGTCCACTACAAGTACTAGACGGCTGTCATCCTGCGACAGTTTTACCACGACATGGGAAGCCTTGGCATGCTTTTTTATGTTGTTGAGTGCTTCACGGTAAATCTGGAAAATCTCGCGGCAAACCCGGTCGGGAGCGCGTAATTGTGTCGAATCGATAAGCAGATCGAGGGCAATTGTGGATTCGTTGCGGTAGCGCTCGGCAAAGCCGCGCATAAGGTCTACGAGGTCGGCGCTTTGAACGCGTAGGGGGCGGAGGTCCGTGACCGTCTGACGGAGTTCGGCAGCCTCGTTCTTGACGGTTTGTTGCAGGTTTGCCAAGGCATTGGAGGCCTGTTCCGGAGTGGCAGGAACGCGACGGCGGAGGACGTCGAGCTGGATTTCGATGCTCAGAAGGGTCTGGAGAATACCGTCGTGGAGGTCGCGGGCGATACGGCTCCGCTCAGCCTCGATGGCACGGGCGCGAAGGTGCCGCAGAAGGAAGATGTTTTCGAGTGCCGGACCAATATGCTGGGCAATGCTTTCAAGCCAAGCTAAGTCTTGCTTTTGGAATGGTTTACGACCATTTAGCAGGAAGACTCGCCCCGTCGACTGCCCCGCTTGATCGAAGGAAACGGTCAAAAGTGAGTTGATCTTGAATTCTTGCAAGACGGGGCCGGGAAGCCGAGGCAGGTTCTTGATCGTGCGGCCGTCGCGGCGGTCCCAGCCAAAGCCAGCGCCTTGGCCGACGAGCGAATTCCAGCATAGTGTGGCGTCCATGTCGTCCAGGAGAAACCCGTCCGTTCGAGAAAGTGGCAAGCTCTCCGGAACCAGGCGGTCGTTCTCGCCCGCCTTCATGCGCCACAGGAAAATGCGCTCCAGATCCGCGTCTCGATAAAGGAGAAGAGCCTCCTCAGCATCAAAAGTGAGGCCAAGCTCTTGGAGAAAAAGGCGCAGGGACTCCGCCAGTCCCTGGTCGACCTGCATTGTGGCGTTGATGCGGGAGAAAAACTCGATTTGGGAGGCAAAACGCTTGTTGCGATCGCCCAGAAAAGCCAGGCCCGCCCCACCTGCAAAAGTGGCTGCCGTGAGACCCAGCCACGCAACAACCCGAATCCAGTGAACCTCACCCTTCACGGCGGTGAGCAAAGCCAGCGTCAGGGAAAGGGCGCCGGCCAAAGGCAGCGTCAGGTCGAAGCCCCAGCGAATGCCCGCTGCGTAACAGATGAACATGTACGGAAACCATACGGGAACGGTCGAAGGACTGATAAACATGAAATAACCGAGGGCCAGGAGGTCACAAACCAGCGGCAGGTGCCACGAGCGGCGTCGCAGCAGGCCCTCAATCTGCGTGATCACCAGGGCCACGGTGAGGTAAGCAATGAGAAAGGACACCGAGCGGCGTTCCTGGCGAGAAACAGGTTCTTGGAGAGCGGCAAGGAGGGCGAGCAAAACAAAAATCGGGCGCGCAAAGAGGATTTGCCGCTCGAAATGGTTGCGGTCGGTTTGGTGAGCGCTCATGCGCGAAGACACAAGTCCTCTGCGTTTAGTCTAGCAAGAGGCGTGGAGTTGGTGGCGCGGCGTGCGCAAGGCTGCAACGTAGCGATTACCGGCGGAGGAACGGCCCCGCACTCTCCCTTGGCCCCTTGGCCGCCTTGGCCGGGGACGCTTTTCGCTGCCGCGGATTTAGCGTAAACTAGAGAATCATTCCAGTGGTGGGAGTAGCTCAGCTGGTAGAGCGTCGGACTGTGGCTCCGAATGTCGTGGGTTCAAATCCCATCTCCCACCCCAACGTATTTCGGTCCGGCCGGTCATTCGATCCCATAGATTCTCATCAGAGGCCCAATGACGGCTCCGAATCATCGGGGCAAATCCGTCGATGAGGTGCAAGTGAATTCAATTCGTTGTCGCGGTGTGTTGTTTGACCTGGATGGCGTGCTGGTGGACTCGACTCCAGCGGTGGCGCGGGTGTGGGCCTGGTGGGCGCGCAAGCACGGGTTCGATGCGGACGAAGTAGTGCGGCAAGCGCACGGGAGGCCGAGCATCGCGACGATCCGCGAACTGCTGCCCAATGGCGACTATGAGGCAGAGAATCGCGAAGTGGAACGCCGGGAGATTGAGGACGTTGAAGATGTAATTCCCTTGCCCGGAGCGATTGAGCTGCTGCAGGCCTTGCCCGCAGCACAGTGGGCAATCGTAACCTCCTGCACGCGGCGACTGGCGGAGGTGCGAATCGGCACAGCAGGTCTGCCAAAGCCGAAGCAGATGGTCACTTCAACCGACATCAGAAAGGGGAAGCCCGATCCCGAGCCGTACCTCAAGGGAGCGCAGATTTTGGGCGTGCCCGGCTCGGAATGTGTGGTCATCGAAGATGCCCCTGCCGGAATCCGCGCTGGCAAAGCCGCGGGTGGGCGCGTGATCGCGTTACGAACGACGGCCGGCGACGCCGAGCTCCGCGAAGCGGGAGCCGACTGGATTGTTGATAACTGCGCGGAATTGTCCGCGGAGTTTGTAAATGGCAGGGAAGAGTTTTTGCTGCTGCAGCGTCGAACAAAATAGTTACGCGCTTCGTAGAAACAGCTAGAATTCCAAGCCTCACCGAACCCGGAAACCCAGTCTGCATCGAGGAGAGAGCCCATGATCCCCGTGAAGAACCTAAGTGTCCTGCTTGTAGCCGTAATGGCGCTGAGTGCAAGTAAGATGAGTGCGCGACCACAGGAGTCCAAGCCCGCCGAGAAGCCCGCGGAAGCGCCGGCCCCGCCCCCAAAAGAAGAATCGTCGGTTACCGATCACACGATTAGAATCGGCGGCCAAACGATTCCGTACAAAGCAACCGCCGCAACGATTCTCATCAAGAATGACAAGGACGAGCCGACCGCACTGATCTATTACACGGCGTACACGCGAAGCGACGTGAAGGACATGAGCCAGCGCCCGGTATCGTTTCTCTACAATGGCGGGCCGGGCTCCGCATCCGTCTGGCTGCACATGGGATCGATGGGCCCGCGGCGAGTGATGACCATCAATGCCGGGGTGACGCCTCCCGCGCCGTACAAGTTGATGGACAACCCGGACTGCCTGCTGGACAAGTCAGACCTTGTGTTTATTGATCCCGTGGGCACGGGCTTCAGCCATGCTGTCGGGAAGGCTCAGGATAAGGATTTCTGGGGCGTCGACCCCGACGTGAAATCGCTCGCGCAGTTTGTCACAACGTATGTCAGCCGCAACAACCGGTGGAACTCTCCCAAATTCCTGATTGGCGAGAGCTACGGCACGTTTCGAAATGCGGCGCTCGCGAATTACCTGCAGGGCCACGACAACATGTACTTGAATGGAATCGTTATGGTCTCTTCGGTGCTGGATTTGGGAACCATCTCTTTCTATCCGGGCCAGGATCTCGCCTACATCCTTTATCTGCCGAGCTATGCAGCCACGGCGTGGTTCCACAAGACGCTGAAGGATCGTCCCGAAAACCTGAACGCGTTTCTCGACGAAGCCCGGAAATTCGCCCGGGGCGAATATGCAGACGCCCTCATGAAGGGCGATGCGCTCAGCAAGGCGGAGAAGGCGGAGATCGTTAAGAAAGTGGCGCGATTTACGGGACTGAGCGAAGACTATCTCGACAAAGCCAACCTGCGCGTGCGCTTGTTTCAGTTCATGCAGGAACTCCAGCGCAACCGCGGGTTGACGACGGGCCGCCTGGACGCGCGCTTTGCCGGACCAACCTACAACCTGATCGGCGAAGCCGCGGATTACGACCCCCAGGATACGGCCATCAGTGGCGCGTTCGTCGGCGCGTTTAATACGTACATCCGCGAAGAACTGAAATTCGGGCAGGACAAGAAGTACAAGCCGGCCGCGGACTTCGAAAACAACCGCTGGGACTGGAAACACGAAGGCGGTGATTTTGGCTTTTTCCCGGGCTCGCCCAGCGTCGTGCTGGATCTCGTGCAAGCCATGATTTCGAATCCGCGCCTGAAGGTGGAAGTAGAAGACGGAATCTACGACCTGGCGACGCCTTTCATGGAAGCGGAGTACACCGTGGACCACATGGGGCTGCCGGAAAACATCCGCAAGAACATCTGGCACCAATACTACGAAGCGGGGCACATGATGTACGTGCACGATGAAGACCTGGCAAAGCTCAAGAAGAACGTGGCCACCTTCATCGACGTGGCTTCCAAACAATAGCGGCCGTTACTCTCAGGCAATCATGCAAAAGGCTGGAAAGCTGCGGCTCTACCCGCTCATCTACAATGGGGCGTCCGGTACATGAACTGTCGACTCTTTTAGCGATGGCTCCGCTCCTCTCATCGGGCCTCACAAGGATCACAACACAACATGGGAACACCTACGCAAACGATCCCATCTCAAACTGATCAAGCGCCTGCGCCGTCATCGGTTCCTGCGCCACAAAGGAAAATTCATACGGCCCAGCTCGTTACAGCCATGCTGAAGGCGAGCCCGCATGTCAGTGACCTGATTTTCTCGCCCGGCCGCGCGCCGCAAATCGAAGTAAGCGGTCAACTCGTCGAATTGAAGTACAAGGGGCTCGAGTGTCTCACTGCGCAAGACACGGACCTCATTGCCAGCGACATCATGGGCAAAAACGAAACGCCCATTCGCAAACTGGAGCAAGAAGGATCAGCGGACCTCTCGTACGGGCTTACGGGAGTAGCGCGCTTTCGTGTGAATATTTTCAAGCAACGCGGGAGCTGCGCCATCGTGATGCGCGTTATCCCGGACAAAATCCCCGGATTCGAGGATTTGCATCTTCCCGCGACCTTGGCCGAAATTGTGGATCTGCGGAACGGCATCGTCCTGGTGACCGGCCCAACCGGATCGGGAAAATCCTCCACGCTCGCGGCCATTCTGGACAAGATGAACGCGGAGAAGTCCTATCACATCCTCACCATCGAGGATCCCATCGAATTCCTGCACCGCCACAAGAAAGCAACGATCCACCAGCGCGAGCTGCATTCGGACACGCCCAGCTTTGCGCTGGCATTGCGCGCGGCTTTGCGGCAGGCCCCCAAGGTCATTCTCGTCGGCGAGATGCGCGACAGGGAAACCATCGAGATTGCATTGGAAGCTTCGGAAACCGGCCACCTGGTGATGTCCACGCTGCACACGATTGATGCTTCCAAGACCATCGAGCGCATCGTGGGAGTTTTTCCGCTGAGCGATCAGCAAGCCATTCGCACGCGTCTGGCGAAAGCGTTTCGCTTTATCATTTCCCAGCGCTTGCTTCCCAAAAAGGGCGCAAGCGGACGTGTGGCTGCGGTGGAGATTCTGAAATCCACGATGCGCACGCGCGAATATATCGAAAAAGGGGAAGGCGAAGGCAAAACGCTTCTGGATGCCATGCGCGACGGCACGACTGAGGGGATGCAGTATTTCGACGGAGAAATTGAAAAGCTCATTCGGGCCGGAATCGTCGATTTCGAGGCGGGCATGTCCTACTCGACCAATGCAGGGAATTTGCGCCTGGAGATGGCCGACTTTCTTGAAGAAAGCCGAACCGGCGAACCGTCCGCTGGCGCCGACGGATCCACCGAAATCGAGATTGAGAGATAATCACCAACAAAGGACGGCTCACTCCACACAAAATCGGTTATCCTGTAACGCACCCAGCATCATGCTGGGTTCTGAATCAAAGATATCTCCTTAAAATGAGTCCCTCGAGCGGCAGCACGATGCTGCAGTTTTCTGGCGAAATTTTAGCGTTCATCGGTGTCGTGCTCGCGTTTATCTCCGTTGCCGTGCTCGCGCCTCGATGGAGCGGGAACCTGCTGCGCGCGATTTTGTGGCCATTTGCGCGGCTGGCCCGCCGAAAAGTGCTCGCTATCTGGCTCTTATTCTTCTTTATAATCGGTGTTCGACTCGCCGTGCTGCCGCTGCTTCCCGTCCCCGTTCCCGGTATCCACGACGAATACAGTTACTTGTTACTCGGCGACACGCTGGCTCATGGTCGCCTCACGAATCCTACGCACCCGATGTGCATGAGCTTCGAATCGTTTCACATCAATTGGTTTCCGACGTATTGCTCAAAATATCCGCCCGGCCAGGGCGCCGTGCTCGCGCTCGGCGAGTTGCTCGGGCTCCCGTGGATCGGCGTGGTTTTGAGCGTTGGCGCGATGTGCGCTGCAATCCTGTGGATGCTCCAAGCCTGGCTACCTGCGAGGTGGGCGTTGCTAGGCGCAGTTCTTGTGGCGCTGAAGTTCGCCATCGCGAGCTATTGGATGAATAGCTATTGGGGCGGAGCACTGGCGGCCACAGGTGGCGCACTGGTGCTGGGGGCGATGCCCCGCATTGTTCGCTATGCCAGGACGCCCGATGCTTTTCTGCTCGCGCTCGGACTCGCGATTCTCGCCAACACGAGACCTTACGAAGGTCTGCTCCTTTCCATACCCCTGGGATGCTGGCTCCTCTGGTGGCTTGCAGGGAAAACTAAGTCCAAGGCCAGCGTGCGAACTCGCATAGCGCGCGTGCTCACGCCGCTGGCGGCCGTCTTGGTGTTGACCATCGCATTCATGGGCTATTACAACTGGCGGCTCACTGGAAACGCGTTGCTATTCCCCCACGCTTTGCATTCGCGCACCTACCGCACGATGGGTCTCTTCCTCTGGGACCATCCCAAGCCGCCCATGCAATACCACAACCAGCAGTTCGAAGATTTCTACAATGGTTGGGAGCGCGAGGATTATCAAAACTCTTGGCAAGACGTGTGGAGAGTTTCTGCGGAAAAATTGACCCGAAGCGGCAGCACGTATTTCTGGTGGGGGGCTCTACTTCTCTTGCCTGCCCTTCCCTACGCATTTCGCGACCGCAAGATGCGGCTACCTCTGACCGCATTAGTGTTGGTTACGGCCGGCTTTCTGGCTTCCATTTGGTCCTTCCCCCACTACGCCGCGCCGGCGACTTGCGTGATATTTTTGCTGCTTGTCCAAGCGATCCGTCATTTGCGGGTCATGCGTGTTGCACGCCGCCCCGTCGGGCTTGCGCTTTCGTGCGCTGCGGTCTGTCTCCTGGCGGCGGAAGTCGCCTTCCGCGTGTCAAACCACCAATGCGACCCATTGGAATGGACTTGCCAAGGGGATCCCAGCCGCGCGGCCATCCAGGAAAAACTATCACACGCTCCGGGAAAGCATCTCATCCTCGTGCGCTACGAGGAGGATCACAACATTCACGACGAATGGGTCTACAACGGCGCGGAGATCGATTCCGCCAAGGTGCTCTGGGCGCGCGAACTCGATGCGGAGCAGAATGCAAAGCTGTTGGCCTATTTCAATGATCGGCAGGTCTGGCTGGTCGAGCCCGACAAAGACAACACGGAATTAATCCCCTACCAGGCTTCCTCGGAATCGCCAGGCCAGCAATGAACGGCTCGTCCCCGCTGGCAGAAATCGCGATACGAAGCCCTAATTCGCACAGGCAAATTACTTTAAGTCGTAATCACCGATGTAGGTGCCGCGGCTGATGCCCAGCATGCTGAGGAAAAACGAAGCGAAGATCACCTGAATTCCAATGAACAGCCACATCGCCCAGAAAAGCACCTGACGCACTTGGTGGAGCTCGCCAAAACCGCTCGCGGCCCACTGCCAAGTGACCCACGCGCAACCAGCGAAGCCCGTGAGGAACAGCGCCCCTCCAAGCAGCAAACCGGATTCGAGAGTGATCCGCTTTAGTAGGCGCTTCAGAGAGACTGAGCCGCGGTCAAAACGCTCCGCGTAACTGAACAGCTTCGCGAACGCGCCGATGGACAAGGTTTGCACTCCCAGCAGCGTAAAGATTACGCCAAAAATCATGGTGTGCACGTCCAGAATGACGTGAGGCGAAATCTGGCGCGGCCCGGGCAGCAACCAGAATACAAGAGAAAGTCCAACCACGACCAAAGCGGCGCCCGGTAAGAGAAACAGCCAGTTTGGCGCGTACAACAACATGAATCGCAGGCTGCGCCATCCATCGCGAAAACTGCGGAGGTGTGGCGGACGCCCGCGTTTGTCGGGCCACAGAATAATGGGGATTTCCGAGATGCGTGCCCCGATTTGCGCGGCCTTGATGATCATTTCCAGCGCAAATTCCATTCCGGTACTGCGCACATCCAATCGGTCGTAGAGCGCCCGCGTAAATCCACGCATGCCGCAATAGCTGTCACCGATGTGGGCCCGAAATAAGGTGTTGAGCAGGGCCGTGAGCCCCGGATTCCCCAAATACTTATGGGACGGAGGCATGGCTCCGGGCTTGATTCCCCCGCGAAAGCGGTTGCCCATCACTATGTCGTAGCCTTCCCGCAACTTGTCTACGAAACGCGGCACATCGGTAAAGTCGTAGCTGTCGTCCGCATCGCCCATGATGATGAGCGGCCCTCGAGCTGCCGCAATTCCTGCGCGCAGCGCCGAACCATAGCCGCGCTCCGGCACGTGCACCACGCGCGCGCCGTGCTCTTCTGCGATTTGAAGCGATCCGTCCGTCGAGCCATTGTCCGCTACGACCACTTCGCCGGAAAGACCCGATGCGCGGAATGCCTTCACCGCTTTGTCCACGCAGAAAGCTAGGGAGTTCGCCTCATTCAGGCAGGGAATGACCACCGACACTTCCACCGGCAGTGTCTTGTCGACCCGTTCAGACTGTGCGCTGTCGGAAGCTAGCGTAGCGCCCATAGCTGGCAACATCATATCGCGCTCCGCGGGACTTTTCACGCCACTGGCTTGCCCACTCGGGTTCGGCAGCGACGCTTTCCCGGCATTCATCTTGAATTGAGTACCTATCTATGGGAACCTTCGATGACTCAAGGATGTCCGCTGCCCAAACACAAATGTCTGACTCGCATAATGAATCGGAAGCGCAGGCAGCGCTGACTCCCAATCCATGGGAAGCCGCTTACCTGCGGTTCGAAACGCCGGAAGAGGAAATACGTAAGTTTATCGGCCGGCTCAATCGCCTTGGCGCGCGGCAATGGCCTAGCGATGCGGAAATTGTTGAGCTTTTTTGTGGACGCGGCAATGGTTTGGTCGCACTGCAGCGTCTCGGGTTCACGCGCCTGGAAGGGGTGGATCTTTCTCCGCGATTGATCGCCCAGTACAAAGGCTCCGCGAAATGTACCATCGCTGACTGCCGCAAGCTCCCTTTCGACGACCGCAGCAAGGATGTTCTTATCGTGCAAGGGGGCCTGCATCACTTGCCGAACCTGCCCGGAGACCTGGACCAAACATTTTCGGAAATGCAGCGCGTCTTGCGAAAAGACGGCCTCGTGATGTTCGTGGAACCCTGGCGCACGCCTTTTCTGACTTTTGTCCACTTCGTTTCCGAAATTCCGATTGTCCGCAGGCTTTCGAACAAAATGGATGCGTTCGCCACCATGAGCGAGCACGAAATTCGCACGTATACACAGTGGCTGAGTCAGCCAGAGCTCATGCAGAAAGTCGCTCGAGAACACTTTGTGCCGGTTCATGAGTCTTTCGCCTGGGGAAAATGGAATTTCGTTGGCAAGCCGCGCTGAAGCGCATCGCGTTCCGCTGGTACCAATTACCCGCGCAGATATCGCTACTCAAGCTTGCATTTTCCGCGCTGGCAGTTATGATGGCCGCCTTGCTGCTCCCACACACGCTTCTCTAGCGGGGTAAATTGACGACCAGCTCGTTGGCGTCTTCCACTCAGCCTTACAGCCGCGGCCGGCTCTTGAAAGTTCTCGGCATGTGGTTTGGTATGTCGGTAGCCATCGGAAATACGATTGCTGCAGGCATCGTCTACACGCCTGGCGATGTTGCGAAGCAATTGCCCAACGCGTGGTTGTTTCTAAGCATCTGGATTCTTGGCGGGCTCTACGCGCTCTGCGGCGCATCTTCCATGGCCGAACTTGGCGCTGCGATTCCGCGTAGCGGCGGCCAGTATAATTTTTCGCGGCGCGCGCTCGGCGATTACGCCGGCTTCATCGTTGGCTGGAGTGACTGGCTCTCCACCTGCGGCACCGCGGCCGCTGTCGCCATCGTCATCAGCGAATATAGCGGCCACTTGTTCCCCATCTTCGTGGGCCGCGTGCAAAGTCTTTCCGTGGGGATCATTGTCGGGTTTGGGGTCCTGCAGTGGCGCGGCATTCGCTGGGGAAGTGGCGCGCAACTCTTGACTGCCGCGCTCAAGACCGGCGCATTCGTGATTCTCGTCGGCGCAGCTTTTCTCTGGGGAGGAGCAGCTCACAAAGCTGCCGTGCAGTCCGCCGCCGCACTTCCCTTGCCGTCGGGCTGGCCTCTGGCCATCGCAGTCATGCTGGGACTTCAGGCCGTCATCTACACGGTGGACGGCTGGGATGGCGTCATCTATTTCGGCGAAGAGGTGCGCGATCCCGGCCGCGATATTCCGCGTGCCATTTTCGGCAGCGTGTTCTCCATCATGGGCATTTATCTGCTGCTGAATCTGATCGCGCTGTACATCGTGCCCATGAATGAAATCGCCGGGAATACTTTTGTCCTTGGAACCGTTGCCGATCGGGTGTTCGGAAGTCTTGGGGACCCAATCATCCGCTCGATCATGGTGATTTCCATGCTGAGCTGTCTCAACGCCAATCAACTCTTCTGTACACGGACAGTGTATGCCATGAGTTGCGACGGGCTCTTCTTTCGCAGCGCGACGACGGTAAACAAAGGCGGAACACCGACGGTCTCACTTTTTCTCAGCACGCTCGTCGGTGTGCTCTTCCTTGTGATTTCCTTCATGGGCCGAGACGCCTTCCAGCGTATCACGGCCATGCTCTCGTTTTTCTTCGTGGCAAATTACACGCTTTCCTACGCGTCGGTCTTCGTCCTGCGAAAGCGAGAGCCGGAGATGCCACGCCCGTATCGAGCGCTGGGTTACCCTTGGCTCACCGGAGTTGCGCTGGCGGCCTCGGTTTTGTTCCTGATTGGTTCGATTGTCACCGACCAGAAGAATGCTCCGCTGGCCCTGGGAATGCTTGTCCTGAGTTATCCCGTGTTTCGCGTGCTGAAGCGTGTTTCGCGCAAGGCGGATGACAAGGCGACCTAATTGGCTTGTTGGTAGTGGTACAGTTTCAATGGAAACCGAAAATTGCGTATCCAATAGACGCACTGAAAACCAAGACCAACTCGACGGCTCCCGTTATTTTGATGAGTTTGAGCCTCTTGGGCGTGGGATTTTTTACTCTGAAAATTCGACACACTAGTTCAGGATAGGCGAAGAACATGAATCCCCAGCCACCAACCCATACAACACCTAGTAGGGCGTACATTTGTACTTGCGAGATCATGCCGCTGCCTCAGTCTGCATTCTGTCCAATAGTCCCACCAATTCTTCTATGTTCCAAACGTGGTCGGCAATTCCCGCTTCCATCGCTGGTTTGACGCGCAGTGTTTGGTGAATCCGGCAGAAGTTGTAATGCATATAGTGAAGGGCCAGCGCGTGCTCGTGATTCTCCACTTTCTTTGAGAATGCATTGGTGAGCCGCGTGAATCGGCGCATAGACATCCGCATTGTGAGATTCTGGCGCTCAACATAGCTAGTAGAAATATGCTTTGCTTTCGGGTTGCCAGAAATGGGGATCGTACGGCATCCGATGCACTCTGCCGGACTATAGCGAGCTTCGCTTTCCTCACGATCTCCGCCATACAGCTTGACCAGCATCGCGTAATCAATCTCTGAGCCGAATGCACTTTCTACCGCGTCTAGATACACGCGATGGCCGTCTGTGGTCAGTTGTACGCGATTCGCCAGACGCCCAGCCAAATCGTGCATGAACTCATAGGCGGTGGCCGCCCCGCGTGTCCCAACGCGCCAGCTAGGAATCAATTTCGTTTCCGCATCGAGCGCAACCCCGGTCCACACATTCCCATAGCCAAACTGCCCTTGTTTATCGGCGGGCACGTTCTTGTCTTTGGCATAGCAGAATTGCCAAATCTCATCGCACTGAATCCGCTTACACGTGAGGTTTCGTAGGACCTTATCCTGATACGCGGCGCAGGCTGCCCCGAGCGATTTCAGCAGTCGAAGAATCGTCACCTTTGAAACGCCAGTCATGCGCGAAGTGGCGCGTAGAGAATTTCCCTCAACCAGGGCTGAGATGATTTGCGCCTGCTTTGCCCTTCTTAGTCGGTTCATTGGTCTATTCCTCTCAGTGAAAATAGTATATTGACATGGGACTAAAAGTCAATTATTATTTATACGGAAGTTCACTGATTATAGGATAAGGAACATGATCTTTAAGAGCGTGGAGCTTAGAAAAGAAGAATTAGAAGTCATTGCCGCCATTGCGAAGATGCATAAGTCGCTTAAATACAGCTTGTCTACACCCTCGCGATGGGAGGGTGTTTTGCGGCGAAACGCCTTTGCTCGCGCGATTCGGGGATCAAATAGCATTGAAGGTTATCTGGTAACCGCCGAGGATGCTATAGCAGCCGCCGAAGGAGACGAACCACTTGAGGCAGGGGAAGAGACGTGGCATGCAGTAACAGGCTATCGCAATGCTATGACCTACGTTCTGCAACTCTCCAAAGACTCTAGCTTCGCTTTCAATGATGGTTTCCTTAGAAGCCTCCACTTCATGATGCTGAGCTACGATCTTACAAAACATCCAGGGAACTGGCGGCCAGGGCCGATCTATGTCCGAGATGAATCGAAGGGAGAGAATGTTTACGAAGGCCCACCCGCCGATATTGTTGCGAAACTCGTAGCGGAACTCGTCGAGTACCTTAACGGCCCACGAGATAGTGAACACACTCTCGTCAAAGCGGCTATGGCGCATCTCAATTTAACGATGATCCATCCGTTCTCCGATGGGAATGGCAGAATGGCTCGATGTTTGCAGACTCTCGTTTTAGCAATCAAAGGAATTGTTGACCCCACATTCTGTTCAATCGAGGAATATTTGGGGAAAAACACTCAAGACTATTACGACATTCTAGCTGAGGTTGGGCGTGGCAAGTGGAATCCGCAACGCGATACTCGTCCGTGGATTCGATTCAACCTCACCGCTCATTATCGCCAAGCTGGTACTGTCCTGAGACGTTCAGTGATCATCAAGAAATTGTGGGATGAATTGGAAAGAGAAGTAGCAAGGAAAAATTTGCCGGACCGCGTAATAGGGGCTGTTGCTGATGCGGCGATGGGATTTCGCGTTCGCAGCGCCACCTACAGGCATTTTGCTGAAGTAAGCAAAGTTGTTGCAAGTCGAGATTTACGAGCGGCTGTAGAATCAGGTCTGCTCGTACCAACAGGAGAACGGAGAGGACGAATTTATAGAGCTTCTGAGGAAATTAGGGCAATAGCTGTGAAGATACACGGATCAGAACCGAAAGGTATACCTGATCCCTTCCAAAAAGGCGTTACCTTGATTTCGTAATTCGTTTGGCCTTTCTCTTGCGGCTCCTAGTAGGCTTTTTCTTTGGCATGCTCGAAGGCTCTAAAGTGGACTCTCTGACCACGCGGAATGCTGCTTCGTTTATATCTTCGGTTTTGCTCTTTGCCATGAACCAATGATTGCACGGTCGGCGGATCACTTCAATGGGATCGAAACTCAAACTGTACCACTACCGGCTTGTTTGGTCAGTTGACTTTTTCCGCGACGGACTTGGCCTGCAGGAACAGCAGAAGATAATCTTTTCCGCCCGTCTTGGAATCCGTTCCAGACATGTTGAAGCCGCCAAAGGGATGCGCGCCAACCATCGCGCCGGTGCACTTGCGGTTTAAATACAGATTCCCGACGTGGAACATTTCTTCGGCTTTCCGAATCTTCTCCGGATTCTTCGAATACACCGCGCCGGTCAAGCCAAACTCCGTATCGTTGGCGATTTCCAGCGCCTGGTCATAATTCTTCGCCTTGATCACCGCCAGCACCGGACCAAAAACTTCTTCCTGGGCCAGCCGCGCTTTTGGAGGCACGTCCGCAATAATCGTTGGCTCGATGAAATAGCCATCGCCTGCCGCGCGCTTTCCGCCCGTGAGCAAGCGCCCTTCCTTCTTGCCTACTTCGATGTAATCTAAAATCGTCTTCAGCGCCGACTGATTGATCACCGGCCCCATGTAATTGCCGGGATCATCGCTCGGTCCCACGGTGATCTTTTTGGTCCGATCTACAAGTTTCTGCAGGAAGGTGTCATAAACTTTCTCCGTCACGATCGCCCGGGAGCACGCTGAGCACTTTTGGCCTTGATAGCCAAACGCTGCCTGCGCCGTTCCTTCTACGGCCGCGTCAATATCCGCTTCCTCATCCACGACAATCGCATCCTTGCCGCCCATCTCCAACACGGTGCGCTTAATCCAGATTTGTCCCGGTGAGGGTTTTGCGGCCAATTCGCTGATGCGCAGTCCAACTTCCTTCGAACCCGTAAATCCAACGTAGCGCGTCTTCGGATGAGTCACCAAAGTGTCGCCAACGGCTCCGCCCGGCCCGGTAATGAAATTCACCGCTTCCTTTGGTATGCCTGCCTCGTAAACTATGTCAATGAACTTTGCGGCGATTGTAGGCGAATCGCTCGCTGGCTTCAGGACCACGGTGTTTCCGGTCACCAGTGATGCAGCGACAAGGCCAGCCATGATCGCGCAGGGAAAATTCCACGGCGGAACCACCACCCCGACACCTAGAGGAATGTACACAAGGTAGTTGCGCTCGCCGCGCATAGGGGTGAGTTTCTGTGGCTCAGCCAGCCGCAGCATCTCGCGCCCGTAAAATTCGCAAAAATCAATCGTTTCCGCGATGTCCGCATCCGCTTCCACCCACGTTTTCCCGACTTCGTAGCAAACCAGCGCGTTCAATTCAAATTTTCGTTCGCGCACGATCTGCGCGGCGCGGAAAATGCACTTCACGCGCTCCTGCGGCGGCACCTTTTTCCAGGTATCAAAATACTTGTGGGCTGCATCCACCGCCTGCTTGGCCATGTCGGCAGTGGCGTTCTGGAAGACGCCAATCACCTCCGAAGGCCGCGATGGATTTGTCGAGTTGCGCTTGTCCGGTGTGCTCACTTTTTGCCCGCCCAGCCACACCGGATATTCGCGGCCAAATTCGGATTTCACCTTCTTCAGCGCTTCTTCCATGCGCTGGCGGTTTTCCGGTTTAGAGAAATCAATAAACGGTTCGTTGGTGAACTCTGTCATGTGCAGTTTCTGTTCGGCAGTGGCCACGGCAAATCCCTCCTCAATCGGCAAGCAAACCATTGTACTGCGCTTGCAAACTCCCTCACAAGCAGGGGGCCTCGTTCACGTTTTTTGGAGCAGTTGGCAGACGAAGACGGTGCTATCACTCAAAGTGGAACTGGATTTTGACGGTGACGTGGGCGGGGACGGGCTGGCCATTCTGCATTGCGGGCTCGTATTTGTAATTCTTCAGCGCTTGCAAGGCTGGCCACCGCAAGGAAGGAGGCCCTGACAGCACTCTCATGGATGTTACGTTTCCCGCGGTGTCTATAATCGCGTCGACCACCACACTTCCGGTTTCAAAGTCCCGCAAATCGTCCAGCCTGGCAACGGCCCGCTCCGATCTAATGAGCTTCGGTGGCACGAGGACGCCGTTCGAAACCGAAGTGGGAACGGAATTGCCCCCTTTCGTCGGTAATGAATGAACGGGTGAGGACTTCCCTATCGAGGTTGGCGGCGTATTCTTTCCTCTGGCCACTGGCTTCTCGATGGCATAGGGACGGGAGGAACCAATGGGATGCTCATTCCCGGTAACTCCTTCTAATGGAGCTTCGCTCGAATGCTCTGCGCCGGGTGATTTTCCGTTCCCGGAAACGGGCAGGTCATTTCCGGAGTTTGCTTTTGTTGTTTCACCGGCCACCGGGTTCGGCAAGGACGCACTAGGCGTCGATACGGGAGTTGTGACCCCGCCGGACCAGGAAGAAACTGAAATCTTCTTAGGTTCGTGGATCCAAGGGAGCCAGCCTTTGTACCATGCGGTGCCGATCAATGCGGCCAGGATGCTGCTTAGCAGGACCAACCGCAGCATTCCCGCTCGAAAACCTGGTGTGAATTGCCCACGTGCCCGGAAAGACCGCTTGCGCTTTGGCACCGGGACGTGGAAATCCGACGCCGGTCTCGGCACCGAGGCCAAATCTGCTGGAGCTACTCGGTTAGGCTTTGTCTCGCCTTCGACAGGAAATGCATCGGCCGTAAGTTCAGCCCAAGCGACCTTTTCGGTTTGATAGCTAGGCGTCTCGGTCTGGGGCGCGCTTGTAGCCACCGGCGACAGGGCTGGAGCGTTTGGAATTGTGGCCGGTTCAGTCTGCCCAGGCTCCGCCGGCGTTTGGAGTTGGGTCAATTGACTTCGCAGCGCGTCAATTTCCCTTCTTAGCGCTTCCACTTCTTCGGCGCTCGGGCGGGGGGCTGCTTCATCAAGCTCATCGTCCGTAGTCTCGGCGGATGCGATCATCTCGGCGGCAGCAATTACTTTCGCGTCTTTAGGCAGCAATGCCGTCGCCGCCGAGAATTCCATTCCCCAAAATCCTGGCGCCGGCTCGGTAAATTCCAGTTCCACATAGCACTCGGTCGGCCGATGATCGCGCTTTCTCGTTACTTGCGTGACCACTTCGCGTTTGGATTCCTCGTTGGTCAGGAAAAGGAGTTGCCCGGGCGTTACCGCAGCCGTCAGCCGGATCACTCCTCCCTTCTCAAATACCAGCACAGTCGTGGTTGATTCGGCAAAAAGATCGCGTTCTCCGGCAATAACACGCGCGCCCGTGATTTTTACCGGTACTTCACGGGCTACAGCGTTGACTTTGGGGAGGGGTTTGGTTTTGAGAGGTGTGGCTGCGTGTTCTGTCGTTTCCTCGGGGGCCTGCGCAGGCGAGTCGTTCGCGTTTAGGCCGACTTGTTTCGACTCTTCGGGCACAGGCGCAGAAGAACAATGCTCATTCCTGTTTTCTTGATGTGGATCGACTGCGAACTCTTCGGGGGCAGAATTCGAGGACGCCTGCGAAGGCAAGACTGTCGAAGAGGTTCTGTCCTCTGCGGAAGACAAGTCCGTTATCCTTTGTGCGCCAGGGCAGGCGAGCGCCATCCCCACGAATGGAGTATCCGGGCCGTGGGCGGCCGCCCAAAAGCAGGGCGGTCAGCATAAGCATACTATGATTTCAGCCCACCCAGCCGGCTCGCTATGGTACGAAGGTACTGGGGTGCGCAAACAACACACCGGAAAATGGGAATCTTCTGGAGTGGTCCTCATTCACGATGGAGCGCGTAGAGAATCAGCAGCAGGATCACCGCCAAGGAAATGCACACAATTGCACCGACTAAGGAAACGCGCGAAACATAATCCTGGTCGGTCGCCTTCGTTGCGATCATATATGTGAACTCATCCAGAATCATGGCACTTCCAATTCCTACGGCGGCCGTGGCAACGGCTTGCAGAGGCCGCCGGCATGGTGCAAAGGCCAGCAAGAACGCTCCGGGAACTAAAATGAGGATTCCAATGAAGAGATGATGAACAAGGTATCCACCCGGATAGATATGTTGCACGTGAACCAGATGGAGGTACAGTCTCAATCCCGCAAAGGTGGCCAGCATCGGCAACAGCATGAGCAACAGGGTCTGTCTAGCCGTCTGCGGTTCTCTAACATAAGCTCCTTCGAGCGCGAGTTACGTTCGCTGTCTCATGGGGCCGGGGAACGCGCGATGCGGAATCCGTAGTCAGCGTATTGGAACTCCGGTGGAATGCTGGAGCGCGCCGCGTTCCGGCTCACCTTGATGTGGTGCCGCCACGAGCCGCCCCGGGAAGCGCGCCGGGTTCCGCCAGCCGGGCCTTGCGGATTTCGCTCCGGAGAAGACCCGTAGTAGCTCGCGTCATACCAATCGGCGCACCATTCGTGCACATTGTCGCCCAGGTTGTAAAGACCGTAAGCGTTCGGCGCATACAGTCCGATCGGCTCAGGCCCACTCTTCCAGCGGTTCGCATAATCGGGAAGCGATTCGGGCGGCGAATTTCCCCAGGGATACGCCGATCCCTCCGCTCCGCTTCGCGCCGCGCATTCCCATTCGGCTTCCGTCGTCAAGCGATAATGTTTGCCGCTCGCCTTGCTCAACCAATCGCAGTAGGCCACGGCCTCATGCCAAGACACGGCGACCACCGGCATTTTCGGATGATTGAAATTTGGGTCGGCCCAACAAGAGGGCCCGGCGGTGTTAGTCGCGGCAAGAAAGTATTGATACTCGGCGTTGGTCACTTGGCATGCAGCCAATTCGAACGAATCGACCCACACGCGATGCACAGGCTTCTCGTCATCCCGCCCAGTCTCGCATCCCATGCAAAACCACTGTCCCGGAATGCGAACCATCAGCGGCTCGATGAATCTCGTTCCTACGCTATCGGCTCCACTCGGGCTTGGCCATGCAGCCGTCATCCTACTTCTCCATCTGTCAGCGGAGCATCCTCAGATGCCGACGATCTTCCCCGAGTCGTCCACGTCGATCGAGGCGGCGCGCGAGACTCTCGACAGGCCCGGCATGAGCATCATGTTGCCGGAAATCACGACGACAAAGCCAGCGCCCGCCGAGAGCGAGGCGTTCGTCACATTAAGAGTCCAACCCGTAGGCGCGCCGAGACGCTTGGGATCGTCCGAAAGTGAATACTGCGTCTTCGCCAGGCAAACCGGCAATCTTCCATAACCCCAATCCGCGAACTGCTTCAGCTTCGCCTTCGCTTGGTCCGAGAAATTCACGTCGCACGCGCCGTAGATTCTTTGCGCCACTTTTCTGATCTTATCCGTCAGAGGCTCGTCGAACGAATACAGCGCATGGACACCGGGCGACGGATTCCTCTCGATGGTTTCGACCACCTTTTCCGCCAGCGCCCTGGCACCGGGACCTCCCATCGCGAAGCCTTCCGAGAGCACGCTGGGGACGCCGCGCTCAGCGCAATACGCCGCCAACTGCTCCAAATCTGAATTCGCATCGTCCGGAAAGCGATTAATCGCGGCGACGATCGGAACGCCAAAACTCTTGAGGATCGCAATATGCTTGCCAAGATTCGGCAGTCCGCTCTCGAAGTCGCCCTCACCCTGGTTGCGCATGCTCCGCACGGTGGTGACGAGGACCGCGGCCGCGGGCACGATGCCCGATTGTTGCATGACAATGTCGAAGTATTTTTCCGCGCCAAGGTCGGAAGCGAACCCGCATTCGTTCACCACATAGTCCGCGAGGCGCAATCCCATCTCCTGCGAGATGACGCTGCTCGTGCCATGCGCGATGTTCCCGAAAGGCCCCGCGTGAACAAATGCAGGGGTGCCGTCGGTGGTTTGCACGAGATTTGGAAGAATCGCTTCATTCAGCAAAGCCATCATGCTGCCGGGGGCGGACAGATCTTTCGCGCAAACGGGCTTCCCGTCCCGAGTGACGCCGACGACCATGGCCTCCAGCCGCTTGCGAAGATCCTTGCGGTCATTCGCAAGCGCGATGATCGCCATGATTTCTGAGGCTGCCGTGATGATGAAGCCGGACTGGCGTCCGCCACCCTCTTTTTTGGTGTCGAGCGAAAGAGTGATATGGCGTAGCGCGCGATCGTTCATGTCAATCGTGCGCGGCCAGGTAATCTGTCCGGGATCGAGATGCAGCTCGTTGCCGTGAAATAGGTGCGCGTCCACCAGCGCAGCGAGCAAATTGTGGGCCGAGGCAATGGCGTGAAAGTCGCCATTGAAATGAAGATTGATCTTCGAGCTGGGCTCGATTTGCGAAAGTCCACCGCCTGCCGCGCCGCCTTTCATCCCGAACACCGGGCCTAGCGACGGCTCACGGGAGGTAATGACGACCTCTTTGCCAATGTGTGCAAGACCTTGCGTGAGGCTGATGGCGGTGACGGTCTTGCCTTCTCCAGCGGCAGTGGGGGTGGTCGCGGTGACGATAATCAGCTTGCCGCGACGCTTGAAAGCGGGATCGGAAAGAAGTTCCAGCCGGACCTTGCCTCTGTCCGAGCCAATTTGCTCGAAATATTGATCAGGAAGGTCGAGTTTGCGCGCTACCGCTTGAATCGGGAGAAGAGAGTTTGACATGAACGTTTTGGGCTATGGGGCGCCGAGAATTCAAGCGCGGGAAAAAAGATTATCACAGTTGTAGCGCTGAGCACGAACGTGAGGGAGCAAGGCGTCGTTGTAGAACGCGATTCTGCTAGTGACTCGGTTCGAGGCTTAGCTTCTGGACGCGCCAATTGAGAAGTTCCGCGACGAAAAGCTCATTCTCACTGGGGCAGGCGATCTCGTGGATCCAGCCAAATTGGCCAAGCTGCTTGCCCGCCTTGCCAAGAACTCCGAGGACTTTGCCATCGAGAGTGAGCTTGTAGATGCGGCCGGGAAAAGCATCCGACGCGTAAAGAACCTGATGCGGCCCAGGGGTGATGCAAATGGCCCAGGGCGCACCAGGCGACATCGTGCCCGTGGTGACGGTGGGTCTATTGCCGATGGCGGGGCGGGCATCCGCTGGAGCGGGAACGTCAAGGGTGAACTGGCGGAGAAATTTTCCACCAGTATCGAAAACCTGGATGCGGCGGTTGCCGCGGTCGGCCACGTAGATATTGTCATGTGCGTCCACGGCAATGCTGTGTGGCGTGCTAAATTGCCCGGGCTGACTTCCTGGTTCGCCCCAGGACCTCAGCCAGTTGCCATCTTTATCCACCTTGGCGATGCGCGAATTGATGTAACCGTCGCTGATGTAGGTGTTCCCGGCAGCGTCCCAGGCAACGTCGGTTACTTGGCGAAACATGCCATCCACGGGTGGCAGCGGCGGTTTCACGTGCTTCAGCGGCTCGGTGCCTTCGTCGGAAGCCTCTTGCTTGCGGCCGAACACAAGCACAACGCGGCCTTCCGGATTGAATTTGATCACCATGTCCGAACCCTTGTCGGTGACCCAGATGTTGTCGTCTTGGTCGACTTTCACGGTGTGCGCGAACGACCAGGCGTAAAGATGGTGGCCAATCTCGCGCAGAAATTTTCCATCAGGAGCAAACTCCAAAAGTTGGGCCGCAGCTGCGCCGTAGGCAGGCCCCGTGGTGCTGCCGCGTGAAAAAACAAAAATGTGACCCTTCGAATTGACCGCGACGCCCGTGGCTTCGCCAAGATAAAGATCCGGCGGAAGCTGGAGAAAATCCGGCGCAGAGTGAAAACGGATTTCGGGCGGCTGTTGAGCAAGAACGGGCGCGGCAAGCAAGAGTGCAGAGAGAATGAGGGAGCGCTTCATCGAAATCGGTCTCCTTGGACTGCCCCGCATCATACGCGGGTTTCCGTCGTCAGTCGCCGGTCAGCGCTTTGTATTGGGCCGCAGTTAGAGGAACGACTGAGAGGCGGCCTTGCCGGACCAGCGGCGAATCCGCGAAGAGCTTGTTGGACTTGATTTGCGCTAGGGACACTGGTTTCGCGATGGGCTTTCCCGCCTTGATCGTAACCACGGGACCTTTGGGGTTGGAAGCGTCCACGGAAACTACAGTTGCAGTGCCGACAGCGGTCTTTTGGTCGCCAGTCTCATAAATGATGAGCCGGGCGCCCGGTGTCATCGCACCAAGGTTTCTTAGAGCGACGGGATTGTGGACGCCATCCCACTGCGTGACCTTGTCGCGCTGCAAATCGGCAAAAGAATACTCGGAAGGTTCGGTCTTGAGCAAATAGTCCGAGGGCATGAACTCTTCACCTCCACAAATTTACGCCCACCATTCTACACAAGGAGTGTCAACTAATCTTCAAGCGGTCAGTTGGTGGGCAGCTTCGGCGAAAATCTTGGTGTGAAGGTCGATATCAGCCTCGGTCGTATCCGGGCACATGAGGGCCATATTGTGGAACGGCGTGAGGAGGACGCCGCGGTTCAGAGCATAGAGGTGAAGGAAGCGCTCCAGTTCGAAATCAGCGAGCGCTGCATGATTTCCCGCGCGATTCGAATCGAGAAGCGATTCGCGTCGGTCGCCGTTAGCGTGAATTGCCAATACGGCAGGCCGAAACGCCGCTTCAGGTCCTCGCCGACCCGCAACGCGTCCTCCGTGGGCAGCATCAACGTGATGCCTTCGCAAACGCGGCGCGCAACGGCTTCCGTAACCACGTCGGGAGAGTGCCCGGTCATTGCGCCCGTATCGCCAAGGCAAAGGTCCACGTATTCGCGGCCATCCACATGTCTTTCAATTTCTTGCGATCGACGGAGGTCATCGAAGTTCGCGGATGATTTCGCGGGCAGCGTTGGCGCCGCTTGCGCCCGTCAGTCCATTTCCAGGGTGCGTGCCAGAGCCGCAGAGAAAAAGCCCGCGAACCGGTGTTTTGTAGCGCGCCCAATCGAGAACTGGGCGCATGGTGAAAAGCTGGTCCAGCGCGAGCTCGCCATGAAAAACATGTCCGCCGGTAAAGCCGTAACAAGTCTCTAGGTCAGCGGGTGTGATGACTTGCACGCCTTCCACCAGGCTGGAGAGATTTGGCGCGTAAGTGGAAAGTGTTTTGATCACGGTGAGGCCGAGCTCTCGCCGACAAGAATCCCAATTCCCTTCCTTCAACTTGTAGGGGGCAAACTGGACGTAAGCGGAGAGCACCTGTTTGCCGTCGGGCGCGAGCGCCGGGTCGAGAATCGTGGGGATGGTAACGTCCAGATAGGGCGCTTTTGAAAATTCACCGTACTTGGAATTGTCGAAAGCGCGTTCCAGGTAATCGATGTCCGGACCAATGTGAATGCGTCCGGAAAGCGCTCTCAGCGCGTGTTCATGAGCCTCGAGCGCCGTGAAAGCTGGCAAACCACCAAGCGCGAGATTGACTTTGGCGACATTGCCCCGCGCGCGGAAGTTCTTGATGCGATTCGCGAACACGGGATCAAGCTGCGAAGGGTCGATGAGGTGAAAGAAGGTGCGCTTCGGGTCGACGCTGGAAGCCACGGCTTCCACTGCGATTTCTTCTCCGCCCTTGAGCACAACTCCCGCGATTGCGCCATCCTTGATGCGAATCTGCTCGACTTCGGCGTCCGTGCGAATTTCCCCGCCTGCTCCCCTGGCGGATTCCGCAAGTGCGCGCGTGAACGAGCCAAGGCCTCCCCGCGGATAAGCCGCAGAACCGACCGGGTGGGAGTCCGCAGCGGCGCGCAGAAGCAGGACCGCGGTTGATCCTGCAGACCATGGGCCTAGGGCATTGCCAAATATTCCCCTCGCGGCAATCACCGCTCGAAGCAATTCTGTTTCAAAGAATTCGGCGACAAAATCCGCTACCGCCATCGGCGACCAGCGGAAAAGGTTAAACATGCCCTCTTTACCGAGTCGGCGCACACCGCGCCCGGTCTTGAACAGATTCCAGAAGTCTTCCGGACTGGGCTTATCGACCGCCGGAGGTGTCATGGAAACCAGTTGTGTAAGAACCTCGGAAATGGATTCGAGCGACTCCGCGAATTCCGCGTACTTCCCCGCATCCTTTTCCGAGAAATCAGCGATGCCTGCCGCGGTTTTCGCCGCGTCGTTGTAGAAAAACAAAGCTCGGCCGTCCGGCGCAGGGGCGAACACGCGAGGGTCAGGAGAGAGAATCTCGCAACTAAACCGCTGCAGTTGCATGTCGCGTGCAATATCGGCGCGCAGTGGGCCGAGGGTGTGCGCCAGTGTGGAAGCGCGGAAGCCGGGATAGAATTCCTCGGTGATGGCGCCGCCGCCAACCATTTCGCGGCGTTCGAGAACCAGCGGCTTGAAACCACCCCTGGCTAAATAAAAAGCGGCGACCAGGGCGTTGTGGCCCCCACCAATCAGAACAACGCGTTGTCCGAGCGGCATGTCAGTTGGCCGCCTTCGAACGAGATGCGCCAAACTTCCAGTTTTTCAGGATGACCTGACTCGCCAGGCGGCCGTTGGCGCCCATAATGCCGCCTCCCGGGTGCGTGGCCGACCCGCACATATAGAGGTTGTGAATCGGCGTACGGTAATAGGCCCACCCGGCAACGGGCCGCAGGAAGAAGAGCTGTTCAAGGGAAAGCTCGCCTTGAAAAATATTTCCCTGCGTGAGGCCGAATTCGAGTTCCAGGTCGAGCGGTGTGAGCACCTGCTTGCCGATGATGATGTCCTTGATATTCGGCGCATATTCGGCAATCGTGTCGATCACGTTGTTGCCGAAGGCCTCGCGCTGCTCGTCCCAGTTGCCCTCGGCCAATCTGTACGGCGCGTATTGCACGAAACACGAAAGAACGTGTTTCCCGGGAGGGGCCACGCTTGGATCCGTCAGGCTTGGTATCACCATGTCGATATACGGGCGGCGCGAGTAATGGCCGTATTTGGCGTCATCGTAGGCGCGCTCCATGTAGTCCATGCCGGGAGAGATGGAAATCGCGCCGCGAAGATGCGCGCCATGACCCGGCAGGCACTTGAAATTCGGAAGCGCGTCGAGGGCGAGATTGACCTTGCCGGAAGAGCCGCGGAATTTGTAGCGCCGCACGCTTTCGAGAAAATCCGAAGGTAGTTCGTTGGGCTCGAGAAATTTCTCAAACGTCAGATGAGGATCGACGCTCGACGAAACGACGTCCCCTGAGATTTCTTCTCCGGACTGCAGCACCACACCGCAGGTCCGCCCGTTCTTCGTTAGGATTTTCGTGACGGGCGCTTTCGTGCGAATCTCCGCGCCGAGTTCGCGCGCGGCTGAAGCGATGGCGTTGGAAATGGCGCCCGTGCCCCCGCGGCTGAAGCCCCAGGAGCGAAACGCACCGTCAATCTCGCCCATGTAGTGATGCAGCAAAACGTATGCCGTTCCCGGCGAGCGAATCCCCAGAAACGTCCCAATGATTCCTGAGGCCGACATCGTGGCTTTCAGGGCATCGGTTTCGAACCACTGGTCGAGGAAATCCGCCGCGCTCATGGTCATGAGCTGCACCAGCGTGTATCGCTCGTCGGAAGAAAGTTCGCGGAAGCGTTGCAGCAGAAAATGGAGTTGCTTGAGATCGCGCGGGTTTAGCGTCGTGGGATCGGGTGGAATCATCGACAGGATGGGCTTCACGAACCGGCACATCGGCACCATCATCTTCGAAAATTCTTCATACGCTTCGGCGTCCACGCGCGAGTGCCGGCGAATCTCCCGGATCGTTTTGGCGTGATCGTTCACGCGCCACAGGTAATCACCGCTCGGCATGGGCGTGAACGTGCCGTCCAGCGGCAGGATTTCGAGCCCGTGGCGCGGTAGTTCAAGCTCCCGGATAATCTCCGGCCGCAGCAGCGAGACCACGTAGGAGCACTCCGAAAACAGGAACCCGGGAAAGATCTCCTCCGTCACCGCCGCGCCGCCCAGCACGTGCCGGCGCTCGAGAACGACAACCTTCTTCCCTGCCTTGGCTAGATACGCGGCGTTGACAAGCCCGTTATGGCCGCCGCCGATGACGATAGCGTCGTAGTGCTGTCCCATTCAGTCAGACTCCGGTATGACTCAAGAGAAAAATGCAGGAAGCAAGAGAAAGCATTCTACAGAGACCAAGAACGCGGCACAAGAAGCCCGAACAGATCATGGCCGCGGCTCTCTTCAAGATTCACGGCAAACATCGGCCCTGCTGAGTTTCATATCGGCACTGCTTTCCTGGAACGACTGGCCATTCGTTCCATTTGGGAAGCCCGCTGTTTCAAACACGCTTCTGCCCAGGACTTGAGCAAAACGGTCCTCCCTATCACAAAGTTGAAGTGGGCTGGGCTTGGGGTAGAAGGCCAGTTCGGTACGGGCTTCTGCTTGGATCCCCGAGTGTCGTCTCATCGGAACCAACTATCACGTCGCCATGATGGCGCGGCCTCGGAAGATCAAAGGAGAAAGAGTTATCCAGCGGTATCTGGCCACCGGGCCGGATGACGAAGGCGCTTCTATGAACGAGGGCTTCTCTGTGACGTACGGCAACGGACGAGGCTCCTCGGCTCATCCCACTCACGATCTCAACGCAAGCCAAATTCAAGAACAAGGTTTATTGGTGTCGCGGTCAGTTCACGGACTACCGCATTTTCACCACGCAAGCGAAGATTGTAAAGAATACCTACGTACAGACCCTGCCCCCGCCGAATCAATGATTCCCTCCCTGTAGCTGCTTTCGCCACGCCTTGCGAGCACACTGAATCGCACCTATAATCCGGTGTTCTCGCAGTCGTTTATGCGGCGTTTGCGTACGGAGGAGTCGTGCCGGTTGGAACCGCGTTTCATGAGCGCACCTTGGCGCTGTGCGAAAGCCTGAACTATCGCGAGTGGTCCGGCTATTACACTGTCAGCGTCTACGAGATGCATCATGAGCACGAGTACAACGCCATCCGCAATTCCGCCGCGCTCATCGACATTTCCCCGCTCTTCAAATATCGCGTGACCGGCCGCGACGCCACCAAGTTCGTCAACCGCGTCATCTCCCGCGACATCAACAAAGTCGCCGTCGACCAGGTCATCTACTGCTGCTGGTGCGATCCCGAGGGCAAAGTCATCGACGATGGCACCATCACGCGCCTCAGCGAAAACGAATACCGCTGGACCGCCGCGGATCCCAGCTTGCGCTGGTTCCAGCAAAACGCGCTCGCCCTGGACGTGAGGATCGAGGACATTTCCGAACAAACCGCCGCGCTTGCTCTGCAAGGACCCACGTCGGGACGGCTCTTGCGCATGGTTACCGATGCGCCGATCGATAACCTGAAGTATTTCCGCGTTACGCGTGGAAAAATCGCCGGCGTTCCCGTGGACATCTCCCGCAGCGGCTACACCGGCGATCTTGGCTTCGAGATCTGGATGCCCTGGATCGACGCCGTCAAAGTGTGGGACGCGCTGGTCGCCAAAGGCAAAGCCTTCGACATCCATCCCGCGGGCATGATTGCTCTGGACGTCGCCCGCATCGAAGCAGGGCTAATCCTGATCGAAGTGGACTACATCTCGAGCAAGAAAGCGCTCATTGACTCGCAAAAATATTCGCCCTTCGAAATCGGCCTCGGCAAGCTGGTCGATTTGGAAAAAGAAAATTTTGTGGGCCGCGAAGCGCTGGCGCAGGAAGCGAAAAAAGGGGCCAAGCGTGCTCTCGTCGGCCTGGAAATCAATTGGAACGAAGTCGAAGCGCTATACGACAAGCTAAAAATGGCGCCGCAAGTCCCCGGCATGGCCTCGCGCGTCGCCGTGCCCGTTTATCGCGGTGGCCGCCAGGTCGGCAAAGCTACCTCAACCACCTGGTCTCCCACGTTGAAAAAAATGATCGCCCTCGCTTCGGTGAGCCGCGAAAGTTCCACTCCGGGCACATCTCTCAGTATGGAAATGACCGTCGAAGCCGTGCGCCACACCGTCTCCGCGAAAGTCGTCCCGCTTCCCTTCTTCAATCCCCCGCGCAAAACCGCCCTCCCGGTGATTTAACGCAAACAAGCGCTGTCATCCTGAGGGTTCGACAAAGTCGAACCCGAAGGATCACTGGCGCAGTGGAAGTACAAACCGGTTATGCTAAACGGAGTGGGCGTTGAATCCGACACATCGGTTGATGTCATCTTTGAGATACCAAAACAAAAATCAAAAGGATCGGATTCAACCCGCGCCCACAGCTCCCTGCAAAATTAATTTCTCCCCTTTTTCCTCATTGGGTCAGGCGGTTGTATTTCTTCAGAACCGCGCGAAGCTTGTCGTGCGGTAGCGCAACCACCTTATGATTCTCGATCCCCGTCATCGTCTCCGCTGCCACCATCGCGTTGACGACGGCTTCTTCCGTAGCCTGCACCGTGGAGGCGAAGACAGGCCCGAGCTTGTCGTTGGGCAGCATTTTCAAATCAACGACGTGGTCCGTAGCTGCCGCGCCCGAATTTGCCGTGGAGAACGCGATGAAAATGTCGCCCGAGCCGTTGCCGGAGATGCTGCCGTTTCTCCCCAAGCCCAGCGAGACGCGGCGTGCCAAACGCTTCAGCTGGTGCGCGACGAGCGGCGCGTCCGTCGCAACCACCACGATGATCGAGCCGTGATCGTCATTCACGAAAGAAGCGCTGGCGTACGGATCATCAGCGGCAATTTCTCTCCCCACGGGAATTCCGGCAATGCGTAAATTGTCTTTCGTGCCGTAGTTGCATTGCACCAGCACACCCACCGTATACCCGCCCGACTTCTCATCCAGCTTTCTTGACGATGTGCCGATGCCGCCTTTAAACCCGTTGCAAACCATTCCGGTGCCGCCGCCCACATTGCCTTCTTCCACTGCCCCGCCATGCGCGGAATCAATCGCGTGGAAGGCGTGCTCGGGCTTGACGTGAAATCCATTGATATCGTTCAGCCAGCCATCCCAGGTTTCGGCTACTAGCGGAAGCGACCACCAATATCCGGTGGGATCCGGCTTGCCGTGCGCCACGCGCCATTGAATCACCGCGTCGCGGACCACGCCCACGCTATGCGTATTCGTAATCATTACCGGGCCTTCCAGAAAGCCCGACTCTTCCACCCAGGTTGTGCCCGTCATCTCACCGTTGCCGTTGAGCGACCACCAGCCCGCAAAAACGGGATTCATCATCGAATCCAATCCGCGCGGAAGAACCGCCGTCACGCCGGTTCGCACCGGCCCTTTTCCGATTTGCAGTTTGCCTTCGCCCGAAGTCAGCGTCGTGTGCCCCACCGTAACGCCAGCTACGTCCGTGATGGCGTTCAATGGCCCCGGCTTCCCGTCAAACGGAACACCCAGATCATGCGCGCGAGGTTTTGCGTGCGTTTCTTGCTGCGCGAACGCGGGAAGGACCGCGGCGAAACAAAACGCTATCGCGAGCCAGCACAATCCCAAGTAGCGATTCATCAATTATTTTTCTCCCAGGAAGCTTTCGCCGCACGCAGCAATTCAACGTTCCTCTCGAACGCCCGCTCGATCAAGGTCTCCTGTTCGGACGCCATCTTCCAATCTCCCTTTTCCACCGCTTCTGTCAGCCCGGGAAACTCCAAATGCGCGTACGTATACCGCGCTGCATAAAGCAAATGCTGGAACCACGGCCGTCCCGGAATCCCACTAGGCTCCAGCCAGTTCGATTCCACTTGCAGAAGCTGCTCATTGAGCCGCTGTGTCTTTTCCGCGGAATTCTTGCCGGAAGCAAGGCCCTGTCCCACCGCCTCGCGCAGTTCATTTCCAGCTTTCTCAAATTCCGCGATACGCTCGTGCAGCTTCCTCAATTTCAGTTTGTGCGTATCGATCTTGTTCTTCAGTTCCAGTTCCGCCAGAAAATGATCCAGTGCCCCAGCGTTGAACCCAAAGTCATACGGCAGAACATCCGCGTTTGCCAACCGCAGCGCAACCAGCCCCCAGATATTCGTCAGCGCCACGTGGTATTCGAACGCTGGATCGCCGATGTTTTCCATCCAGTAATGATCGTCGTACATCGAGTGGTACACGCCGTAATCGCCGCCGAACCCCAGGTTGATCACCGGCCGTCCCAGATGATTCAGAAATACCGTGTGGTCCGAACCGCTGCCGATGCGCGTCTCCACAAGTCCGCTGTCCAGCGGCGGCGCGCTGGCTCGCGCATCGCGCTTGCTCGTCGCTCGCCATCCTTCGTAGAGCGATTTTCCTGACGGCGCGCGCACGTCCTTCGAAGCTTCCACGAGCATCGGCGCAAGCGAGGCCACCGCCGAAGGCGAAAAGCTCAGTCCCTCCGGGCCGGCTGTCATAGCCGCACCCGCCACCGATTCGTCCACGTTCAAATACGCAACCAGTTTTTTCTTCAAGTCGTCCGCGAACTGCTCGCCCCATTCCGTCGAGCCCGTTAGCGCGTACTCTTCTCCGTCCCAACTGCAAACCACGATCGTCCGCCGCGGCCGAATCTCCCGCTGCTTCAGTTCGCCGAGAGCGCGCGTCAATTCCATCATCGAAGCCGTGCCGCTCGAAGGGTCGACGCCGCCAAACACCCAGGCATCGCGGTGATTCCCCAGCAATACCCATTCGTCGGGAATCTCGCTTCCGCGAATGCGCGCCTCCACCACCGTGTAAGGTTGCAGGCTCGTATCCATGTCAACTTTCACGTGCACCGTCACCGCGCCGGTCAGCCGGTACGTGATGGGCAACGCTCCTTGCCAATCCTTGGGCGCCGTGGGACCGTTCATGTTTTCCAGCAGCGGTTTTGCGTCGCGCCAGGAAAGGGGCAGCGCCGGAATTTTCGGCAGCGACCGTGCTTCCTCCGGCTTGATGCGTTTCGCTCCAGGAACCGAAGCCCAGCCTGGGGTTGTGGGATCACCCGGCACGATGTAGTCGTATGTGATTGCGCCGCGTTGAATGTGACTCTCCGGTCCCCACGGCCCTTCGGGAAACACTTTCCCGTGCGTGAAGCCGTCTTCCGCAGGATCGGAATAAATCAGCAGTGCAGCCGCGCCTTCGCGCTCCGCCGTCAGCGCTTTGAATCCGCGGTAGCTGTAGGGATTCGAATAGCGAACCAGCACAATTTTCCCTTTGACGTTAACGCCGCTCTTGCGCAGCAAATCATAATCTTCGGGATTCCCGCTGTGCGCGTAGACCACTTCCGCCGTGACATCGCCCGACGCCGAGTATCCAAAGTAAGCTCCGTAGATGGAGGGATTCTTCGTATCCGCATCCGCTTCGACTGGGTCTTCGCGCAGCGACGCCATGTAGCGCACCGGCGTGGTCATTTCCAGCGAAACACTGCGCGGACGCGAATGGAAAACGTCGTAGCGCCGCAACGTCACGTCTTCCCAACCCTGCTTTCGCCATTCGTCTGCGGTGAAATCCGCAAGCTGAGTGTTGCGCTCGGACGCCGCCGGATGCGGTTCCGCCGTAAACTTCCGGTGCCATTCCCGCGCCTTCTCGGGCGAAGGAATCGACTGAAAGTCCGCCTCGAGGCGGTGCTCCGCCCTCGCGTGCGCTGCCGTAAAGCCCAGAATGTGCGATGGGCTCGAACTGGATTCCGGGTGTTGTGCAAAAAGGATTGCGGAAAGAATCAGGATCGCGAACAAACTGACAGGCGCAGCCAAAGAGATTTTTCGCATTCGTAGTTAGCTTTCCGCAAACCGCGCAAACAGGGATCGAATCAAGAGGGAAACACTTTTCGGAGCGCCGCCGCGAGGGCGCTACCCACGAGCTTGCACTCCTCTTCGGAAATCGTGAACGGAGGCGCAAGCAGCAGGTGATCGCCCCGGTGTCCGTCGACACACCCTTGCGTCGGGTACGTCAGCACGCCTTCGTCCATCGCAGCTTGACGCATTTTTTCCGCAGTATTGTCCGACTTCATGAAAGGCTCGCGCGCGGCTTTGTCTTTTAAAAACTCCACGCCGAAAAGCAGCCCCATGCCTCGAATCTCGCCGATGTGTGGATGCTTTTCCAATGGAACGAGCGCCTGGCGCAAATTCTTCCCGGCCGAGTCCACGCGTTCGAAAAGCTTGTGCGTTTCGAGATAGTCCAGAACCGCGTTGCCCGCCGTCGTGCACACCGGATGCGCTTGATACGTAAAACCGTGCATGAAAGCGCCGGATCCCCCTCCGATCGCTTCCACCACATGCGCCGAAGCGAGAACTCCGCCGAGCGGCGCGTATCCGCTGGCGACTCCCTTCCCCACCAAAATAATGTCTGGCTCGATCCCCCAATGCTGCACCGCAAAGGGTTTTCCCGTTCGTCCCATCCCAGTCATGACTTCATCCGCAACCAGCAGGATGCCGTGTTTGCGGCAAATTTCCGCGATGCGCTTGGCATAACCTTCGGGCGGCACCGCGGCGCCAAGCGTCGCGCCAACCAGCGGCTCGAAAATAAACGCCGCCGCGGTCTCCGTCTGATGTTCCCGCACAAACGTTTCCAGGTCTTCCGCGCAGGCCAGCCCGCAGTCCGGAAAAGTCTTTTCGAATGGGCAGTGATAGCAAAAACACGGAGCAATGTGTCCCCACTCCGGAATCAGCGGGACATACGGCGCGCGCCGCGCCACGTTTCCGCTGACGGCCATCGCGCCGAGCGTGCTTCCATGGTAGCTCTGCCGCCGCGATACCACGCGGTAGCGCTCCGGCTGTCCGGTTTCCACTTGATACTGGCGAACCAACTTGATGGCCGTCTCCGTTGCTTCCGAGCCGCCGGACGTGAAATAAACGCGCCCGCCATTGCGAAAATTCGGCGGAGCCAGCGCCAGCAGCCGCGCCGCCAGCTTTTCCGCTGGCTCGGTATGGAATTGCGAGGTGTGCGCGAACGCCAGTTGCCCGGATTGCTGCGCCATCGCGTTCCCAATTTCCGCGACACCGTGGCCGATGCTCAGCACCGCGGCCTGGCCGGCGGCATCCAGTAAGCGGCGGCCGCTCTCGTCCACAATCCAGCAGCCTTCCCCGCGCACGGCGATAGGAAATGTCTTCTTGAGATTTCGGGAGAAGAGTCCGCTCGTCGGCATGACTTGTCCGGGAAAGATTGTAGCAGACTCACGCGCCGCCTTTAGTTGTCTGCGGCGCGGAATCTTGTGCTAGCCTTGCGCAGCCTTTACATCGCTGTGAATACCCACCATCCAGAACAGGCGGAATCGCACTTGACGCAACCCTCGAGCGGGCTCGTTCGAACCATCGGCCGCTGGAGCCTCGCGGCGCTCATGGTCAACACCATGGTCGGCGCCAGCATTTTTGGCTTGCCCGCGCTGATCGCTGCGCGGCTCGGAGAATGGAGCCCTCTCGGTTTCCTGGCGGCCTTCGCAATCATCGCCGTCATCGCCGCGTGCATGGCGGAAGTCGCCTCCCAATTCCAGGACGCTGGCGGGCCATATCTCTACACCCGAGTGGCTTTCGGGCGCTTTCTTGCCATTCAGAATGGCTGGCTGACCTGGCTGACGCGCATCGCCGCCGCCTCCGCCGTGGCCAATCTCTTCATCACCTATCTGCGTGATTTCGTACCCGCAGTGAGAGGACCGTCTGTGCGCGCAGGCGTCCTGACCGTTCTCATTGGATTCCTCGCCGTAGTGAATTATCGTGGCGTCACGAGCGGCAATCAGCTCAGCAATCTCTTCACCATCACCAAAGTGAGCTTGCTCGCCTTCTTTGTCATCGCAGGTCTCGCCGCGCTGGCCCTTCATCCCGACATCCGCGTGAATCCCGCATCCGCGCCTGCCAGTTACGCGGACTGGTTCGAAGCCCTGCTTCTGATGATGTATTCCTACGGCGGATTTGAAGCCGCGCTCATCGCTTCGGGAGAAACCCGCAACGCGCGAAAAGACATTCCCTTTGCTCTCTTCGTGGCCATCGCCGCAACCACTTTGCTCTATATCGCCGTGCAATACTTAGTAATCCACACCATTCCGGATGCCGGCGCATCCACCGCTCCCGTGGTCGATTCCGCGCGCCGCTTCCTGCCGCATTGGGCCGTCCACCTCGTTGCCGCGGGCACCTTGGTTTCCGCCTATGGCTATCTAAGCGCCAACGTCCTGCATACGCCGCGCGTCACCTTTGCCATGGGCGAGCGCGGCGATTTCCCGGCCTTCTTCGGCAGCATCCATCCGCGCTCTCGAACACCGCATGTCTCCATCGTGATTTTTGCCGCGCTGCTCCTGATATTCTCCATCGCCGGGGATTTTCGCTGGAACGCCCTGCTCTCGAGCGTCGCGCGCCTTTTTGTCTACGGCTCCGTCGCAGCCGCCTTGCCCGTGCTGCGCAAAAAGCATCCGCGCGCCGACGCATTCCGCCTTCCAGGCGGAATGTTTTTCTCCACGCTCGCTCTTCTTTTTACTGCCGTGCTTGTCACGCGCATGCACCGCGGAGAGTTCATCGTGATCGCCATCACCGCCGCCCTCGCTTTCGTCAATTGGTTCTCTGTGCGGAATCGCGTTATTGGATTCGAACGCGAAACGTGACATTATCCGAAGTTCCGTAAGACCTTCACACTTGCAAGTTCATGGGAGAAAAAGAATGAAAGCCATTCTTCTGCGAAGCGTTGTCGTTGGCGCCCTGGTTCTGTCAGACGGATTCGCAATCGCCGCACAGGAAGCCGCAAAGCATCCCATCACCTTCGACGACATGATCAAAATGCATCGCGTCGCCGAGCCGCGAATTTCCCCCGACGGAAAATGGGTGGCCTATACCGTGGCCACTCCCGACATGGACGCGAATCGCAATGCAAGCAACATTTGGATCGTCCCCACCTCCGGCGGAGCGCCGTCGCAGCTCACGCAAAGCGGGCATGATTCCTCGCCCGTGTGGTCGCCCGACGGAAAAGCGCTCGCATTTCTCTCTTCCCGCAGCGGCGATTCCCAGGTCTATTTGCTTTCGCTCGAAGGCGGCGAAGCGCAACGCCTCACGAAATTATCAACAGGCGCGGATCTCGTGAAATGGTCCCCAGACGGCAAAACCATCGCCTTTACTTCTTCTGTGTATCCGGACTGCAAAGACGATGATTGCAACAGCAAGCGCGACGTCGAAAAAGAAAAGAACAAAGTGAAGGCCCACGTCGCCGAGCATCTTCTCTATCGCCACTGGACGCATTGGAATGAAGGCAAGCGCGCCCACCTGTTTGTCGTACCCGCCGATGGCAGCGCCGCTCCGCGCGACCTCACCGCAGGAGCGGACTACGATGTTCCTCCCGATGAACGCGGCGGCCCCGGCGATATTAATTTTTCGCCGGACAGCAAAGAACTTTGCTTCACCGCCGTCACCGACAAGATGGAAGCGATCAGCACAAACGGCGACTTGTACACCGTGCCCGTTACAGGCGTGATACTGCCTTTGCGCATCACCACACAACCAGGTTTCGACGGGGAGCCGGCGTATTCCCCGGACGGAAAATACATCGCCTATCACGCGCAACTGACTGCCGGCTATGAAGCAGACCGCTGGCGCGTGATGCTCTACGATCGCCAGACCAGAAAAATCGAAAATCTTACCGAAGGCTTCGACCGCAGCGCCGATGAACTGGCTTGGCCCGCGGACAGCAAAACGATTTATTTCACCGCGGAAAACGAAACGCAAAAGCCCGTGTACGCGATGGCCGCGCGCGCCGGAGCCGAACCAAAGAAAATCATTGCGGATACGTATAACACCGCGATTTCCTTTAGCAAGGATGGCAAAACTCTTGCGTTCGAGCGCACGAATTTAACAATGCCCGCCGAGCTTTTCGTCGCGACCGGCGACGACTCCAACGCGCACCAACTCACGCATTACAACGACTCAATTCTCGCGGCGCTCGAAATGAATCCCGCCGAAACGTTTTGGTTTGACGGCGCCGAAGGAACGAAAGTGCAGGCCATGCTGATTCGTCCGCCGAAATTCGATGCCACGAAGAAATATCCTCTTCTGGTGCTACTCCACGGCGGGCCACAGACGAAGTGGTCGAACGCCTGGGGCTACCGCTGGAACGCGGAGGTTTTCTCCGCGGCTGGCTACGTCACGCTGATGATCAATCGCCGCGGCTCGACAGGTTACGGCCAGAAATTCACCGATGAAATCACCAACGACTGGGGCGGAAGAGCGTACGTTGACGTGATGAACGGCGTGGACTTCGCGCTGAAGAAGTATCCCTTCATCGACGGCGCGCGCATGGCCGCCGCGGGCGGCTCCTACGGCGGCTACGTGGCGGACTGGATCGCCACGCATACCGGAAGATTCAAAGCCATCATCAGCCATGCCAGCGTCTACGACAAAGTCGCAATGTACGCCACAGAGGAGTTGTGGTTCGAAGAGCACGACATGCAGGGCACGCCGTGGACGAATCCGGAAAGCTACCACAAATGGGCTCCCGTCACGTACGCCGGAAAGCTGGGAGAATTCAAGACGCCCACGCTGGTCATCTGCGGCGAGCGCGATTATCGCGTCCCGTACACGCAATCGCTGGAATTATTCAGCGCATTGCAGCGCCAGGGCGTGCCCTCGAAGCTCGTGGTCTTCCCCGACGAAGGCCACTGGGTGCTCAAGCCGCAAAATTCGCAATTCTGGTACAAAACTTTTCTGGACTGGCTCGCTCTTTACGTGAAATAAAATGCGGCTCAGGCAGCCAGCAGTCGCTGGAGTGCGCGTCGCGCGAAGCGAAAAAGCCGGTAAAGCAAAAACACGCAGAGCACCAAGAGCGCAGCGACAATCGCCGTCGTGGCGACCGGATGTGCGGTGGCCATCCACGACAGCCACACGGCAAGAGCATCCTCTCCCAAGCTCAACACCCAATTACTGAACGGCTCCGGGCTCGTATTGACGGCAGCTCGCGCGCTCGCCTTGGTTCCGTGCGAAGTCAACGCGACGCCAGCGGCAAGCAGCGCCGCTCCCCAGCGCCACTCCGCTCCTGCGCCCCCCGTGGCCGCGTAGGCAAGCAACGCTGCGGCGGGCGGCCGAATGAACGTGTGAACGAAGTCCCAGACCGTGTCGAGGTAAGGAATCTTATCCGCGAAGAATTCCACGAGATAGAGCGCGGCGGCGATACCGATCACCCAGGGATGCCCAAGCGCTTGAAGGGACGCGGGGAGATGAACCACTCCGAAGCGCTGCAGAAGCCCGAGCGTGGCCACGGTTGCGTAAAGATTCAATCCGGAGGAAAATCCGGCGCCGAGCGCGAGGCTTAACGTCTGGATAGGATTCACGGAAGATCATCATAGCAGGCCGCAACCGGGCAGCAGTGAAGGCTTCGGCGGACCCGTTACCAGACCAAATCCGGCGGGCGAGGTTCCGTTTGACCACACGATAAAACCAAGCGATTCTGTTCAACGCTGGTTGGGGGGCGGTTGTCCATGTTTGGCCTAGGCCACCTCTTTTATCCTTGGGGCATCTTCGCGCAAGCCTTCGCTATCATTCATTTCTTCCGGAGGCGGCCCGAAGGCTATTGGTTTTACGTCATCCTCTTCCTGGGGTGGCCCGGCGCGGCCGTGTACATTCTCGCGGAAGTCGTCCCCGACCTGGGGCTCCTTCGCAACACGTTTCAAGGATTCGGCCGGCGCTCGCGCATCCAAAAAGTCGAAACCGACATCCTCGATAATCCTTCGCCCGCGAACTACGAAGAGCTGGGCGAGCTCTACAAGGATCAAGGGCAGTACGCGAAAGGGTGCGAAGCCTTCACCCACGCGATTTCGGCGCGCGCGGACTCCATCTACACGTTTTATTCGCGGGCGCAGTGTTCGCTGGCGCTGCACGATCTCGCCGCGGCCATTCCCGACCTCGAGCGCGTCGTCGCGGGCGACCGCAAATTCGATTACTACCGCGCCGCGGGATTGCTGGCGGATGCTTACGCGCGCACGGGACAAATGGACCGCGCCGAGCCGTGGTTCGCCGAAGTGACGCAAATCTCGACCACGCCCGAAACGCTCTACAACTACGCCAGCTTCCTGAAGACTGCGAACCGCCCCCACGAAGCGCGCGAGTGGGCGCAAAAGCTCCTGGCGAAAAAGCGCACGCTGCCCCGCTACATGCAGCGCCGCGAACGCCCCTGGTTCCGCAAAGGCAAAACCCTGCTGAAAGAGCTCGCCGCGAAGTAGGTGGCTTGCGTTTAGCCGCAGTCGTCGGAACGATTGTTTGAGATCTCCAACCTTGGCTTCATCGCCGCGCGAAAATCGAGAATGGAAAATCGAACTGGAGGGGGCCCCCTCCCAGGCCCCTCCCCCCACCTTTTTTTGTGACTGCGCATGCTAAAGGATTTGTGGGAGCGCATTTTCGTAAGTGCGCATTTGCGGAAATGTGGTCGACCACATTTCCACAGTTATGTGGTGATGAGAATTATGTGGCAACACGATCAGAAAGGCTGCGTTTCCGAACTGTTTTCGACTTCGTGGGCCACATAATCTGAGGAGACTCCACGAGTTAGACATTCACTCTGGAAGGGAATGGAGGGCACTGAAGATTTAGCCGGTGATCGACCGTATCCGCTGCACATCCATCAATTTGCTTTTTCGGCTGAACTCTGTCCGTGCAGGCCGAATATTCTACTGCCTTGCTTGCGACGTGTTCTCTATTTCGATCACATCGAGCTGCAGCGTCTTTCGGTCACCTGCCGCTACGCTCAGAGGGACGCCTTTGCTCTCGTACGGCTTGAGTTGCCCGGCATCGTACCAATTAAGATCGACGTCAGAATCCCAGCTAAAAATC
>QHYM01000262.1 GCA_003223295.1 Acidobacteriota bacterium | reverse complement strand
CCGTTGTTACCGTCAATGAAGTATCCGTTTGATGCGGTGTAGTGGACGGTGCAATCTGGTATTGGACAGGCATACGCTGACGTCTGCGATGGCGGACCTTTGGTTATGAGTACGTCGCTCAGCCTCATTTCAATATGATGTTCGTGGCAAAGCACATGAAATTGTTTGCTGGGCTGGGATGTTGGCATAAAACTCCTTATCACGCGCCGCCGCTGGAAGTGTTGCTCGACGCTAGACTATCAGCGGACTCCACTAACAGTTGAGCGACAATCGGCAGCCAGGTCTCCGTACCGTTCTGTCGCACGTTGTAATCTGCTCTGAGGACTTGTTGATGGGGCGGATTGAGGGCAAGGATTTTGACCTTGGGGTATTCGGCCTTGAGCCAACTAACGATTTCTCTCCTGGTTTCTTCAGGAGCCGCGTGACCAACGATAAAGAGATCGTAGCGCCGAATCGAGCTTAAGAGAACTTTGGCTGCCTCGTTGCCAGTCACCGAGATCACGCCGTAACCGCGCGACCTAAGGAGTTCAGCTCTTCGAAGCCCCACGTCCTCGTCGTAAACGATCTGGAAAATCCTCCTGGTCGCTCGCAGCTTTGCCCTAGCGACATTCATCTGCATCACAACTTGGTGGGTTTCTGCATCGGCCGTGTAGCATTCATTGCTAGTGTCCTCCGCCAGCCGTTGAAGCGCTGCCTTCGCAAACTCCCAACCCCGGACAACGGTGACCCTTTGCGGTGAGCCATTCGGCATGACTTCGAAGATTTCGTATACCAAGTGCATGAAGGCCGGATTCCCTCCGGGCGTTCTAGTGGCAGCCCTCCTTGTATGCTGAGGAACAGATAATCGAAATGTTCCGCAACGGAATTGCTTAGAGTCTCCGCCTCGCCCCCCGCCATGTCAATACGTTGATGGCGGCGCCAATTGGTTTAAGCGAAACCACTTTAAGTGTTTTGATTTCGATAGCGTTTCAGCTCGGCAGGCAAGCCGAGCAGCTTAATCGGGGTCATCGGTAACACCTTCGTCCTAAGCGAGGGCGGATTGGATGGCGAACCGGGCAAATCACCGCCACAGGGGGAGTTAACTACTCGCGGTCATCGGTGAGAACGACGTTCGATGCGTGCGGACCTTTTGGCCCCTGGACGATTTCGAAATCTACACGATCTCCCTGTTTCAGCGTTCGGTAGCCGTCACCCGCAATGTCGGTGTGATGGACGAAAACGTCAGGACCGTTATCTCGCCCGATAAAGCCGTAGCCCCTGGAATCTACGAACCACTTCACCTTGCCTTGCACTGGCACACCCGATGTTCACAACGCTACGCCCGCGCAGCTGCTAAAGCAAGTGCCGACTAGCGTCCCAAACAATAGCTTCCTCAGTTGCTCCTTCTTCGCTTCACACGCAACAGTGTTCAACCGGAGACGATCTCTCCGCGTGATCTGAACCCGGACCCCGATGCCCGTAGCAAATTCGAGCGGCAAATTTTCATTCGAAGGGCGGTGAGGTTCAAGGCGATGTATGGCAATTCATTCGGAAAGGCGGCGGTCTTTTTACAATCGAGGAACAAATAGACGACACTCCAGAAATGGAACCGGGAGTTATCAGACAGCGATATTAGGGCAACGGAGCAGCGTTAAATTCTTGCGGAGGTTCGGGAGTTGGATCGGGGAGAGAATCGTTGATTTCTAAATGGACTGGATCAATGAGCAAGGCGTTCGACAGCATCTAGAAGTCGCCCAATCAAATTCCCAATTCTTATAATTATGATGCATCATTAAAATAGAACTCGTTGCCACCCACGACAAAAGGAGCAAAAGAGTTTCAACACGTTCTGCCGGGGAACAGTCCCGCGCACGTAATCAATCGAAATCAATACGGAAGCAAGAACGTACAAGGCCCAATCGCTCTGCCCCGGAAACGTTGTAGGCAAGACCGCCCGCAATGACCAAACCAATCATGCCGATCCGAATTGCGGTTGTGATTGCTTTTGGTCTGTCTTTCTTACTCTTAGTAGCGATGGCGTACCAGCATTCACAGTCCCCGCGCAAAATTACAGGAAATAGGCAAATTGTATGTAGACAATAAGCATCAGGAACCCGCAAGCCTTGCGCCGTCAACACCGTTTCCCGGACCTCGGAATGCGCCCTCAATGTCCGGGGTGGAGGAATGTTACAAGTCATCCTCTGGCGTTGCTATTTGAACGCCAAATATCCTCACGCTGCGGAATCCATCGCACCGCTGCTCATGCAATACGAACGCGAACGAAGGAAACAGCGCAGTCCTGCCGAAGCGGAGGCCGCAGCCATTCGAGCCAGCCATTGCCGATGCCCGGAGTGTCCCAACAATCCGCAATGCGTTTTTTCATCTGGACATTCGTGCGTGTTGGAGAAGTACGTGTGATGCGCTGAAGACCCGTTTTCCTTCTGCGCGCAACAATTCTAACTGCGGGAGTTTTCCATGCCGAGCTACGATCTGTACACCTGTCCAAGCTGCGAAGCCCATTTCCGTATAATTTGGCCTACTCCGGTTCCCGCGTATCTTCAACCTTGCAGCAAAATCAAGATCGCATGTCCGGCCTGCGGAGAAGTGACGGAGCTATACGCCTTCCTGCTAGATACAATTTTGCAGCCTCCCAATCCGACCATACCAAGTGTCCAAGTCGAAGCGATCTCTCCGCCTGCAAATCCTGAGCCGAACGCGCGGCAAAGATGGCAGCTGCAAATGTTCCTGCGTAGGGCGGCGAGGTTCAAGGCGATGTATAGGAATTGACCACATCTTTTTCCTGCCAGTGATAACCTCGCTGGACCGCTGAAGCTCTGCTACTTCCAGCAGGAAGAAGTGAATATGCTGTCAAATCTAGAGCGCTACAAGAAGGACCTTGATGCGTTGATTCTGAAAGGCGATAACCTCTTCAATTCCATGCAAATGGAGTGTTTCCCCGACCAAACGAAGGACTTGGTAAAAACAGAGTTAGGTAAACAGGGACTTGTTGGTAAGAAACTCGCTAGCAAAACGCGGGAAGTTATGGAGGCTTTTCCCTCGTTCAAGGAGACATACCAGTCTTGGTTCTCGGAAGCGAAGGCGCTGGTTAGGCAGGTCTTGCCTGACCGACTTTCAGACTTCGTGCGCCACAACGAGAAACCAAAACCACGCAAGGACATCACGTTCGAAAACTACAGGATCGAGGACTACCTTCAAGGACTAAACGTGAGCCGTGGATACGAGAAGGTGAAGGTCGTTGGCCCGGACGCTGCCATCCCGCAATTCTGGCAGCAGATGGCAATACTAAAGACGGAAAGGCAACCGGGGTCTTAGTTGAAATGCCTCGAACAAACGATTCAAAAACGGCTCGAACGATAGTCCGGCTTTGTTTCTATCCTCTTCTTTTGTTAGTTGGACGAATTCATCTTTTAATTGAGCAAGCATTCGCGAGACCTGGGGCGAATGCTGATGAACAGGAGTGGGTGCCGGACTGTGCCCAATTTGACCGAGAAGCGCTGTACGATTAAGCGGCAGATTTCTATTCTTGGCCCTGTCTCACCGAGATAGTCGAGCATATCGCCCATAAGTTTGCCGACTACGGAATTGCTTTCCTTTTGTCAAAATGCACGCAAGCGATTTGCCTTCGACGCGCTCGCGTACTCATAACGGGAGTCGAAGATATCGCGACCAGTGCTATCCAATACGAACTCAGTGAACGTCCGGTTGGAGAAATCCAACACATACCCTGAACGCATGCCGAGGAGTTGTTCGAATTTTCGTTTTTCCGCAGAAGTCAGATCAGACATATTCCCAAGAGAAAATAGCACAGCGCCCTGGGAACCGGCTAAGGCTCTAAGTGTGGTATCCTGCCCATTCGTGCTACGTTTGCTGCGTAGCACGACGGGATTTGAGTGTGTTTCTCACCGCAGCCAGCTTGATGATTCTGCGTAATCCTGTAAGTGCTTTAGATACAGTGATTTTGTAACAGCGGATAACCTGGGATAACACGTTTTGCGTGAGTTGGAATCCCACCCTCTCCGCCAGAAAGCTTCTTTCCTGAACGTTAATGATCCTTCGCACGGTTGAGCAGGTCCGCCGCATTTTTCTGATTCTTGCCGGGTTCACCCTCTTAGCTCTGGGGATCGTTATGATATTTACGCCGGGGCCGGGCACGCCTGTAATCCTGATGGGCCTGGGTCTGCTTGCCGCGGAGTTTGTGTGGGCGCGGCGCATCATGGATCGCATTAAGCGAGAAACGGCACGGTTGAAAAATGCGTTCCTGGGGCCAGAAAGGTGAGCTGCGTACTCTTCCAGAAGTAACCTGCAAGGGATTGAACGTCTCTCTGGACCTATAATCCTCAGCAGATTCCGCTTGACTCTCTCGTTACGGAAGGGTTTAGCCTGCATCAGATGCAGCAGGAAAGGAGCCAGCGTTGCTAAAGATCGGGGAATTCGCCCAGCTAGGAAACGTCTCCATTCGCGCACTGCGCTTTTACCACGAAGAGGGCTTACTGGAACCATCGCACATCGATCCGTCAACCAACTACAGAAGCTATGAGCCCAAGCAACTTCGGAACCTGCAAGACATCCGACTCTACAAAGCGATAGGACTCTCTCTCGCGGAGATTCGCGAGTTGTTGCGAGAGCGACCGACCTTGACCGAACTAAGGGAAATTCTCGGCGATAGACGAGCTCTTCTGAAACGCCGCATCCAGGATGACCTCGAATGCCTGGCCAGAATCGAGGCTCAATTGAATGCGGTGGCCGGTGAAAGGGAAAGAACGGGCTGGCGCATCGAGGTACGGGAGATTCAGCCTGTGTGGGTAGCCGCATGCCGGGAAAAAATAGGCGCCTACGAAGAAGCCGACTATCTGTTTGGCGAGATTGAGCGTCGAATGGAGCCGGAGTTGCTTGCGGGAAAACGGGCCGCCCTCTGGCACACCTGCTTAAATGAAGGGCCGCAAATCGATTGCGAAGCTTTGCGCTTCCTGAAGCATCCGTCCAGCCCCGCACGAGGGATCCGCGTGTATCAAATGCCGGCCACGCGCGTCGCGTCGGTTTTTCACACGGGTGCCGACAATGCCATTCCGCAGGCGTACAAAACAGTTCAGGCGTGGCTGGGAAAAAGCAATTTCGTTTCCCGCGGACCGAAGTGTGAGATTTACTGGAGGGAGCCCCACAAAGGGGGCGATGACGAATCGTTGACTGAGATTCGGCTCGCGGTTTTTCCGCGCGACGGCCGCAGCCGTGTGCAACGGCGCGCCGCCTGAGCCGTCCGCCAGGGGTTGGATAAAAGTTCCAGGGGCCACAATCAAGTAGAGAAGGAGGACCGCATATGCGAACGGTGTCAGTAGTGGTGTGCTTGTTGTCTGCTGGATTGTTTTCCGTAACACAAAATGAAAAGGAGAAGACGCAAATGAGTCAGTCACAAAATGCCTTATGTTTCGTGAAGTCCGATAATCTGCCGCCATCGCCGGGCTATTCGCAAGCAGTGGAGATCAGGCGTGGACACATCGTCTATATCGCGGGCCAAGTTGCTCTGGATCGCTCGGGGAAAGTGGTGGGCGAGGGGGACATGCGAACTCAGGCACAGCAAACGTTCGAAAACTTGAAGGCCGCGCTGGAGGCCAGCGGCACGAACTTCGGAAATGTAGTCAAACTGAACTACTACTTTTCGGACATCTCGCAGCTTCCCGTCGTGCGCGAAGTGCGAGACAAATTTATCAACACCGCAAATCCACCCGCAAGCACAGCGGTGGAGGTCAAGCGTTTGTTTCGGGAGCCATTCTTGATCGAAGTAGAGGCCGTTGCGGTCGTGCCGGAATAAAGGGCACGGCGCAGCTTTGGTTCGGTAAGATGAATGACTTCTGCGGTGCCGAAGGCTTGCTGGCGGCGTGGGAACCGGAGGTATTGTCATGGAGGCAGTGTGGCGAGGCAAGTGGGCGCTTGTTACGGGCGCCAGCGCGGGGATTGGCGTGGCGCTTGCCGAGGAACTCGTCCTTGGGGGAACAAACCTGGTGCTCACCGCACGGCGCAAGGATCGTCTCGAGGCGCTCGCGCGGCGGCTGTCTCCAACCTACAAAATCCAGACCGAAATATTACCGGCCGACCTGACCGATCCATCTGCTCCAGAAAAGATTTTTGCTTTCACGCACGATAAGGGGATTGAAATCGATCTGCTCATCAACAACGCCGGCTTTGGAAAATATGGCGAGTTTCCGGGCGTCGAGAAACAGCGGCTTCTTGAAATGGTTCAAGTGAATTGCGCGGCAGTCGTTCACCTTACGCATCTTTTCCTGCAAGGCATGATGGCGCGCCGCCGCGGGGACATTCTCATTCTTGCCTCCACCGCCTCATTTCAGGCGGTTCCCTACATTTCCACGTATGCCGCGACCAAGGCTTTCGATTTGCTCTTTGCGGAAGGCCTCGCGGAGGAAATGAAGCCCTACGGCATTCGTGTTTGCGCGCTTTGCCCGGGCTCCACGGAATCTGAGTTTCACACTGTCGCGGGGCAGGCCAAATTCATACATCGGGCCGAGACCGCACAAAAAGTGGCGCGAACCGGCTTACGTGCTCTCGCTGCCGGAAAAAGCTACGTCATCTCCGGCCTCGGAAATTACCTGGGCGCTCACGGCGAACGGTTGGTTCCGCGCCGCTTCGTCACGCGAACCGCCGCGCGCATGTTCAAGCCCAAAGCAAAATAAGGTCGCTCGGCCGTCATAACTCTTTCCGCGGGATAGGCCGCATCATCCGAGTCCATTCTTGTTCGCCGAGGCTAGTCGCCCGCGGCAGCGCGGCGCGCGAGGAACTGTGACTTATAGAATTCAAAGAAGCGGCTGGTGAAGCGGCTCTCCGGATCGAACCGGTGCTTCTGTTGGAAAAAGGCGTCCATCTTCGGATAAGCCCGCCGGAGATCCTCGGGATCCACCTCGCGGGCGTAGGTGAGGTAAAACGTGCCATCGTTCTGCACCGCCAGGCGCGTCAGCCGCTGCGTAAGCGCGTTGCTTTTTGCCCAACCCTCGGAAGTAAGCGGCTCGTTGAGATAAAGCACGGCAGCAAGGGCTTCCTGCCGCGGGGCGTACGAGAGAAAACATTCGGGGTCCGGCTTTACATAGCGGATTGTTATTCCGAGCAGATTCGTCTCCGAGTCGCGCAAAAGGGCACGCGCCGATTCCATGAAAGAAAGAAAGCGCGGGACGGGGACAAAGAATTCCTGAATCACGTCGGTATCCGCGGGCGAGTGATAGTCGAACATTTTGATCGCCGACACCGGAGGCCGCATGGCGTTGTTGCGGGAAACGAATCCGTCGCCCGACGGATGCAACGAAATGAATTTCTCCGCGTGCCAGCGAACCGTCTTTCCCCACGAGTATTTTCGCGACAGCGCGAACAGAAAGCGATCACGCCGGACATTCCGTTCGTGGTCCAGGCGGAAAATGTTCCTGGGGCGCGCGGGCGTGATTCTCCATTTGGTGACGATAGTGTGGTCCAGAAAGCCATCCGACGCGATGGACGGACGGGCGATGAAAAGCTTTGCGTGTGGGTCGCCCTGGATCTCTTTTTTGAAATACTCGGGAAGAGAAGCAAGCGACATGATCTTCGAGCTCTGCTGGTAGACCGAGTTTTCGGCCAGTTCCAGATCCACTTCAAGGATGATGCCGAACATGCCATAGCCACCGATGGCCAGGCGAAACAATTCTGCGTTTTCCGTCCGGCTGGAGTGGACCACGGAACCATCAGCAAGCATGATGCGGAAGCCAAGGACACTTTGAATGACTGTCGAAAACTCAAGGTCCCGGCCGTGCGCATTTGCCGAAAGCGATCCGCCCACAGTGAAATTGTTGTCGGACTGCATGGCTTTCACGGCCAAGCGGGAAGAATTCACGGTGTCCTGAATTTTCTCCCAGGTAATGCCGCTTTGGACGGTTATCCGCTTGCCAGGTACGTCGAGCGAGAGGACGCGATCAAAGCGCTTCAGATCGATAGCGACTGCGCCGTTCGAAAACGCATGGCCACCAAGATTGTGCGTGGTGCCCATCAGGCAGACTGGCAGATTCCTTCTGCGAGCTTCCTCCAGAGCTTCCCTGATCGCAGGGATAGTGCGCGGGGAATCGATTGTTTCCAAGCGCGCGGAGTAGACGCGCCGCGCATCCATTACATGGAGGTGCGGGGTTTCTTTTTGGATTTCATGGAGCGCGCTCTGTAGCCGCGCTCGGGCGCGCGGTGGCACTTCCGGATACACGGGAAGATAAAGCAGGTTGCGGTAGGCCGTGCGCAAATTGTCGGCCGCGGGAAATTTCTCTCCGGGGGGAGGCGCAACCACCGAAAGCGCGGAACCTGCCGTAGTGGCGTCGAATCCATAGCTGCGAAGCGCGGCGGCGAATCGCTCCGGCGCTTCCACAAGCACGGGAAAGACCCAATAGCTATGGAAAGGCGCGGCCGCACCAAGACAAGTGATTCCGGCTGGAAGCCCGCGTGCAAATTGCCTTCCCACTTCACGGCGTTCCCGCAGCCGCTGGGTGCTGAACGTTCGCAACCGCCGCAACAGCAGCGCCAAGAGGGGAGCCGATGGCTGCTTTCGAATCAACACCAGGTCCTCTTCTTCATCTTCGGGCGGAAGATTCCGCACCGCGTTGATGACCTGGTCGAAGTCTTTTTCCAACAACACACAAGCCCGGTAAAAAAGACCGTAGAGCAAAGGAATGGTGAACAACTTGACGAGTACATGGGTAAAGACCAAATGGAAATATTCCGCGCGCGACTGCATGGGATAGTCTTGCTGCAGTGTGCGCATTTTCTCCAAGAACTGTGGATCCTTGAGCCGGATGAGCGCACCTACGAGCGCCGTGGCGGTCTTGATCGAGCCAAAGCTGAACATGGCTGCATCTGTTTCCGGATGGCCGGTGTAATCCATGCCAGTGAAGGCTTGCGCGCAATCCTCGAGCACCAGGATTCCGTGGCGTTTGGCAACGGCGATGAAAGGGTCCATGTCCACGCGGCTGCCAAAAAGATGCGCGATCACAATGGCGCGCGTTTTCGGCGTAATCGCGGCTTCCATCGCCGAAACCTCCGGCGCGAGTTTGCCAAGATTCAAATCCAGCGGAACGGGAACCAAACCGTGTTTCCGCGCAATGTCCGCCATTTCGCGAATGGTGAGAGCGGACATAAGGATTTCGCTGCCCGCCAGCCATCCTTGAGCTTTCAGGAACAGGTCGAAGCCAGCGCGCACCGCGAAGGTAATCAGCACTGGCTGGTCCAGTGCAAAAGTGCGACAGATTTGTGCTTCGGATTTTGCCGCGTCGCCCGGGAAAACGCACCGCAGCATTCCGGCAGCAAGGTCCCGCCACCGAATGTCCAGCTGTTTCCGCGGATACAGCAATAATTTGCGTCGTGCCATGGGTGCGAAGTGGCGGCATTCTATATCAGGCCGAACGCAGAAACCACTGCTCAACTTCTAAATCTCTTGCATGCCACGGAATCGGCGCCGCCACATCTAACCTATTGTGATACAAGGATTTCCAGCCTGTCCCGATCCAAGCGGTTAGGCGGGAACTTATCCGTTCTGCTGCGGGAATGTATAGATAAGGCCGGGCAGAACGTCTTATTAGGAGACATGAGCATCGCGGACCAGGAAAGAGACGACGTGCTGCTCCGTCGCGCGGGCAAAGGCGATGAGGAGGCTTTCACGCTCCTCTACCGGCGCCATCAGGCGGCGCTCTATCGTTTTGCGCTGCGGATGAGCGGAAACACCTGGGCCGCTGAAGAAATTGTGCAGGACGTTTTTATGACGCTGATGCGAGATCCGAAAAAGTATGACGCCGCCCGTGGGACTCTCGGCGGCTTCCTCTACGGCGTGACGCGAAACCGTATCTTGAAGCACCTCGAACGCTTGCCTAGGGAGGTCCCTCTCGAAGAAAAGAACGAGGACGGAGCCGGCCCTGGAATTGTTTTGCAAGACGCCTCCACTCCGGCGATCCAGGCGGAGAAGCGCGAACGCGCTGAACAAGTTTGGGCGGCGGTCCTGGATCTGCCCGCCGATTTTCGTGATGCCGTGGTGCTCTGCGAACTGGAAGAAAGAAGTTACGAAGAAGCCGCGCAAATGATCGGTTGTCCTATTGGCACGATCCGTTCGCGGTTGCACCGCGGGCGGGCTTTGCTGATGGCACGGCTGGAAATGCTGCGCGATGCGCCCCGGCGCGCAGGCGTGCCATGGCCGGCGGGTGTGGCCAAGTGAATAGCTTATTGCGAGACGAAAGAAGTGTGCAATGACGTGCGATGAATTTGAAGCGCTTGGATTGGATGCGGAGCGCGACGCCTCGTTTGCGGATGCGCAGCGCGCCGCCGCTGCGGCTCATGCGGCTTCGTGTGCCCGCTGCGCCGCGCTTCGGGATTCCTGGGAAGCGACGCGCATGGAATTGCGGTCTCTCGCGCGGACGACTGCGCTCGATACTCCCGCTCGCGTGGAGATGCGCCTTCGGCAGCAATTTCGCACCCAATATCACACGCCAAAGGTGCGCCGTACTGCCATCGCAGCTGCCTGGGCCCTGGCTGCCGCCGCGGTTCTGGTCGGCGCCGTGAGCTGGGTCAACTGGCGCTCCAGTCAGCACCGGGTTGCGAACAACATTTCCGCAAATTCCGGTGCTGGTTCCGCGAATCAGCAATCGCCGGGGCAGAACACGGGCATAGATCCCCAAACTCTGGTAGCCGACAATGAGCTGGGCGATTTCACTTTGCTTCCCGGCGTTTTGCCTGCCGATACCGATGACGCCGCCATTCTGCGCGTGCGTATGCAGCGCGGCGCGCTCGGCACGCTCGGCTTGCCAGTGAATGAAGACCGCGCCGGCGAATGGATTCAGGTGGATTTGCTCGTCGGGAACGATGGACTACCGCAGGCCGTCCGTCTGCCCGAATAAAAAACGAACGAAATATTTTTGCAGTTCGGGAGAGAAGAGGAGAAGAAAGAATGAATCGCAGATTAATCATGAGCGTGATCCTCGGGTGCGCGCTTGCGTTCTGCGCGGGAATCGGCAGAGCGCAGCAGGCGCCACCACCACCGGGCGCTGGTGTGGGCCCCTTCCATCCCGGCGAGCCGGAAGGCGATTTTCCTCCACCTCCCTTCGGTGAACGCATCGAGTTGCTCGGTTTCGGCGGAATGCACGACGGAAAAGTCGTAACCGGTGCGCCGTTCAGCGCCGTGGCAGTTTCCGAGACTACACAGATCCTCTCGGACGGCAATCACATCTCGCGGAAAACCCAGAGCAATCTTTTCCGTGACAGTCAGGGCCGCATCCGCAGAGAAATGACGCTTTCAGCTTTTGGACCGATAGCCACTTCCGGTCAACCGAAATCGTTCGTGATTATCAACGATCCGGTGGCGGGTGCAACTTTCATGTTGCATCCCGACCAGAAGACCGCCGAGCAAATGAGGAATCCTTTCGCCAAGACGAACGGCCCCTTGAAGCAGGCCATGAAGGACAAGATGGAATTGCGGCGCGAAGAAAAAGCCAACGTCAACTTGAAAAAGGAAGACCTCGGCACGCAAAACATCGCGGGCGTAATCGCGCAGGGGACTCGACTGACAAAAACGATTCCTGCCGGGCAAATCGGAAATGAAAAACCGATTACCATTGTTCGCGAAATCTGGTACTCCAACGACCTGCAGACCGTGGTGATGAGCAAACGGGGCGATCCGTGGTCGGGCGAGACCACCTACACGCTTACCAACATCCAGCGCGCGGAGCCGGATGCAGCGCTCTTCGCCGTGCCATCTGATTACACCGTGACACAAGGCCGTCCGGGAGCACGTGAAAGAATGCGCCGCCATCAAGCGCCGCCACCGCCCTCGGACAATTAATCCTTTGCAGTTTGACTGTTCGCAAACACGATCTTCTCTCCTGAAGACGGCACGCCCTTTTCGCGGCAACCCCCATCGCTGCGGAAAGGGCGCCGCCGTTTTTGAAGGAGGAATTTAAGGAGACAAAGGACATACAGGAAGTAAAGGACAGAGCCGAGTCCGCTTCGAGAGTGACAGGTGTTGAGGCACAAGCCGCAATGAATGCGGCGCGTGTAGTCCTCGTAGGCCGGCGCGGGGCCAGGGACGGAGCTTGCTAAATTCCGCGTAGGTGACGATGGCCCTTTCTTTCGCTAACCCTGCAGAGCCCGCGCGCGCGAACGCGCGACGCAGCTTACGAGATCTTGGATGGGCGTTACTGCTGCTGCGGATTCTGCGGAGGCGGATTCTGAGGGTTCTGCTGGGGATTCGCCGGATTCGGTCCGGGCTGCTGGCCGAAAGGACTCTGCCCCGCTGGCTGACCGATGGGCTGACCTATAGGCTGTCCCAGGCCAGTTCCCGTTTGCATTCCCGGCTGGCCCATACCAAAAGAATCCTTCGACGGATCCCAGATGAACTCGAAGAGGCGGTAATTCTTTGCCTTATCGTAGACAATCACCGATTTCTTGTTGATTTTGCTGCCGACTCCAATAATGTTTCCGCCCATGATGGTCGGGGTGTCACCGGTGGGAATTGGGGCGTTGGGGTCCACTCCCGTCCCCTGGTCCGCGGATACGGCAGTTCCGGTTGTCCTTGGGGGATTCTGGGGGCTCGCAGCACTGCTTCCCACCCCCGTAGCGGCTCCGCTCGTTTGCGTTCCCATCTGTGTTCCAATTTGCCCAAAAGGCGACGATGTCCCCGGTTGCGTCTGGATGCCCGGACCTATGCCGGGGCCGTTCAGCGACCCTGCAGGAGTACCGATCCCCTGAGCCTGGCCAAACTGGAGATTGGTCTGAGGCGGCTTCAGGCTGCCGATGAGCTGCCCCGCGGGACCTACATAAATAAGTCTCCACGAGCCGTCCTGCGTGTTCATCGGGTCCTTGTAAGCCTGGCGCATAAAACGGAGGGAGCCCACTTTTGGCTTGGTGAGGTCGTCAATGCTAGTGGGGAAACGTCCCATTTTCCGGTAGTACAGCTTTACGCCGCGCGCATACTGCCGGCCGCGCCAAATCATCTCTTTCTCTTTTTGGCGTTGCCCTTCGGTCCTAATGTTCGGAGCGGCCATGGTAGCAAGCAGCAGTAACATCGTGCCCATGAAAATGACCAGCAGTAACGCATATCCCTGCTGGCCAGGCTTGTGCGGATGTAACCGACGTTTCTCCATCATTGCGATGGGGCTCCCGTTTGGTCCTCAACAAGAGCCGCCGTGCCTGTGCGTCCGGACGAAATCTCTTCAAAGTCGAGGCTCGCGTTGCCAATTCTGAGGATGCGGAAGCGCTTCAACAAAACTTCTCCTTCCGCAACAACATAAACTTCGTCGCCATTGCTGTCATGGAAGAACGCGCGGCGCGACGTCCCGTTGGGTCCGCCAAAGCCGAAGAATTTTATGTTCGGTGGAAGTACTAGTGGAGGCGGGAGTGGCTCCGGACAGGGTCCAGATTCTATCCCGCACGAGTTCTTGGGAGGAACAATGGCCGGGCCAGGCTGGTGGGCGACGGAAGCAGGCGCCTGGGCGGTATAGCTGAAAATGTTGCGGCCTGAGCTCTTGTATTCGGTTTTGGCCGCGCGGTTGATGTCCTCGATACGAGGGTGAGGGTTCTCAACGGCAAGCACAGGATCGTCCTGAATACTCGGGCCAGCATCGGCGGTCACGGGCTTCCCCCGGAAGTTCATCAGCCACACGAAGGCCGCGATGAGCACCAGGACAAGGAGAACGCCGATTTGTCGCTTTTGCTTCACGACGAAGTCCGGAAATAGGTCTTGAGGTGCAATCCAACCTTGATAACGTTGGCAGGCCCTCTATTCCCATTTTGCGAGGCCAGCGTCAGGGACTCTACTTCATAAATATTGGCGGAACGTTGCAGTCCGTTCAAGAAAAGAATTACATTCTTGTAGTCGCCCTCAATGGTTGACTCAATGGCCACTTCCGTCAACCCGCGCGCCGGAATCGGAGTCGGCTTGAAGGAATCATCCTGTCGGCTGACGCCGCTTTTCCTGGCAATCTCACCGAGATCGGAAGTAACCGACGAATACCCGGAGCTGGCCGGCAGAAGCATCCCTTCAAACTTCTCGCAATCCCGCTGCGTATTCGGCATGTCTTCTCTGATCCGTTGGGCCCTCGCGATGGAGGCCTGCAGCACCTTGAGCTGGGTTTCCTGCTTCGTGATTTTCGCCCCAGGCGTCAGCGGCTCGGAGGCCAGCTGCCAGCTATAGGCGGCCAGGGCCAGATCGGCAACAACCAGGCAAATCACTCCGCCCAGGATGGCCCGTTTGCGCATTGTGAAATCGCGTGGCATCAGGTCCCCGAATAAAAAGTAGATAACTGAACGACTCTCTGGTCCGCGCTGGGACCGCTCCCGGCAGTCGGCTTGATGTCGCTATGAATCTGAACATCCGTAAATAGCTTTGAAGTTTCCAGCGCGCGCATGAATTTCAACTTGACCTCATCACTCTCCGCCCCAAAAGTCAGATTCAATTCGACGTGACCAGAGACCTGCTTAGGCTCGACACTGATAACGCGCACGCCGCCGGGCAGAATGCGCTCCAAATCCATAAACATCTGCGTCCAGTTGAAGCTGCGGACGGCAATGATGCCGTTGATAAAAGAGGCGCGGTCATGAAGATTGGCAACGTTCTTTTGGGCGAAATAGCGCTGCAGCTCGCTGCGTTGTGCCTCGTAGGCCGCAAATTCCTGACTCATCTTTCCCCTGCGGGCACGGACCTCTGTCGCCGCTTTACGGACAGAATAAACGTGCCACCCCAGAGCTAGGAAGACAAGCGCAGCAGCGCAGGCGGAGAGGCTGGCTCCGGCGAGGAAGAGCCGGTGCGATTCCAGCGGTTTTGTTGCCAGGTTAAGCCGAACCCTCATTCCTTCTCGCTCCTCAATTTCGCAAAATCATTCTTAGGCACGGTGCAACATCCACCCGACCAACCCTTCCAGATCGCGGTCGGCAAGCTGCCGCGCATCGTCTTTGATGATTCCCTCCGAATGCGCGGAATTCAATAAGGACTTTACCTCGCAATGAAACTCCTGCTCCAAAGGACGGGAAAACTCACCAAGGCGCACGCCGAGACCGGCAATGCGCACCGAAGAAATCCCTTCGTTCCAGGTGTCTTGATAGTAGGCCGCTACCGGAAAAATCTCCTCCAAAAGCATCTGGGGCGTGAGGCCTGCTCCGGACGCGGGAAGTTCCGTACAACGGTATCCACAGAGCAGGCCGGAGCGCACGATGGCCGTGGTCAAGGCCGAACCGGAAATCCGGGCGAGTAAGATGGGCCGGTCACCATCGAGCAAAGAAATTGCCGCGAGGGCGGAACTCAACACGACGCCCGGTTGCATTCCGACTCCCTCGGCAAGGGATTCGTATTCGCGAATAACACGGAGCCGCGCGAGGGCGGTGACAACATCAACGCCCGCCTCGCGGGGGGCCTGACGGAAATAGGAGATGATGGTTTCGTCCGCTTCAAACGGCACGCTCTTTTTCAGCTTCCAGCGCAACAGCGGAATCGCTTCTTCCGGGGAACGTGGGAAATCCTCGAAGTGCTGAACGAATACGCGAATTACGGGATCGGGAAGAATCAACGCGACATCTTCTGCTCGCGTGCGAACGCGGTCGCAGGCTTTGGCCACGGCGGATTTGACCATCGAGGAATTCACAAGATTGGTCTCCACTGCGGATGGAATGACAGATCCCGGCGGCAGCAATTCGACGGCGAATGAATCGAGCGACCTGGCGCGTCCCCATCTGGCAACCGCAACGCGATCCGACGTAATTTCCATGGCCACGGGAGGATGCGGGATGGCATCCAGCCAGCGCGCCACGCGGCGCGCGAATCCGCTCTTGTAAATGCCTTGATGAACGGCCGTAGCGCTACTCAACGAACGTCACCTTGTTAATTTCTTTGATGGTCGTAATACCGGCCTTTGCCTTCGCCAGGCCGCTTTCGCGCAACGTAGCCATGCCCTCATCGCGCGCGATTCGCTTCACTTCCGAGGTCGGCCGGCGATCCACAATCATTTCGCGGATGCGGTCCGTCAGGTCCAGCAACTCGCAAATCGCCGTCCTGCCGTGGTACCCCGTTCCCGAGCAATCCAGACATCCGACGCCTTCGACCAAGGTGACGCCTCCCCACACGGCGGGATCCAGACCTGCTTCCTTCAGTTCCTCCGGAGTGTATTTCTTGGGGCGCTTGCAACTCGGGCAGATGACTCGGACCAGACGTTGCGCCAGGATGCAGTTCAGCGCGGAGACAAAGTTGTAGGGCTCGACGCCCATATTGACAAAGCGGCCGATCACGTCCGTCACGTTATTGGCATGAACGGTAGTGAAAACCAGATGGCCGGTAAGCGCCGATTGAATTGCGATCTGCGCCGTCTCCTGGTCGCGAATTTCGCCGACCATGATCTTGTCCGGGTCGTGCCGCAGGATGGACCGCAGACCGCGGGCAAAAGTGAGGCCTTTTTTTTCGTTGACGGGAATCTGTGTGATGCCGCGAACCTGATATTCGACGGGGTCTTCAATGGTGATGAACTTGTCGTCGTCGCTCTTGATTTCGTTGATGGCGGCGTACAGAGTGGTGGTCTTGCCGGAACCCGTCGGGCCCGTAACCAGGACCATGCCGTAAGGCTCGTGAATGTAGCGCCTGAAACGGTGGAGTTCCTCGGCAGAAAAGCCGACCACGTCCAAAGTCAGGTTGGCAAATTTCTCGGAAAGTGTTTCTTTGTCGAGCACGCGAAGAACTGCGTCTTCGCCGTGGCTGGCAGGCATGATCGATACGCGCAGGTCGATGTACCGGCCTTTGTACTTCACTCGGAAACGGCCGTCCTGAGGAACGCGGCGCTCGGCAATATCCAGTTCGCTCAAAACCTTGATGCGCGAGAGCATTGCGGAGTGATGTTCCTTGGCGATCGGCTGCATGGCGTGTTGCAGGACACCGTCAATGCGGTACTTCACGGCGACTTCAGAGTCCCGCGCTTCGATGTGGATGTCGCTGGCGCGGCGCTCAAGGGCAGTGAAGATGATGGTCTCGACCAAGCGAACCACCGGGCTGGCGGTGCTATCGCGCGTCAAGCGATCGCCGGAAATAGTCTCTTCGCTTTCCTCCTCTTCCTTGGGGGCCTGCAGGGCAAAGGCTTCGGTCGCTTGTTCGAGAACGCGCTGGGACTGCTCGGTTCGTTTCAGAAGATCGCTGATCTGGCGGGCTGTCGCGACACGAATCAAGAGCTTCTTGCCAAGCAGGAGTTGCAATTCGTCGCTGCTATGGACCTGACCAGGATCGGCAGCCGCAATGATCAGTGCGTTGTTATGCTCCTCCAGGGGAACGAAGTTGTAGCGAAACATCAAGTCCGCGGGAATCTTTCGAATCAAATCCGGGTCGATGCGCTGTTCGCGCAAATCGACAAAGGCGTAGCGGTATCTTTCGGCCA
>QHYM01000014.1 GCA_003223295.1 Acidobacteriota bacterium | reverse complement strand
AGCGAGCGCGCGTTGTTGGGATAGAGACATCCGGCCTTGGCGTCAACAGGCATAGTCTCGAAGGTTGGCCGACGATAGGGCGACAAAGTGATCGAGAAACCTTTCGGAGTCCGCATGGGCGCTTCGTAAATCGTCAGACACCAGCGAGTCGACTCAGGATCATGTGCTTGAACCCACGGTCCTTCCTCTTCCGCCCAATACATGGGCCTGATATAGAGAGCGACATCTTTGCTGAACCGCGCTATCCCCTCCCGCGCGAGATTGACCCAGGTTTCTGTCGAGACCGTTGGTTTTAGAAATAGCTTTTTGGCGGAATCATTGACGCGCGCGCAATGTAGTTCGAGATCGGGAGCAACACCTTCAAACGACCGAGCACCATCGAACACTATCGAACAGAGCCAAGCAGCATGCGTGCGAGGACCCATGATCGGCACATTTCCTTCGTGCCATTTCCCCTCAAAGAACGTAAGAGTCTTTGACCACTCCCGTCCACCTGCCATTCAACTCCTCCTCTGTCCAAAATGAATCGCCAATGCCCCAAGTTTCCAGATTTCAACCTCTATAAAAAAACGGCTAACTTTCAAGTACAGAAGACCTGCAAAGAAAATACGACGCTAATAGCCTAATCATTGCAGTTCCTAGCTCGCTGTACGTTACGCCAGCCGAACTTATAGAGTCAACAACGAGTCCCTCGACGTTGCACCTCGCTTCGAATGGAAACTTTGACGGGAGATCGCTTGGCAAATCGGTGCGGCAGTACGAACGGAGTGTGCGATCGCCATACCGAGAGTCAACACTATATTCCTTGAGCAGTGGGGCCCCTAACGCTATGAGAATGCGCCACGGCTGCAAAAACGTTTCCTCTTGCGCAGCAAGAGACTTTGCCAAATGGTTGCTCGTGTAAAATACTAATAGACACAAAAATGCAATCCGACAACTCTCATATACCTCGAGAAAATGTAGATTCTAGCGACGCACTCCACTCCTCAGGAGAGGGAAAAGCCGGTACAAAATACTGCGTAATTACGCCAGTTCGCGACGAAGAACGGTTTATAGCGGATACGATCGAATCAGTCTTGAATCAAACGATCCTGCCAATCGAGTGGATCATTGTGGATGACGGTTCAACGGATGCCACACACGCCGTGATTCACCGGTGCGCTCGCGACCATTCTTGGATTCGTATTCTACGGCGCGCGGATCGTGGGTATCGCTCAAAAGGAGGCGGCGTCGAAGCATTTCTCTACGCCTACACGATGCTGTCGAGGGAAGATTGGGAGTTTCTCGCGAATCTCGACGGAGACTTGACTTTCCCGCCGGACTACTTCGAAAGATGTTTCGAACATTTTCGCAGCGAGCCTCAGCTTGGAATATGCGGCGGAACTATCTATGACCGAGTGGAAAAGCGTTTGTTGTTGGAGAGTTCACCGACGTTTCATGTTCGCGGGGGCACAAAGATCTATCGAAGGGAGTGTTGGGAGAAATTAGGTGGCCTCTTGCCGAGCTTAGGGTGGGATACCGTCGACGAAATCAAAGCCAACTTGCTGGGCTGGAGGACGAAAACCTTTCCGGAACCGAGGCTTGTTCAACATCGTCCGAGCGGCACCGTCTGGGGGACGTGGGGCAACGCAGTAAACGATGGTGAAGCAGACTATATCGTGGGTTATCATCCCTTATTCTTTATCATCAAGTGTGGCCGGCAGGTTTTCAATCCGCCCTATGTCATTCGCAGTCTCGGGATTGCTTATGGCTTCTTACGTGGCATCGTCGGGCGCACTCCCCACTTAGGAGATCAAGAATTGAGGAACTACCTTCGCAAGCAGCAGCTCCGGCGATTATTCGGAATGTCGTCAATCTGGAAATAATGAGAGTAGCGGTATCTGTGGGAAGCGTGCGGTTTCCCAAAGACTTCAAAGGTAGGCTGTGATGGCCGCTTACCCGGATTTCCAGTTCGACGAACGCGGAAAGTTCCATTCCTTGCAGTTTTATCGCTTAGGAAGGAGTCGACTCTAGGAGATGCGCTCGTCGCGAAAAACTTTGACAGTTTGAATATGCGAGAATCGTTACCTACGTGAAACCGACCGTTCTCATCATTAGTACCTCACCTTCATTCTCGCCCGCCCGGTTGGCCATGGCCTTGGCTAAAACGGGTTGCGACACTGAGGCTGTCTGCCTTCCACGGCACCCCTTGGGCAAGACCAGCGCGGTACGCAGAATATTTCCCTACCGTAGGCTGGCGCCGCTAAGGTCGATCAAGAACGCCATCCTGTCTGCCAGTCCGGACCTTCTGATTCCTAGTGACGACCTGGCGGCCCTGCAATTGCATGCACTGCATGCTCAAGAAAATCGTCACGGTGGCAAGGAAAAACCAATCTGTGCGTTGATCGAGAAATCGCTGGGCTCACCCGCTAGTTTCCCCATCGTATATGCCAGAACAACACTCATGGAAATCGCACAGGAGGAAGGCATTCGTGTTCCAAAAACGGTGGTTATTACCAATCCTCGAGACATAGATGAGTGGGCCGCTTCTGCAAACTTTCCCACCATTCTTAAGGCTGACGGCACCTCGGGCGGCGATGGTGTAAGGATTGTCCGAACGCTCCAAGAAGCAAAGCGCGCTTTCCAAACGCTAGAGGCTCCTCCCCTCTTGGCCCGGGCACTCAAGCAAGCTCTGTTCGACCAGGACGTGGCCTTGCTCTGGCCGGCCCTGCTGCGTAAGCGCTATGCCGTGAATGCGCAGGCATTTGTTGTGGGGCGGGAGGCAACCAGCGCCGTGGCTTGCTGGAAGGGCAGGGTCTTGGCAAGCCTGCATTTCGAAGTACTCCAGAAGCAGGATGCCGGGGGACCTTCCACAGTCTTGCGGTTGGTCGATAACGCAGAGATTTCCGCCGCCGCTGAAAAGCTTGTGCGACGGCTTGAGCTCTCCGGCTTGCATGGCTTTGATTTTATCCTGGAGGAACATTCAGGGGATCCTTATCTGATCGAAATAAACCCCCGAGCGACCCAGGTCGGGCATTTCCCTTTGGGTCCCGGACACAACCTTCCTGCGGCCCTGTATGCGGTCATTTCCGGTAGCGGGACGCAAGCACCTCCGAGGATCATAGAAAACAACACTTTCGCCCTTTTCCCTCAAGAGTGGGCGAGAGACCCGACAAGTCATTTCCTCTGGTCATTCTCCAGAAAGATGGGCTCGGGCATTTTCAGGAAACCGTCATCTTCCTTCTTGATTCGTCAGCGAAAGTTAAAGAACAGACCAGAGTGCTGAAGTATTTATACGGAAAGGGTCATGTGTCTGTTATGATCTTGCCGTTAACCGCCCGCGCGGTGATCACTTCGCTGGCGGCATCGTCCCCGGAACTGTGTGTGACAGAGCAGATAGTGCCGTTTTCGCTCGGCAAACAGAGAATGCGGCAAAGATACCCCGGCTGATGCCGTTCGTGGTCTCGCGATTCTGGTCGTGATGATCCATAACACGAGCTTGAAGTACTTATTCCTTCAACTAAAGGAGTTGTTTGCCAATGGCTGGATGGGAGTAGATCTTTTTTATATTGTCGGGTTCTTGATCACCGGCATCCCTCTCGAAACCACTCGCAAAGATATTTTGGGAATTTCTATGTCGGGCGGTGTCACGAAGCGAAAGGCGGGAACAAGCGGCTCCTCTTGAGGAATCCTCCCGGCCTCAGCCGAGAAGTTCGGCGTGATCTCCGAACAAGGGGGAGACCCAAGTGTACATAAGGCTCCCGGGCACTACAATGGTTTCGGCAGTTTCCTGAGGCTTGGCTACTTCCGCGTCCTTCCGTACGTTTTGCCATAATAGTAATCGCCAGCATACATATCTGCTTCTTGGATTTGATTTAGCACTACGCCAAGAAGATTCTTTTCTCGAAACTCCGAAGATCCTTTTACAGCATTCTCATAACTGGTCTCGCCCGCCTTGACGACGAAGAGCACGCCATCGCATAGGTCTGCAAACAAGCTTGGGTCATGGACTGCCAGTGCTGGCGGTGAGTCCAAAATCACCCAATCGAAAGCAGGCGTTACGAAGTCGAGCAGCTTCTTCACTCGCCCGCCCAGAATCAGTTCGGCGGGATCAGCAACCGCGTCCCCGCTAGGCAGAAAGGCGAGATTGCTCTGTGCACCAATCTGGATCACCGAGAACTCATCCGTTTCGCCGCGCACACAATTCGTCAATCCTGGCGATTTCGGCGCGCAAAGTGCGAGATGCAGCCGCGGGGCGCGTAAATCCCCGTCGATGAGCAGCACGCGGCTATCTTGTCGGCAGGCCAGGGACTGTGCCAGGTTCGCGGCGATGAATGATTTGCCTTCCGCCGGAAGACTACTAGTTATCAAAACGCGACGGAGCGGACGTGTGGCAGCAATCTGAAATAACCTCGACCTTAGAGTCCGAAAGCGCTCGGCTCCCCCGGTCTCACTCTCGCCTCCGTCAACCAAGCTCACCTGAGGATCAAGTCGCCAGTTGAGGTGCACGCACCTGCTCGCGAGGACCTCAAAACTAGGGGGGGCCATGACATCCCTTATCCCGGTTGTGGGGGCGAACAGCTTTCCGTTTCTTGGCGCGACGGGAGAGGAGCTCAACGCATCGGTGTTGATTGCGGGCAACTCGTCCTTACGGCCCACAGCCGCACTAGACGCTCGTTCCTGCTCTGCCTTTCTCAGCGCTTCATGGATCCGGCTCATCTTTTCCTCGGTGATGGCTCAGGACAGCAAGGGGATCATGCCTGTGTTCCTGAGACTTGAAAAGTTACGCGTTTGCGGCCATCTCCGCCATTTTTCCTCGCTTGGTTACCGAGCACAGGCACGCTCGTGAGAACGGGAAGCTTGAGAAAGACCTCGATATCTCTTTCAGTATGCATGGACCTGTCGCTGATCGCGATTAGAAAGAGAATCCCCAGGCCTAAAGCCAAACCGGCACTAAGTCCGCCGGCCGCGAAGAGTTTTTTCTTCGGAAAGGAAGCCTCTGACGGTAGATTCGGGGGATCAAGTACGCGAAGCTCGCTCTCTTGCTGGTGCTCGAGATCAGTCGCCATCGCTGAGTTTTCACGCCTTCTTAGCAAATCGTGGTAGAAATCGAGGGCCGTCTGATAATTCCGTGTAAGCTCCTTGAACTGTTGCTCAACAGCGGGGCTGGACTGAATTCGCCCCTCTAAGACCCGGATCTCTTCCTGGATCTTGGCCTGCTGGGCTACCAATCCCGAAATACTGACATCGTCCTGTTGAACTTTGGCACGAAGCTGTTTAATCTCTGGAGGCTCGTTGGCGGCGGGCTGACTTGCCTCGGCAGATGATCCCCGGCTATTGGTGGCCGAAGCAGCGATCTGTTTCTTCAGGTCCTGTATGTGATTTTTTAACTTGATAACGTCCGGATACTCATCGGTATATTTGGCTTGAAGGGCAACGAGCTGACCCTGCAAAGTGGCAAGTTCCTGGTCAAGCGTCACTGGATTCCGCCCCGCCTGAGACCCCCGCCAACTTGAGGCCTCTTGGTCAAGCAGGGTCTGGTTGAACACCTTGTCCTGCTGCGCACGCCCGAGCGCTTGCGTGTTCGCTTCCAATTGTGAATTCAGCCCCGAAAGCAAGCTTAAATTCGTCTGTTCCTGTTCCGGCAAGGCACCAAGATAGCGCGACTTGAATTTTGCCAGCCGTGCGTCTTGCTCATCGAGCTTGGCTTTTGCGTCTTCGAGCTGTCCGCTGAGAAAGGACGTCGTTTTTGCCGCTTGCTGTTCACGAGCTCTGGAGTTTTGTTCCAAAAACATCGAAGTTATTTCCGTGCAAACTTGTTGGGCAAGCCGTGAAGACCCCAAAGTAACTGCGACATGGAAACCTGGAAGGCTATTGTCGCGCGTTCCCTGCATAGGTTGGACAGGGATAACTTCGATTGAGTCCCTTAATCGAACGATCAGATCTTCTATAGGGCGATGCATCCGATCCGAAGGAAAAAGATTGAATCTGTTGATTAGTGGTTCTAGCCGCGAACGGCTTAAAATCTGCTCCTGCATGGAAGCAAGCCGTTGGTTCAAATCCTCAGTTACCACGGGCTTTACAACGTCTGTGGGCACAGTCGGCTGACGGACGAGTACAAGCGTTTCGGAGGTAAATTGCTTCGGGAGAAACTCCACCAAGCCTGCGGCAATTCCAAGACAGCCGATGGCGCAAGTGGGCAAGATCCACCAGTGCCTTCGGAGAGCCCGCTTTGCATCTTCAAGTGTAATCTCGCCGTCTTGGACCATAGCCGTCCCCGTTACCATCGCTCGCTCTCACCTAGGGAAACTTAGTATGTTCCTCCCGGCTTAGACCGAGTGGTGCCCGAGGAGAGATTCTCGACAGTCGATAGAAGAAGCTTTAAGCAAGGCCCCTGCCAACGGTGGAAAAGGGCTGTACATTGCATAAGTTTACCTTAATCTATTTACTTTCAGTGGGTTACAATAAATCAGGGGCCATCTGACCTTCAGGGGCTTGCTCTTGAATCTGGCGATCAGATTGCCAAAATGGAAGTATTTGTCCATTTTGTCCGCAAGTTTCTCCCTTTGGTCTTCGGCGGGAAACTGTCGCACACTGTGATTTGAATATACCCCATAAAGCATTCAGTTTCAACTGATTACAGGGTAGAGAATCAGTTTGTTTTGGAATACCGCAACTCGGACACCAATTGCGGTGGATATCAAGAAGGAGGATCATTGCGGAGGAGGCACTATAGCTGCCAGCTACGGGAGCAACCTTAGGACCAATCCGCCCTGCTAAGTGCCGTTCTAGGAACTATCCCAAGCTTGCTGATTTGCCTTGGCCTTGCCTCCCGTTGTCCCTACGACCTCAATTCCCGAAAACAGAGGCTCATCTTGGAAGCAGATCAGGCGGTCGCCCTGGCACCAAATAATGCAGGCTTATATACGGCTTTGGTACTTATCTATGAAGGTCAGAATACTTGACAAGAAGCAGAGGCGCTCTATTCAGCAGGCTTTAGCAATCCAGCCCGCAGATGGCCTTGCCGCAAACAACTTGGCATACCTCCTCCCCCTCGAGCATGGTGGTAACGCCACGGTGGCCCTGACGCTGGCACAGACCGCTCGGTGAGGTTTCATTGGCAGCCCCGTTATTGAAGGATGCAGTAAAAGGGGCACGTTCGAATGCTACCTATCGCTACCATTTGGGATTGACTTACAAAAAGCTGAACAATCTGAAAAGGGCGCGCGCCGAACTCGAGAAGTCGATTCGCATCGATCCTGACGCTCCTTCAGCCGAGAAAGCCTCACGGGCCTTGAATGAAATCGCAGGGAATTGACA
>QHYM01000261.1:4941-26310 GCA_003223295.1 Acidobacteriota bacterium | reverse complement strand
CCTGCGCGACGAAGGAACGTAGAGGCCAGAAGCCGGACAGCGCCAACGGACCCTTCCACCTTCTCGTTGCAATTGAAGCATTCCAAGTAATTGCCTGCCTCGAAATGGCCGGGGCAGACGCTTTTTGCCGCATGATGAAACAACAAACCGTTCGGGCAAGAGGCCTGATACCCGTGGTGCTCGACGACGACCGGCTTTCGCGCCAGGCGCGTCAGGAGGAGCGGGGCAAGGGCGGGACCGGCGGCATGAACCAGGTCCGATGTTCGAATGAGCTGCCAGAGTTGAAAAATGCCGGGCTCGCGGACTACGCGGAAAGGAAGTTTGCTGTCGTCGTAATTTCCCGCGGGAGTTTGCGTCGCCAGGGTGGTTTCGAACTCGGGCGCACCTACGAAGAATCCGGAAGCGGGCGGCGCGCGCTTCCACACAGAACTCGGGAAACGCAGGATTCCAATTCGCGTCGTCGGAAATGAGCAGTCCACCGGGCCTGAGGAAGGGATAGGCAGAGCGGTATTCCCAGAGCATGTGGTCATAGGTGTGCAGACTGTCGTGAATGAAGGTGTCCACGGTACCGAGTTCGGCGAGAAGCATGGGAAGCAGGTCACGGGAATCGCCGATGCGAAGTTCCCAGCGCGATTTGAGGCGGTCCGGCACGATCCAGCCCGGGGGTTTTCCGGCAGGACGATAGCGCGGATCACCCAGTTCAATGGAATGAAGCTTCCCCCGGCCGTTCTTTTCCAGGGCCAGGAGCAGGTACGCAGAGGAGACGCCGCTGGCGACGCCGGTTTCCACCACAACATCGGGCGAAAAAGCGCGAATTGCAGCGTATTGCAAGAGAACTTTCTTCGCGTAAAGATCAGCGCTCAGGAGGTCCGCAGTTTTGAAGAAAGATTCCGCAGCTTTCAAGCAGCTGGCGAAGAACTTGTCATGGATGGGCTCGTCGATAAAGCTCCGAATGCGCCGAGCTGGGACGCCAGTGATTGAGGAGAGGAAGCGCTCGTCGGAAAAAGTGATCTCTCGATAAAGCGAACCTACGGCATAGCCAGGATTGTGAAGAGCAAAATTAACGCGAGTGCGAAAATTCTGGAGCAGCCAATTCAAGGTTAGGCCCCGTCATGAGTCGAAGAGATGGATTTGGGCTTTAGGTCTGTCGCTGCGGGGAGCATTCTCCCCCTCCGGCGTTGGACGGCCCTGCCAATCGCATCTACGGTGGCGGCGATATTTTCGCGCGGCGACCAGGTTTCCATACGCGCGCGGGCATTGGCCGCGAGGGCCGCAAAGCCGGCGCGGTCCGAGAGCAGCCGGTTAAGCGAGGCGGCGAGTGCATCCACATCGCCACAAGGGAAGATATCGCCGGTGGCACGGGGGCGCACTAAATCAAACCGGCCGCGGATTTGATCGCTCAATAGGACAGGGAGGCCACAAAGCATCGCTTCGCAGACGACAACCGGGCAGGGATCGTAACCGGACGGAAGGACAAAGAGATCGGCGGCGGAATAGACCGCGGGCAGGCGGCTCTGATTGATGAAGCCGAGAATGCGCACGCGCGAGGCGATGCCGAGGGCGGCGGCTTCGGACTCGATCTGCGGGCGGAGCGGGCCTTCTCCCGCGAAAATGAGAACGGAATCCGGCATGCCGGCTTTGGCAAAGGCGCGCAGCAAGTCCAGGGGGCGCTTCCAATCCTGCAACTTGGCGCAAAAGAGAACGACAAGCTCGCGTTCGGATACACCCCACGCGGCGCGCGTGGAGCGGCGATCGGTGCGGCGGGATTGCTCGGTCCACCAATCGTTGTCCACGACGAAAGGGGTGAGCGAAATCTTATGTTCCGGAATGGAGAGCTCGCGCATCATTTGCACGCTGGCCGAGGAAGGAACGATGACCTGATCGGCAAGGCGAAAAAGCAAGGGCCAGAGAATCTTTTTGACGGGAATTTTCCAGGAACGGCCATCACGAGGCGCGAGCGAAGCTGCATCTCCGCCAAAGATGAAAGCGGCGTGCGAAAGTTTTGAAGCAAAGAAGGCAATCCAGAAAGTAGCCCGAACGTATCCGACATAACTGACCACTGCGTCGTAATTTCCAGCGCGAATCAGGTTCCACAGTCCGGGATTGCGGAGGCCAAAGAAAGATTCCTTGCCGGAGCCGCGGTTTGGGACTTCCGACCAGGCGTATCCATCGAGAAGCGGAATATCCCATTGAACGCTGGCACCAAATTCCGGGTCGTGAGCGGCTTCCGCACCCTTGAGAGTGCAGTAGGCAACATGAATGTCGACGTCCGGTTCGGCCGCGAGGCGGCGGAAAACAGGAGCCTGATACTGCACGGGATGGGAAGCGACAAAGAGGACGCGATAACGCGGGTCAGGCATGGCGTGGTTTTCCGAATTTTTCGCGATGCAACGGGGGGCGCCGAAATGCATTGCTCTCAAAGGGAAGCCCCGGAGGAGAGTATACCCCGTTTCGCAAGCCAGGCGGGTGTGCTAGACTAAGGCAGTTCCGCAGGGGTTTGCGGTTCACCGTAAGATTCCGCATTGGTGTCGTTTCCTATGCGCGACCGTGAATGGGCGGGTTTGGTGCGACGCCATTGCGGCGCGAAATAACATCCATCGATGGCCCAGGCCAGGCCGGGTCACGTGAAAAAATGAGGATTTGTCATGTCCGGGCATTCAAAATGGGCCACGATTAAACATAAGAAAGCGGCCACTGACGCGAAGCGCGGCCGCGCGTTCACGAGAATCATCCGAGAAATCACCATTGCGTCGCGTATCGGCGGCGGCGATGCGAACTCCAACCCGCGCTTGCGCACGGCGATCCTCGCGGCAAAAAACGAGAACATGCCGAACGACAACATCGAGCGCGCCATTTTGCGAGGCACCGGGCAACTCGAAGGCGAGCAGTTCGAAGAAGTGACCTTTGAGGGCTATGGGCCGGGCGGAGTGGGCATGCTGATTCAAGCGGTCACCACGAATCGCAATCGCCTGGTGGGGGAGTTCCGGCACTTGATGAGCAAGAACGGCGGGAACCTAGCGGAAGCGGGGGCAGTGGGATGGATGTTCCACCGCAAAGGCGAGATTTCCGTCCCCAAGGAAGCGGCCAGCGAGGACAAGTTGCTGGATTTAGTGCTCGATGCGGGGGCGGAAGATTTGAAGGACGACGGCTCTTCCTGGTACATCGTGACGCCGACGGAAGCGCTCGAGAAAGTGAAGGACGCGCTGACCAAAGCCGGCATCAAGCCAGCGTCCGCGGAAATTGCCATGGTGCCGCAGAACTACATCAAGCTCACCGGCCCGCAAGCGGTGCAAATGGTGCGGCTGGTGGAGGCGCTGGAAGAACACGACGACGTGCAACACGTTTACGCCAACTTCGACATTGACGAATCGGAGATCCAGGCGGCGGTGGGCGCGAACTAGCGTCCGCAGCACGTTTAGCAAATTCAAAGGTTGCGGCCATTGCGAAAACGCGGTGGCCGTTTCTATTTTTGGGCGGTCTGTGACGCGGAAGCTGACGCATTCACATGCGCTCGAGTTGTCCGCAAGATTGGAACTCGGGAAACAATGCGTTCACAAAGAGGTAGCGAGAGAGACCCGTTCGCCGTAAAATCGTGGCGATGAACGCGGCGGCAAATTCGCATGAAACTGCAACAACGAAGGGCTGGATGCGCGTTTTGGGACTTGACCCGGCCGCAACCGGCCCAACGGGTTACGGAATCGTGGAAGGTGACGGGCGACAGTGCCGGTTGCTGCATTATGGAGCACTGAAAATCGCCGCCAACCGGCGCAAGAAAGGCGAGGGGGCGGCCCTGCAGGAAGTTCATGCGCGGCTCTGTGGGTTGATCGACGAGTTTGCTCCGGACGTGCTGGCCGTGGAGGGCATCTTCTCCGCGCTGAATGTAAGAACCGCGCTGCGGCTGGCGGAAGTGCGTGGCGTGGTGCTGTTGGCTGCGGCACAGCATGGCGTTGAAGTTTGTAGCTATGCGCCGCGGGAAGTGAAGGCCGCGATCGCCGGCCATGGACACGCGGACAAGAGACAAATGCAAATTATGGTGCGCGCGATCCTCTCGATGAGCGCAACTCCGGAACCGCCGGACGCTGCGGACGCGTTAGCTGTGGCGTTATGCCATTTGCAAAGGGAACAAGCCCGGCGGCGGTTCGGACTACCTACTGAGAAAGAACTTGCGAGGCCGCGATCGGTTACGATGGTTGCTGAGTCCTTGGGTGCGGCAAGCCTTCCCGCGCAGGCAATTCCCATTCGGATAGGCCGCACAACGCGTGGCAGGCCGCCGCGCATCTTATCAGCACATTGAGAGATTTGCAGACAGGCGTGATGACGAGAACTTTCTTCTTGCGGTCCCTTTTGTTGATTGGAGCGGCTTGCCTGATGGCCTGCTCCGCGCTTTCCGCGCCTGCCCCTTGCGCAGCGAAACTGACATTTCGGCGCGTTTTCAAAGGCAGCTCCCCCGAATACATCGAAATCAGCGTGCGCGAGGATTCAGACCTGGCCGCGTACGAAATCCGCCAGCTTGACGAAGACGCCGGCGGCTCGCCGTTCCAGGTCAGCGCGGGATTGCGCACCAAGATGTTCGAGCTCGCGGCGGACCTAAAACATTTTCAGGGGCAGGACCTCGACGTCCACCGCAAGATTGCGTATTTGGGAGAAAAAACATTTCATTGGGACTGCGGCGCGGAAGTCCACGAGGCAAAATTCAATTACACGATGAACCAGGCGGCTTCGCAACTGCTGCTGATTTTCGAGGGCCTGGCGCGTCAGCAGGAACACGCTGACCTGATTTCAAGGCGCATGAAGTACGACCGCCTGGGCGTCAACGACGCGCTGTTGCAATTCGAATCGGACTTGAATCGCAGCCTGCTCCCCGAACCGAAGCGGCTGCTGCCCATGCTGGAGCAGATCGCAGGCGACCCAAAGTTTGTGGATATCGCGCGTCAGCGCGCCCGCTCCCTCGCGGAGCGCATCCGGCACCAGGGTTAAGATGCCGATTCACCAGTTTCTTCAGCTAATGCCTGCACGCAGGCAGAACGACGCGCGTATCACCGGCAAGATTCCTTGCAGAATACTGGCGGTGCTTATAATTGCGCTGGCCTGCCTCCAACCGCCAACTCTGGGACAAAAAAGGCAGAAACTCGAGAAAGGTTATCGCGAGTGGCTGGAACACGACGTAACGTACATCATCACCAAAGATGAGAAAGACGCGTTCTTGCGGCTGACCACCAACGAGGCCCGGGAGAAATTCATCGAAGACTTTTGGGAAATCCGAAATCCTAATCCAGGGTCGCCATCAAACTCGTACAAGGACGAAATCTACCAGCGCATCGCCTTTGCCGACGCGCGGTTCGGCATCGGCTCCGGCATGGAGGGCTGGCGCACCGACCGCGGACGAGCGTATATCACGCTGGGACCTCCGCAGCAAAAGCAGGTATTCCGCAATTCTGCGAACCTGTACCCGATTGAGATCTGGTTTTATGGTGGCGCCAATCCGGCTCTGCCGCCATTCTTTTACGTGATGTTTTATCAGCGCGAAGGCAGCGGGGACTATCACTTCTATAGCCCCTACACCGATGGCCCCGACAAGCTGGCCACTGGCGTCGAGGCCATCAATTCCCGGACGGCGGCGTTGAAGATGATCCGGGATTCTGCCGGACCGGAAGTAGCGCGCGTCTCGCTGAGTCTCCTGCCGGACGAGCCTGTGGATGAATCCACGGGAATCGTGAGCCTGGAATCCGACGTTTTGCTGAATAGCATCAAGAATCTGGCAAATTTGCCGGTCAACCGCGACGAAATCCTTCGGCGGCGAACGCTTAAGGAAACAGTGAGTTCGCGCATTCTTCTGGAAGGCCGCAATTTGGATATCGTGACCTTCCCGGCTCGCGATTCCCGAGGATTGACAAGGTTAGACTATGCGCTCCGCCTTCACAATCCGAAGGATTTGAGCATGACCGCGGAGTCCGACGGGCGATACACCTATGCGATCGAAGTGCGGGTCGCGGTGCTCGGGAGAGACAACCAACTCATCTTCACTCAAGAGAAGAAACTCACGGATTCTGTCACCAAGGCTCGGTTCGACGCTCTAAAGGACAAAGTGTTTGGTTACGAAGGCACTCTTCCTCTCCCGCCCGGAAAATACCGATTGGACTTCCAATTCACGGATTGGTCCCAAAAGGCCGCGTACCATACCACGCGCCAAGTCGAAATCCCCGCATTGCCAAAAGACGGATTAGTCGTACCGGGAGTATTGCCTTTTCTTTCCGCTGAGCCCGCAGACCCCGGTCTCGCCGACCTGATGCCCTTTACGGTTGGGGGCGTGCAGTTCACTCCACTGGCCGATAAGGATCCCGTACTTGGGCCAAGGACAAATCTGCAAGTTATGGTTCAAGTCTGGGCTCCGGCGAAGGACCCTCGGCAGAACCTGGGCAAGAAGCTGGAAGTTCAATACGCTTTTGGAAGGCCCGCCGCTCCAGGCAGCGCGAAAGAGATCAAGGAAGAAGTTGGCACGGATCAGTTCGACGCGGCCGGCTCCCTGGCGACGGGAAAGAGGCTCCCTCTCGATCAAGCGAACGGCAACTACATCCTGACAGTGTCTGTAAACAGCCCAGAAAGGGCATCCTTGATCAGCAGCGCGGCCTCTGCTACTGGGCGCTCGGCCAGTTGGATGAGGCACGCCTCTGGTTTCGCCGCGCACTGCAACTGGATCATTCCAACGAGATTGCCCGGGCGCGGCTTGTGGACGCCTACTACGCAAAGAAGGATTATGCTGCAGTCGTCAGCCTCTATTCTGACGCTGGCGTCACGGAGCACACCGATTCAGAGACGCTCCTTCGAATCGCAACCAGTTTGGTAAAAAATGGAAGAACCTCGCAGGCCATTTCCGTGATCGAGAAGGCTGTGGCGTCTCGTCCAGAGGAGGGTCCTCTGTACCTGGCTCTTGCGCAATACTACAGCGAGATAGGTAGCACCGAGAAGGCAGCGGAACTAACGCAGAAGGCCAAATCATTGGCCGCCCCTTCGAGAGACTGATGGGAGAATTCTCGCGACACAACTAGTCGAGCAGTTCTAGAACTAGCCATCCACGTTAACAATCCATATTTCCGCATAATAATACGAGAAACCGGATAAGCCTCTTCCGAGGTTTCGAGGAATATAGCACCGCATTATACAAATACTTGGATCAAAAGCCCTTAGCGTAGCTCAAGTTCATCTAAACTTTGGTGAACATTGTGCATCGTCTGCGGTGGGATTTGCTCGATCTTGGGGAGATGCGGGTATTCTCAGTGGTCGCGGTTTTCCGTCTTACCTAAACTTCAAATTCTCTTGTTGAACTTCCTGCGGAAGGGGGTACTGGATTCATGGGGAATCGATGGCTCTGCTTCATGCTGGTGTTGGTGCTTGCGGGGGCATGTTATCCCGCAGCCGTTGCTCAAGATCAAGGTTCGGCGCGCGGCAACCTTAGCGGCCTGGTTTACGATTCCACAAAGGCTCTGGTTCCCGGGGCTCAGGTGACCATTACCGGGCCTATCGGGAGCCTGACTCAGGCGACCACGGAAGAAGGCTCCTTTTTGTTCTCCACTCTGATCCCCGGCAATTACTCCATTAAAGTGCAGAAACCCGGTTTCAAGGTTGCCAGCATCAAGAGTGCGGAAGTCCTCATCAACAAGACCACCAGCGTCGAGATTATTCTTGAAGCGGGGCAGGTTTCGGAGACCGTGGAAGTCAACGCGGCTTCCGTCACGGTGGACACCTCCACGTCCGCCGTCACGGCGGATATTGCGGACACTTTCTTTGAAAATATTCCCGTGCAACGCGGTGTTGCTAACCTGTTCTACCTCAGCCCCGGAGCCGTCGACGGTATCCAGACAGGCGGAAACAATCCCTCGATTTCCGGTTCGAGTGGATTGGAGAATTCCTATGTTGCGGATGGAGTTTCTATCAATGACCCAGCTTTCGGAGGCTTGGGTGTCTGGGCGCGTTCCTACGGAGCTTTGGGTTCCGGTATCAATCAATCCTTCGTGAAGGAAGTCCAAGTGAAAACCGGCGGATTCGAGCCGCAATACGGCCATGCCAGCGGCGGTATCGTTCAGATCGTGACCAAGTCGGGCGGCACAAAGACCTATGGGCAGGTGGCAGGTTACTTCCATCCCCTTGGCATGCAGACAACGCCGTTGAATGCGGACGACCCACAATTTGGAACGGTCAACAGGTTTGGGCGCTACCTCGGCAATGCCACGTACGAAGGTGACGCCGAATTGGGCGGGTACGTTCCCATCGGAAAGCTACGGGACCATCTCTTCTATTTCGGAAATTTCAATCCCAGCGTCAATCACCAGTACATGGCGCCAGCCATAAACATAGATTCCAACGGCAACCCTGTCCCTTCTCCCCTCTTTACTTTGTACAATGGGCAGGTAGACCGCACGAAGACAGCCTATGACTACGCCGGAAAGCTGACTTTCAAGATCAATGATCGCCACACTCTCGAGTCCTCGGTTTTCGGTGACCCCTCGCACACCAATAACGTCCCGTGGGCCACGCTCAACGCCACCGACAAAACGGTAAACTCGAAGTGGGACTACGGCACCCGCAATTGGGTCGTGCGCTACGACGGCGCCCTTACGAATACTTGGCTCATCGACGGTGCGTTCACTTGGAACTGGAACCACTTTTCGGAGAAGCCACTCGCCGATGTGACTCAAATCGTGGATGAATCGGGTGTGGTTCAGACTGGTACATTTAACGCTCAAGGGTTCGGTTTCCTTGAGCCATACGGCTCCAACACCAAGAGCCTTTCATTCGATACGTCAAAGACTTACAGATTCCTCGGCCAGCACACGTTCAGTATCGGCTATACCTGGCAGTTCCCTGTTTACAACGACACCACGTCATATTCGGGAGGCAAGTTTGCCATTCCGGATGCGAATGCGACGGGGGGCGACCCCGGGTACGGTAACACGCTCCAAGGCAAGATGACAGATGCCTCCTTAGTATTGGAGCCTGCCAGTGTCCTTGCTCCCGATCCTAGTTTTCCTAATGATCCGACCAAGACGACCTGTAGCCTCTGTCCATATTTAAATGGCACGCCAGTCGTACTGGTCCAGTCGCGTGGACGGTTTGATGGGGGCGTTACCAAGAGCAGCGGAAGGTATCACGCAGCTTACGTAAATGATTCGTGGGCAATTGGAAAACACTTCACGGTCAATCTCGGTCTGCGGTGGGAACAACAGCGCTTGGTCGGCAATCAGCTGTCCAGGGTGTTCAATGATATGTGGTCCCCACGTTTCGGTTTTGTTGTTGATCCGAAAGGTAACCGGAAAACGAAATTCTACGCCAACTATGGCCGGTATGCCTTTGTCTTACCACTGGATGCCGCGGTCCGCGCGCTCAGCGCAGAGGACGATGTTCTGGGTGCATTTTGGGCGCCCCATTCCACCTCCGCAGGATGCCCCGCGGGACAATCTCCGTGCATCACTACGGATTCGAATGGCTCGCCGGACTACAGCACTCTCTTCACTCCAGATTCCAACCACCTGTTGAATAAGGCTACGGGGGGCATCAATAACGCCGTGAACGTAGGACTCAGCGGCGGCGAGCCTTTTGCACCTGGAACGCGAATGGAGTACACCGACGAGTATGTCGCGGGAGTTCAACGCGAATTCCGCAATGGCATCGTTTTCGGCGTGCGGTACATTGATCGTCGACTGAAGCGTGTCATCGAAGATCAGGGCGGGATCTCGGTAGAACAATTTGACGCTCTGGCTAGCAACGGCGGCGGCCTTAACTACTTCATCGGCAACCCAAACGGCAAGCAAGATATCTTCGTCAATCCAAATGAAATCACTTTTGGCTTGGGAACTAACTTTTCACCAGGCCAGCAAACTCAAGCCAACCTCCCAGCGGCTTGTGTTGATTCGAACGGCTTCGCGACGCCCTATGTTGCGTGGGACGTACTTAGCCCGCTCACTGCGAGCCAAGGTCAGGCCGTCGTAGCCGGTAGTGCCTGCTTTCCTTCTGTAAACCAGCCTGCAACGTGGTCGATTCCCGACCCCGCCAATCCTGGCCAATTCATGCTGGATCCCAATGCCGAGTTTGGCGGAGAGTTTCATCCTGATGGCAAGCCCGATACATATAAAGACCCGGTTCGGGTTTACCAAGCCGTGGAAATCGAGGTCAATAAGGGCTTCGGTCACAATTGGGCGTTGAATGCCAATTGGCGAATTGCCCGATTGAATGGCAACTATGAGGGGGCTTTCCGCAACGACAATAATCAGGCCGACCCGGGTATCAGCTCACTCTTTGATCTAACGGAAGGGAGCCTGGGTTTGCTTGGCAAGCAACAGGGCATTGGTCCCCTAAACACGGATCGCCGGCACGTCATCAATGTGAACCCCTATTATGTGCTTGACCATAGCCGCCTGAAAGGCATGGTTCTGGGCTCCGGCCTACGCATTCAATCGGGCCTGCCACTGACTACGCTGTATGCTCAATTTGCGTACCAGAACGCCGGCGAAGTGCCCTGGTTTGGCCGCGGCGACCTTGGCCGTGCGCCAACAACCTTTGCCATCGATGCGCACGTTGAGTATCCGTGGAAGTTGAGCGATCGCGTCAGCCTGAAGTTTGGTTTTGATGCCTTCAACATCGCCAACAGGAAAGATAAAACTCTCATTAACCAAAATTCTGATCTGGGGTTTGGCATCAACAACCAAGATTTCAAACTCCCGTTCGCGGTCACGGGCATGAACAACTATTTCTTCCAGCAGCCGTTCAGCGCCCGTGCGAGCGTGCGTCTCGTTTTCTAAACTCAAGCTCTTTCAGGAGGGCGCTACCAAGCGCCCTCCCTTTTCTTTTTTGACCCTCCTCGTTCAAAGGACGCTGGGTGTAATTCGTTCTCGTCAATGAGCAAGCCCGCTTGTCAGCTTCGGGCTTCCTGAATAGACTTCTACAACCTTTTCCAAGGTGTTCCGACCGACCAGCGACATGCGTGAAGAACGCTTCCAACCCGGCGATGACCGCTTTCCGCCGACGCGGCGATCGGTGATCGAAGCGGTGCGCAGTATTGATGCGGAGGAACGGGAACGCGCGCTGGAATCACTTTGCGCCGCCTACTGGAAGCCCATCTACAAATACATTCGCCTGCGCTGGAACCGGCCCGCGGACGAAGCGCAGGATTTGACGCAGGGCTTTTTTATCGAAGTGCTCGAGCGCGAGCTGCTCGAAAAATTCGATCCAAAGAAGGGACGCTTGCGAACCTACCTGCGCGTTTGCGTGGACAGCTTTGTTTCGAATGAAGATAAAGCCGGCCGGCGCCAGAAGCGCGGCGGAAATGTCGCGCACGTGGCCCTGGATTTCGCCGCCGCCGAAGAGGAGCTGGGAGGCGCGGTGATGGATCCCGCGGCGATTCCTTCGCCGGAATCGCTTGAGGAGTTCTTCGAAAAAGAATGGCTGCGCAGTTTGTTCAGCCTGGCTGTCGAGGAACTGCATCAATTCTGTGTGGCGCGCGAACGCGAGCGCACCTTTCGCTTGTTCGAAGCTTACGACCTCGAGGGCCACGACAAAATCTCTTACGAGCAACTGGCGAAGGAATATGCAATCCCGGTGACCGACGTGACCAACGCGCTGGCCTGGGCACGGCGCGAATTCCGCAGAATCACGCTCGCGCGTCTGCGCGAACTTTGCGGCAGCGAGGAAGAATTCCACCGCGAAGCACGCGCCGCGTTCGGCGCAGAGCTAAAATGAAATTTCTTTCCGACAAGACCATCGAGCATCTGCGTGAAGCCGCGGAAATCCCTGATCTCACCGGCACGCGCTACCGCTTGCTGGAGCGCGTGGCGCGCGGTGGCATGGGCGTAGTGTACGTCGCCGAAGACGAAAAACTGCAGCGCCGCGTTGCATTGAAAGTTCTGGACGTGCCGTGCGCGGACGGCGATCTCGCAAACCGATTGGTTCGTGAAGCGCTGGTGCTGGCGCGGCTCGAGCATCCGGGCATCGTGCCGGTGCACGATGTGGGTACGCTCGCCGACGGCCGCGTTTTCTATACCATGAAATTTGTGCAAGGCCAGAGGCTCGACCAGTACATCGAGCCGGTTGCCTCCGTTACGGACCGGTTGCGCATTTTTCTTCGCATTTGTGATGCTGTGGCATTCGCGCATGCGCGGGGCGTGCTGCATCGCGACATCAAGCCCGCGAATATCATGGTGGGACCCTTTGGTGAAGTTTTGGTCATGGACTGGGGCCTGGCAAAACTCCTGCACGGGGACGTTCCGTCGCATTCCCAGGGAGCAGATCCCGATGCAACGATTTTCGAGAAACCAGGACAGCCCGCTGATTCAAGCGGCGCCGCGAAAACCATGGTCACCGGGCACGGCACGGTAATGGGCACGCCCGGCTATATGTCGCCCGAGCAAGCACGCGGCGATGTGGAGCACCTTGACGCGCGCAGCGACATTTTCTCTCTTGGTGCGCTCCTCCGCTTCCTGCTGACCACAGATTCCAAAGCCGCCGATACGGCGGCCGAAAAGCGCCGCCTGGACAAGGCCTTGGGGGCCATCTGCGCGAAAGCGACTGCCGCTATTCCCAGCGACCGCTATTCCAGCGTTCAGGAACTGGCCCTGGACGTTTCGCGCTATCTCGATGGCCTCTCCGTAGCAGCTCACCGCGAGAGCTTATTTGAACGATTGGCACGCTTTTACCGCCGCTACCGCTTCTTTATCCTGTTGATTGCTGCGTATTTAGTGATGCGCGTGCTGATTCTGTATCTTATGCACCGGTAGGACTAAAGGATTTCGGGAAAGCGTTGTATAGGACACTAAGAGAGGATCGAGACGGAGGAAAGCATGAACAAAGTACTTCTGGGCCTACTGCTGGGAGCCGTGCTGGGCGCGATTGACGGCGGGACAGCTTGGTTCACACCATCAGTCCGTTCGATGATGGTAGGCATCATTGTCGGGTCAACCATCAAAGGTTTGATTGCCGGGGTCGCGGCTGGAGTCTTTGCCCGCAAGGTGAATTCCGTGCTCCTGGGGATCTTATTTGGACTTGCCGTGGGATTCGTGCTGGCTTTTGTTGTTGCGTACATGCAGCACGGCTACTACTTCGAGATCATTCTACCGGGTAGCATCGTTGGCTTGATCGTCGGCTACGCCACGCAGAAGTTTGGAGCCTCTCCGACACCGGCCAGCGCTACGCGGTGATTCCAGGAAAGCCTGAACGGCGGAACCCTATGAGTCTCTCCAAACCCATGCTCGGGCTGGTGACTGGCGGCACGCTTGGCTTGCTTGACGGCCTAAGCGGATTTCTCGAGCCATCTCTAGCCCCGGTGATGACAAGCGTAATTACGTTTTCGATGCTCAAAGGTCTCGTTTCCGGTCTGGCGATTGGGTTCTTTTCACAGCGCGTTCACTCCATGCCGTTGGGGCTGTTCGCCGGGATTGTCATCGCAGCGATTCTGAGTTTGCTGGTGGTCTTGAAAGCGGGCATGGGTCTTTTTTGGGACATCATGTTACCGGGCATGCTCGTGGGATTGATTGTGGGATTCGCGACGCAGAAGTTTGGAACGCGAGTGGAAGATTCCGCGGCGCGATAGATCTGTAGGAAATATGTCAGGGAGGAGAAAGAAAATGAGGATGTTGATGAAAGCACTCGGTTTGCTGATTCTGAGTATCGCTCTTATGACGGTGAAAACGGCTGCGGCACCCGGCGGCGGTGCGGAAGCGCTCGAGAAACTAAAATCTCTGGTCGGACACTGGGAAACAGACAAGACCAACATGAACAGGGCCACGCTGGATCTGGAGATGACTTCCGGGGGCACAGCGGTACTGGAGAAATTCCACATGATCGATGACGGCAAGCCCGTGGAGATGATCACTCTGTACTATCTCGACGGGGAAGACGTGAAGCTGACGCACTACTGCATGGCAGGCAATCAGCCGACTATGCGCGGAACGTATGCGCCGGACTCCAGGACTCTCAAATTCGAGCTCGTGAGCATTTCAAATCTGAAGAATGCGGACGCAGGGCATATGCATCACGCGACTTATACGTTTCTGGACAACGACCATTTCAAGACCACCTGGACGTTCCGCAAGGATCAGAAGGACGCTTTCACGGAAGATGTGATTTACGTCCGCGTAAAATAATTCCTCGAAGCAAATCCACTCCATATTCCAAAGGGCAGGCCACGTGCCTGCCCCTTGTCTTTGTGACGCGTGTAGAATGGCGCGCATCGAAAGACCGTGGCGTTGTCATTGAGCGATGGGAGGGGCATGCAATGGGATTCGCGACATTTTCCGGCCAGCGATACCTGAACCTTGAAACCTTCAAGAAAAGTGGTCTGGGGGTGAAGACGCCGGTGTGGTTTGCAGCGGAGCCCACCACGGAGCTTGACTCGAACGACGCAAGACTCTACGTGTACACGATCGGAGTTTCAGGAAAAGTGAAGCGCATTCGCAACAATCCTTGCGTGAAAATCGCGCCTTGCAACATGCGCGGTGACGTGCAGGGCGAGTGGGTTGCTGGGCGAGCAGAAATTCTCTCCGGCGAGGAAGCGCATCACGGAATGCAGTTGTTGAACAAAAAGTATTTTCCGTGGAAGCAGTTGCTGGATTTCTTCGCCATGTTCCGGAAGCGCGGGCGCACTGTTTTCATGATCCGTCCAGCCCTGTAAACTGCTGATCGCCTATTTTTCGGGGAGGCGGTTGAGCACGAAATCAGACACGCGCTGCGCCGCTGGCGGATCGAGGTTGGATAAGACCGCAATTACATAACCTGGCCCTGGGCAAATTTCCAGATCGCCGTTCATCCCAGGCGCGCCTCCGCCGTGTCCGAAACAGCGCATGCCTCCGAACGACCGGTCGCCGAAACCATAACCGTATTTTCCGCCGCCGGGAGTATCCACCTTGCCAATGGTAAGCAGTTCCGTGTGCGGCGCGTCGAGCAGCTTATGGTTCTGGAGCGCGCTGGCAAATCGGAACAAGTCCTCCACCGTGGAATACCCGCCCCCTGCCGAAGTTCCGCGATAAGGCAATGTATTGGTGTTGGGCTGCCAGGCATCGGGAGATGCGGAATTGATGGGCTTCGTGCCTTCTTCGCGCTCGTGCGTGTAGCCAACGGAGCGCCCGGGCACGACCTGGTCTTCTGCGAGCGATGCTGTCAAAGTCATATCTGCCGGCTTGTAGACATGCTCGGCGACGTAGTCGTAGTAACTCTGCCCGCTGACTTTCTCCACCAGGACACCCAGAAGCAGAAACCCGTAGTTGCTGTAGGCCCACTTGCTGCCCGGCTCGAATTCGACGCCTCGTTGGCCATACAGCTTCACGTAATCCTGCAGGGTGCGCAACTCCAGCCGGTGCTTGTCGAACTCGGGACCGAAGAAATCGCCCGTGCCGCCCGTATGCGTCAGCAAATGGTGGATAGTCACTTTCGAGGCTAGCTCCTTGTTCGGGTAATCGGTGAGATATTTTCCGAGTGGATCGGTGAGCTTGAGCTTGCCGGCCTGTGCAAGCTGCAGAACCGACGTGGCCGTAAACATTTTATTCATTGACCCGATCCGGAATTGCGTATCGAGCATGTTCGGAATTTTCTTTTCGCGGTCGGCCAGGCCGTAAGCGGCTTTGAAAACTGTTTTGCCGTCTTTGGCGATGAGCACCGTGCCCGCAAATTTGTCCGCAGCAACACGTTTGTCGAGCTGCGCTCGCAGCGCGGCCAGGGCCGCGTCCTGACTCATGCGTGGCAGAGCAAACTCCGGGGGAGTCGCAATCACCCGAAGATCCAACTCCTTGATGTGGTGAGGTTCTGCGGCGTCCACTTCAAGCACGAATCTGGCAAACGTGTCGGAATCGCGCTCTTTGACGATGCCAGTAAACTTGTTGGCCGTGGATTCTTCCGCCTTCTTGAAATCAAAGCCGCCGGTCATCCGGCGAAATCCCAACTCCCCGTCAACCTCCGCGGCGCGCGCGGGATAGTTCTTCTGGAGAAAGTCGAGAAGCCTGGCGCGCTCGCCGGAATCAAAGGCCTCGAGCCAAGCTGCAAACTGGTGCCCGGCGGGCGTATCGGGAAATTGCGACTGCGGGGTCGCACCCAGAAGCGATGCCGCACACAACGTGATAGCAAATAGTTTGAGCTTCATCGTAACCCTCTCAAGCATTCAGACGCACCTTCCGCCAATTAAGCGCCAAACCACAAGAGTCTACGCCAGCGCCAGGAAAACAGCGAAGGCCCGTGTCAACACTAGGCCTCGGCCGGCTCCCTCTTCGGAAACAATTTGAAGGCTTAGAGCGTATTATCCAGGGGGAGGGCCTAGCTATGTTTTGCGACCGTTGCGGGACCCAGCTCGCCTCCGCAGCGCGCTGTTGCACTACTTGCGGGAAGGCAGTGGCTCCAGGCGCGATTCCGCCTGCGGTTCCTCGATCGATGCCAGCGTCCCAGGACCGCGTGCGGCGACACATGCACCTGCTCGCCACGTTGTGGCTGGTCAATGGCGTTCTCCGTTTGATTGGCGTTTCCTGGTTGATGCTTTTTGGAAGGCTCTTTCTCCCTGGGCTGCGAGGATGGATGGGCCCCGGCGCTTGGCCGCTTGGACCCGGATGGGGCTTTGATTCTTTCCTCTCGCACGGTTTCTTTTCTTTGGGCATTTTCCTGGGTTTCTTTGGTTTGCTCCACCTAGCGCTGGCTTGGGGGCTTTTCGAGCGGCAACCCTGGGCGCGCATCCTGGGCCTCGTGCTGGGGATTCTGGCGCTATTGCGCATCCCGTTCGGCACCGCACTGGGAATCTACACGCTTTGGGTGCTCGCGCCGGAGGAATCAGCGCGCGAGTACGACCAGCTCTCCCAGTCCCGCACGCAGGTCAATAACGCGGGATTCTCACCGACTGGACGGCGCTGACTGTCAGCACTTAGTTGGAACATTCGAAGGTCAACCGGACTCAGAACTATAGGGAGTGTTACAAGGTGGTAGCCAGTGACTGACCTGCCGATGCCAGCGCCCGAAGAGAATCGTTATATGGATGCCGCGCCACGCCGCGTTCGGTGAAAATAGCCGCAATGTAGCGGGCGGGCGTGACGTCGAAGGCCGGATGCGCCGCCTTCACATCCGGAGCGATGCGCACCCCTTGCAGGTGCGTGACTTCGGCGGCGGAACGCTCCTCGATCGGAATGTGCTCGCCGTCAGGAATCGAAAGATCGAACGTCGAGACCGGCGCAGCAATGTAAAAGGGAACTTTGTTTTCCTTGGCCAGCACGGCGATTTGATAGGTGCCGATTTTGTTGGCGGTGTCGCCGTTGGCCGCGATGCGGTCGGCGCCGGTGACGATGGCGCCAACTTTTCCAGCTTTCAAGAAATGCCCGACCATGTTGTCGGTAATAAGCGTCAGCGGGATGCCGCCTTTATGGAGCTCCCAGGCCGTCAGCCGCGCGCCTTGCAGATACGGCCGCGTTTCCGGCACAAGAACGTGCAGTTTGCGGCCCTGCTCGTAGGCAACACGGATCACTCCAAGTGCGGTGCCAATCCCGCCGGTCGCCAGCGCACCCGCATTACATTGCGTCATCACCTGCCCTTCGCGCGGCATGAATTCCGCGCCAAACCGCCCGATGGCTTCGTCGGTGGCACGCTTTTCCAGATGCACCTGCCGCGCCTCTTCAACCATCTCCTGCTTTATCTTGGCGAGGTCGGAAGTTTGCACCGTAACCTCGGCAAACCGCCGCTTCATGCGCTCGAGCGCCCAGAAAAGGTCCACGGCAGTGGGGCGCGTTTTCGCGAGCGTATCGGAAATGTCCGTGAATTCGCTGCGTAGTGCTTCCACGGATTTCGCGGGCGAGTTCAGCACTCCGAGAGCCACGCCCATGGCCGCAGCCACGCCGATGGCCGGCGCACCGCGAATCACCATTTCGCGAATCGCTTTTGCAACTTCGCGGTAGTCGGTGTAAGTGTAAAAGATTTCCTCAGCCGGGAGCCGCCGCTGGTCCAGCATGATCACGCCCCGGTCAGTCCATTCGATGGGTTGGGCTACATACATGCTGTTAGTGGCCTCGCAAAATCAAATTGGAAATTTCCTCGGGAATACCCATTGTAGCGGGAGCGCGCACAGAAGACGAATCGCTCACTGATGTGGAGGCATGTACGTAAAGCCCTTGGTGCCCACGATCGTTAGGAAAGCGAGCATCGAGTTATAGCCCAGGTGAAGAAGAAAGCTGGCAAAAACCGTGCCCGTCCAGGCGCGCGCGAACGTAAAGATGACGCCGACGAAGATCAGCAACCCAACGAGGCCCCAGGTCCATCCAAGCTGCGGAGCGTGCATGAGGCCGAAAAGCACTCCTGTGGTGATGATGCTGATCACCACACCCACGCGGATGGCGCTTGAGCAATCCATTCCAAACAATCGAGCAACGTTTGACGCGATACGCGCAAATACTGGATACAGGTAGCCCCGAAAAACCGTCTCCTCCACCAGTGGCGCGACGAGCACCGCCATGCTCATCAGCAGCAGCATTCCGCTGCGGCTCTTGAACATTTCCTGGATGGGAATATGCTCCGCATTTTTCACGCGCGAACTTGTGATGATGACAAACAGCGATAGCCCGGACCCGGAGATGAAATACATCCAGGGTTTGCCTTTCCCCGCAAGAGGATTCGCGTCCAGCTTCTTCCAGCCCAGCGACCGCCAGAAAGGCAAATCGCGCAGCACGGAAAGTGTGACATAAAGAAAAAGAATAATAAGCGCGAACCACAGAACATTGGTGCCTACGATGAGCCGGGGATCGGATTCGAAGAGGTGCCGGATCTGCCTTTGCGTCATGTGGCGGCTCGTCGAGTAATACGCCAGGGCACCGATGCCAATCACGATTTGACTGACCATCGCGTACACGAGAAAGAGCAGCAGATGTGGCCAGGACCAGGAAATGCGCAGATCTTCGGGCAAGTTAGAGATTGCTGGATGAGCCGCCTCGGGATGAACGATTACATAAGAGATCGGGTCGCCTGCGAGAGGGGCGGAGGGTTCCGAGGATGGCGATGGCTCTGTCTGCGCGGACGGAGCTTGCCGATCGCTGCCTTGCTCAGGCGGAAATTCTGGATTGTTGTCAGCCAAGCTCATCGCTCTTTGTCACCGTTTCTTCGGCCATCCTGCCGCCAACGCCGCCGCAACGAGCGGCAACAGCAACTCGTGGTGGCCGGTAATAGCAAAACCGCGCGATTCGGGTCCTTTGTGATTGCGGCCAGAAGCGGTGGGACGCTTCACTACATTTTGCAATGGGCGGTAGTGCTGAATAAAGTCGAAGTTCGCCGTGGTAATGGGACAAAGCGGCACGCCAAGATTGCGCACCAGGGAAACGGCCTTGAGGAAAACCTCCGGCAGCAGGACCGCGGAGCCCCAGTTGAGATAAACCCCGCCGGGGTGCATGTGCTCGGTGAGGGCGCAGAAAAGCCGGAAATCGTGATGCGTGGCATAGCCGAGAGCCGCGCCCTCGGCCGCCGGATGCATGTGCGGAATGTCCGTGCCGATGGCGAGATGCACGGTGACCGGGATGCGTCGTTGGTGAGCCGCGGCAAGGACACTGGATTCCGCATGTTTGGCTGCGATGACCCCGCTGTTCAGGAACTGACCCGCCGCCTCGCCGTAGCCAATTCGAATGCGCTGCGCCAGCTTGGCGATATCGTTGAGATACTTGCCGGTTTCCTCGGCCATGCCGAATTGGCCTTCGCCGAGCGCCGCCTCAACGTCCTCGGAGGTATTCCCGGCAAGCGCAATCTCGAAATCGTGGATCAGCGCCGCGCCGTTCATGGCAATTCCGGAAATGAAGCCGCGATTCATCAAGTCGATTAAGACCGGGCCGAGCCCGACCTTGATCACATGGCCGCCCATGCCCCACAGGATCGCTTTGCGCTGTTTGCGCGCGGCTTGGACTGCACTCAGGAGCTGGCGAAGACTCTCGGCAGCCAGAATGTGCGGCAGCGAATCGAGAAACTTTGTCAGCGAAGTGTTTGCGGCTGAGGGTTTGCCAAACTCGCGCACGCTGACTTTGCTTTTCCGCGACGCCAGCGGATAGGTGTGCACTTCACCAAGAACCAAGGGCTGGATCGAGTAGATACTCATGTCGAACGATTACTGTAGGGGGAAATGCAGCAAGGCGCAAGCAGGTCAGGGATATAGCTAAGTCCAATGGATCAAAGATTCAGTCGCTACGCGATTGCGAGTATTGCGCTGGCAGTCCTTGTCCCCATCGAGGTCTACGCAAACATTCATGTACTTAATGCTGTCGCTGAAAACGCCTTTCTAATTATCGAACGCGTATTGATCCCAAGCGCCTCATTTGCCGTCAGTTGCCTTTGTATTGGCTCGGCTGTCCGATGCGCTGCCGGAATGGCCGTTGAGATTGAGCACCCGCGCGAGCACCTGGCCGGTGTACGACTTTTTCGTGCGTGCAACCTGCTCCGGAGGGCCCTGCGCCACGATGCGCCCTCCGCCTTCCCCGCCTTCCGGGCCAAGATCGATAATCCAGTCCGCCTGTTTGATGACGTCCAGGTGGTGCTCGATGATAAGCACGGTGTTGCCGAGGTCCACGAGGCGCTGCAAAACATCAAGAAGCTTTCGCACGTCATCAAAATGCAGCCCTGTCGTGGGCTCGTCGAGGATGTACAGCGTCCGCCCGGTCTGGCGCTTCGAAAGCTCGCGCGCCAGCTTGATGCGTTGCGCTTCACCGCCCGAAAGCGTCGTGGCGGACTGGCCGAGAGTGACGTAGCCAAGACCAACATCCACAAGCGTTGAAAGCTTCTGTTGAATCTGCGGAATATTTTCGAGCAGCTTCAGCGCATCGGAAGACGGCAGGTTCAGCACATCGCTTATCGAGTGGCCTTTGTAGCGCACCGCGAGCGTTTCCGAATTGTAGCGGCGGCCGCGGCATATTTCGCACATCACGTAGACATCCGGAAGAAAATTCATTTCGATGCGCCGCAGGCCATCGCCCTGGCAGGCTTCGCAGCGCCCGCCTTTCACGTTGAAGCTGAAGCGGCCCGGGCGGTAGCCGCGTTCGCGAGATTCCGGAAGCATGGCGAAGAGGTCGCGAATTGGCGCGAAGACCCCGGTGTATGTGGCGGGATTCGAACGCGGCGTGCGCCCGATCGGCGCCTGATCGATTTCGATAACTTTGTCGATGTGTTCCGTGCCAACGATTTGCTGATGGGCGGCCGGCGTTTCGGATGATCGATAAAGTTTTTGCGCCAGCGCGCGATAAAGAATGTCGTTCACGAGCGTCGATTTGCCCGAGCCGGAAACACCCGTGACCACCGTGAGCAGGCCTAGCGGAAACGTGACGTCAATTTCCTTCAGATTGTTGGCGGTGGCGCCCACGATCTGGATAGCTTTGCCGTTTTGGCTGCGGCGCTTTT
>QHYM01000261.1:0-4906 GCA_003223295.1 Acidobacteriota bacterium | reverse complement strand
AAATCAGCGCGTCGGATAGTGTCCTCGTCATGTTCGACGACCAGCACAGTGTTGCCGAGATTGCGCAAATGTTCGAGTGAGCCAAGCAGCCGCGCATTATCGCGCGCGTGAAGGCCGATACTCGGCTCATCGAGAACATACAGAACGCCGCGCAATCGAGAGCCAATTTGCGTGGCCAGGCGGATGCGCTGCGCCTCGCCACCGGAAAGCGTGGCGGCGGAGCGCTCCAGGCTGAGGTAGCCCAAGCCCACGGCGAGAAGAAAATCAATGCGCTCGGATACTTCTTCCAGTGGACGCGCGGCAATTTCTTTCTGCCGGTCCGTGAGCTGCTCCAGAATTTTGTCCACCGCAGGCCGCGCGGAGCTGAGCGAAAGCGCGGTGAAATCCGCGATCGACCAGCCGCCCAGTTTCACCGCCAACGATTCCGGCCTCAGCCGCTTGCCATGGCAAACGCTGCAAAGCGTCGCGGACATATACTGTGTCACCCACTCGCGGTACCTATCCGAGCCCGACTCTTCGAAATTCCTTTCCAGAAATTTCAGGATGCCCGGGAAGCGAAAGCCTTTTTCGCCTTTGGATTTCTTCCTTGCCGGGCTATTTTCGCCGGCGCCATCGCGGCCATTCGAAGGCGGATAGCCGTACAACAGCATGTTCTGGATGCGCGCCGGAAATTTCTCGAACGGCGTTTCCAGATCGAACCCATGCGCGTAGGCGCCAAGCTCCAAAGTGCGCTTGAGAATCGCCGAGCCGGATCCCGGGCCGAGCCCGCCGTCAAAAAGCGGCCGCGACCAGTCATTGATAATCTTCGATGGATCGAAATCATATTTCGAACCGAGACCGTTGCACGCCGGGCAGGCCCCGTACGGCGAATTGAAGCTGAACGAGCGCGGCTCGAGCACCGGAACGGAAATCCCGCAATCAGGGCACGCGAGCTTCTCTGAAAACGTGTGCTCTTTGCCGCCCACGATGGCCACGGTCACAAGCCCGCTAGCCAGCTTGAGCGCGGTGGCAATCGATTGCTCCAGCCGCGCCGCGATGCCCTGCTTGACGAGAAGCCGATCCACAACGATCTCGATCGTGTGACTCTTCCGCTTGTCCAGCGCGGGAAAGTCATCAAGCGGATAGAGATCTCCGTTGATGCGCACGCGGACGTAGCCGTCTTGAGCGAATTTCTCCAGCTCCTTGCGATACGCGCCCTTTCGCCCGCGAACGATGGGCGCAAGGATCATGATGCGGTCGTCCCGTTTGCAGATTTCCCCTTGCAGGATGGCCTGCACGATCTGCTCGCTGGACTGGCGCGTGATGGGCTTGTCACAATTCGGACAGTGCGGCACGCCGACCGACGCGTAGACCACGCGCAAATAATCGTAAATCTCGGTGATGGTGCCAACCGTCGAGCGCGGCGAGCGCGTGGTGGTTTTCTGCTCGATGGCGATGGACGGCGAAAGCCCTTCGATCACGTCGACTTCGGGGCGCTCCATCTGGTCGAGGAACTGCCGTGCGTACGCCGACAGCGATTCGACGTACCGGCGCTGGCCTTCCGCGTAAATGGTGTCAAAGGCCAGCGAGGATTTGCCCGACCCCGAGAGGCCGGTGATGACCGTCAGGGTGTTCCGGGGGATTTCGACGCTGATGTTCTTAAGGTTGTGCTGCCGCGCGCCCCGGATTACCAGTTTGGTCAGGCCCATGAGATGAGACCGCTCCCTCCGCAGGAGCTTGCCCACCGTTGGTAGGCCTTCTGCCCGCGCCCTACCTGCCGCAGGCACAGTATGCAAGCCCTGGCACTCAGTAGCTACACTGAGCCCACAATAACTCTTCACGATAGCAGGAGAGAAAGAAGGTGGTCAAGAATCACCCACGCTGGAATAACCCCGTCACACCGCATCCTTCCGGCGAAGTTGAGAGGGAGCCCGCAGCGTCTCTTGATTTTTGCATTTCTGGTAGAGTGCTTCCAACCAATGAGGTTTGCCGCTGAATTGCGGGAACCGCAAACCGGATTGAAAAATCCGTAAGCCAGTAGTTAGGGAGCCAGGACTCGAATAGAGCTGCTTGGATGGGACTTCCGTCACCGGGCGGAAAAGTATTTGTCCTAAACGCGGCGGAACATTTCTGCAATATTGCTGGATGCTCCAAAACCAGGGGGCGCTAGATATAAGTGCCCTTGATTGAATGGGTTAGAAAGAACTAAGTCACGCCGCCAGTTTGCAAGATGTAATATTTGCAGACTCTGGTGCGTACCAGTCTATGGAAACGCAGAGACCAGGCCGGATGAGCGCGCCGGGAATAACGGAGCCGACGGAGGCGATTGCCCGTGCCAGGGCGGGCGACGCAGACGCATGGGGCGAGCTTTACCGGGAGTACGCGCCTGCCATCTTCCGTTTCTGTAGACGCGCCATGCCGACGCGCGAAGACGCGGAAGATGCCACCATGGAAATTTTCATGAAATTGAAGGGCAAGCTCAACCAGTACGACCCGACGCGGTCGTTCTCCGCCTGGCTGTACAAGGTCGCGGCAAATCACTGCTGGGACATTTTGCGCCGCCGCAGAATCCGCCAGGATAAAGAAACCGAAGACGTGGAGAGCCTGCCCCTGGAGCACCCTGAGCCAAGCCAACTGGAAAAACTGATCGAGCAGCGTTCCAGCGAAGAAGTGCGCAAGGCCCTCGAGAAAATGGGCGCGCGGGCGCGCATGGCGCTGGTAATGCGCTATTACTCGGACATGAGTTACGACGAAATTGCCAATGCGCTGGGAGTGCGGCGCGCCTTTGTGGGCGTGGTATTGCTGCGCGCGCGGCATGAACTGCGGCAAGCGCTGGAAGGCAACGTGGCGCTGGCGGCAGGAGGGGCTTCATGAGCGATACCGGGGAACAAGAGTTGAGACATTTGGACGAGATGACCTGCCTGCTGTACCTCGAGCGGCAGTTGGACCGTGCACGGGGCCTGGAAGTTTCCGCGCACACCCAAGAGTGTGAGACCTGCCGCACGCTGCTGCGCGCGCTGGAGCGTGAGTCGCGCCTGCTGACGCGCGCGATGCTCGAAGAAAATGAACCCCTGCCCTCGCGCCTCGCCCAATTCCAGGAAAAAGCGCGGCGCTCGATGCAATGGATTTGGGGCCTGGCCTTTGGACTCGCAGCAACGGGCGCGTACGCGCTTTACACCGGGTACGTTCAACCCTGGCAGCAACAACTCGAGCAGGCAGGATTCGGCGGATCGAACCTGCTGAACCTATTGATTTTCCAGAGCACCTTCTGGAAAGGATGGCAATCCATGATCACACTTCTCGAAATACTGGCGCTTGCGACCGTGGGGGGCTTGGGCGTGATGTTCCTGCGGCGGCGTATCCGCCGCGGATCGGCGCTGGCGCTGGTGTTCGCGGGATTGTGCGCGGCGCTTATGGTGCCAGCCCCGGCGTCGGCCATGGAGTTTCGCCACGAGGAACGGCTAACCATCGGTAAAGACGAAGTAATCCACAGCGACCTGTACGCCGCTGGAGGACGAGTCCGCGTGGAAGGCACGATCGAAGGTGATTTGGTGTTGGCGGGCGGCGACGTCGAAGTATCCGGTCATGTTCTGGGCGACCTCATTTCCACTTCCGGGGCCTTGCGCGTTACGGGCCACGTAGATGGCAGTATTCGCAGCTATGCAGGGAATCTGCTGCTGAAAGGAACGGTCGGACGCAACGTGACTGTAGCTGGCGGCGATTTGAACATTGACCACGATTCCAAAATCGGAGGGAGCATCACCTCATTTGCCGGACATGTATCCATTGATGGCAGTGTGGGCCGGGATGTTCTGGCCATGGGTGGGCAGGTCACCATCACAGGCAACGTTAAGGGCTCGGCGAAGATCCGGAGCGGAGAACTGATTATTGATTCCTCGGCGCAGGTCGGAGGCCCGATTGATTTTAAAGGTGACCATGAGCCGCAAGTCTCCCCCGGAGCCAAGCTCGCCTCGCCGGTCCACTTCGTGAAAATGAGGCACGGACCGGATTATTCGAATGTACATTACTACACCTGGCAGGTCATCTGGCTTGCCGCTTTCATCCTATTTGGATTGGTGTTGTTTGCGTTGATGCCGAGATTTGCGGAAGAAGCGGTGAAGTCTGCGGAACGCTACGGGGCTTCTGCCGGGCTTGGGGTGCTGGTGCTGTTTGGCGTGCCCATCGCCGCGTGCATTGCCTGCATCACCGTCGTGGGCTTGTTCATCGGCACCTCCACGCTATTCGTTTGGTATGCATCGCTGTATTTTGCGCAGGTGATTGTGGGAACGGTGGTCGGGCAATGGTTGATGGGCCGCACCAGCGAGTTTTGGCCTTTCGTGGGAAGAATGGCCGTGGGCGTTGTGATCGTGCGTTTGTGCACCACGATTCCGCACGTGGGTGGCTGGGTGAAGTTTGTGGCGATTCTGTGGGGTATCGGGGCCATGTCCTTGGCGATTTACCGGCGGTTCCAGCCTGTGCTGGCGACGGGCGCGCCCTCGGCCCCCGCGGTGCAGCCACTGCCGCCGAATACGACCATCGGCGGGCCATTGCCGGCGTGAGAGTTTTAGGTCTTGGTTCTAAGTGGTTCACTTAAGAGATAAAAAAGAACGGGCTCCCTCAAGATGCCAGGGAGCCCGTGGCCTTTGCGGAGGCGGAGAAAATCAGTGTTTACGAACTTTGGCGCAGGTGAACGGCTTCGCCGAGCTGGGGCCAAAATAGAGTGCCCGGATCGAGACGGTATTGTTCACGCTCAGTCCGAAGCCATCACTCACCCCATCGTAATTCGTGGGGGCCGTGGACGGGGCGGAGGCGGTGTTTAGCTCCGCAAGTTCAATGTTGATCTGCCCGAAAAAGGCCGGCAGGGATGGCGACCCTATGGAAACACTGGTCGGAGCCGCCACGCTGGAAACGCTTCCCGTCACGCGCG
>QHYM01000029.1 GCA_003223295.1 Acidobacteriota bacterium | reverse complement strand
TGACGGATTGGAAGCGGTTCAGAGGTGCGTGGAACTGCAGCCGGATTTGATTCTGCTGGACATCAGCCTCCCGAGTCTGAACGGAATCAAAGCCGCTCGACAAATTCGCAGACTGGTCCCGGAATCTAAAGTCATCTTCTTGACTCAAGAATCTTCTGCTGACGTGGTGCAAGAGGCCCTTAGCCTGGGCGCACGGGGCTACGTTGTCAAAATAAAGGCCGCCAGTGAGCTGCTCACTGCGGTGGAAGCAGTTCTCCTGGGAAAGACGTTTGTCAGTAGCACTATCGGCAACGGATAATTCACGCTAGCAGCTACGGTCACCAGCGCCCTCCTCCAGCCCAGAGAATTGATTTGTCAAAGTAACTTTTGCAACCGACGCCAGCGCGGTCTCGGGGACGGTAAACCGAGAAAAGCCGCAATCTAAGCAGACGATGAGCTTCGGGAATAACAAAACACCAGGTTTGTCCAAATGTTTGAGCCCCGGGAAATGCACGAGCATTTCGGCTGACAATTCGGCCTGTTTGACTGACTGGCATGAGAGGCAGGTCATAACACACCTTCTCCGATTTGAGGGATTACGTGTGGAGACACCCTTAGTTAGCGCTCCCTCATGTATCGTAGCATGTACGTGAACAAAATGGGTCTTTACTGTCTGTTTAAGATTGCACACCCCCCTAAAATAACCCAGGCCTGGTCGCCGGGAACCAAGAACAGCGAGTCGTGGATGGGGCTGACCCTGACTCTGATCTACTCGTGGAGGACCAACAAGGCCTCTTCATCGATGGGGGCTTTTTTCTTCGGTGGTACCGGGCGGTCGCTGACCGCGTAAGCGATCCTGCACCCAAAGCTTAAGGAGTGACTCTGGTGTCTAGAGGCTTCGACGGATTCGAGATTGATGATTTTCGTGACTCCGATTCTGGTTGGGGACGCGACGCAGATAGGGATCGATCCTCAGACTGGACAATCGGCTTGCTCTTCACAACATCCATCGTGAAGAAGGCAGATCGACGTGTACGCACAGGCTCTTACCCCAGCAAAGCGTGCAGCGCATCTGAAGGCGGTTGAGTTGATTCGGACAGCGGCCGGAACACTTTGTGTTCCTTTGTGTTCCCACGGTGAGGAAGCAGAGTCTGTAAGTGCCTGATTTTATGGAGCGGCCTATCGGAATCGAACCGACACCTGAACCTTGGCAAGGTTCGAGAAGTTAAATCTAATACGCTGGAACGGCGGCACTTAGCATTTTGGGGCAGCGTCTTAATTGGAAAATGATGGAAAACAAATCGCGTAGTTCCCTCTATTGTCAAAATCGATGCTCTCGAGGCCGAGGATGGGCTGAAAAAAGAATGGAATAAGGGGCTCCGGCATCCCGATCAACGCATTGCGTTTGAAGCGTTCCAGTTGGCGAACGCATATTCCGCAATTCAGGTCGTTGCGCAAGCGCACGGATAAATTCATGGAGTGCCTCGTCCAGCCATTGCCCGATATACGTCAGTTTTCAACGGAACGCGAGCGCGGAGCGTAGTGCCAGCCCCAGGTTTCGATTTCACTAAAAGCTCGCCGTTCACCAATTGCAACCTTTCGCGCATGCTGATCAAGCCCAGACCGTGGCGAGTGAAAGCTTCTTGTTCTTCAAAGCCATTTCCAGTGTCTGCCACTGTGAGATCGATCGACTCTTCTGTGCCCTGGAGATCCACCGTAAAGCTCCGAACACCGCTGTGCTTCACCGCGTTCTGCAGCCCCTCTTGCAAAACTCGGAACAAACACAGCGAGACTTCCTTCGAGAGGGTGTGTGGTATACCTGCATCTCCGAACACAATCTCAACCTTAGTTTTTTCGGAGAGCTCTCTGCAAAAGCTCCTAGCCGCGGCGGCTAGGCCAAGGTAATCGAGTTTCGAAGAATGTAAGCGGTGGGATAGTCCCTGCACATCCTGGGCAATTTCTGTGATACGCGCCCGGGTATGGCAAACTAGCTCAGTGACTTCATTGGTCGAAGTATCCTGACTCCATCGGTCTAGTGCGATCGCTAACAACGCGAGGCGCTGATTGATGTCATCGTGAAGCTCTCTTCCAATCCGGGTTCGCTCCGCTTCATGCGCCTCAATCAACCTGCGCCCAATGGTGGTGAGACTCTCCTCTGCGAGCTTCCGTTCCGTGATGTCTATGCAAGAGCCGATGTAGCCAACGAAAGTACCATCCGGGTTGAATCTTGGTACACCGTCGTCGAGAACCCAGCGATACTCTCCATCTTTTCGCCGCAGCCGGTACTGCACTTCAAACGACTCTTTTCGGTTGAATGCTTCGGTGTAGGCTTGCAGACAGCAGTTCGAATCGTCCGGATGAACTCCTTCCGTCCAACCATCGCCAAGTTCCGCCTCAAGTGAGCGGCCTGTGAAGTCCAACCAGGTCTTGTTGACGTAGCTGCAACTTCGGTCCGTCCCGGCCGTCCAGATCATTACAGGTGCGGTATTTGCCACTAAACGGAAGCGCTTCTCGCTCTCGCGCAGCTGGGTTTCTGCACGTTTTGCCCTTGCCCTCTGCCATACCAGCCCGAAAATTAGTAGCGTTTCGGCCAAGATCAGAACAACACCGCCGATCATGGACCACCTGTAGGATTCCCAGACGCTGGCCTCACGAAACCGCACGACCGTTCCCGCTGGCAACCGCTTCTCGTCGAGTCCCCAGCGCCGCAGTTGCCTCCAGTCGACCATAGGAACAGTTGACTTGCTCTCCTGGATGGGAAGATTTTGAAGGCCCTCTCCCCGCAAAAGGCAGAGGGCAATTTGGGCGGTCTCGAGGCCTAGAATTTCGGGATCGACAACAACCCCACCAACAATTCCCAAACCAACATTGGTGGCAGTCTGGTTGTAGACGGGAACCCGTGCCTCCTTTGCGATCCGAGCGAGCACCTCATGGCTAAGTAATTTGTTTCTCGCTGAATCTACGTACATGGAAAGAAACAAAATCACCGTTCCGTCGGGAACCCGTGCAGCGGTTCTCACGACATCCTGCGCGCTAGCGGCATCCACATAGGTCAACTTTACCTTTTTCTCAAGCCGATCGAGCTGGCGTCGAACTTCGGACTGACGCCATCGGTCGCTGTCAGAGGCCCCGGAAATAACGAGTATTTCTCGGGTCCCAGGTTGCAAGCGGAGTATAAGCTCTACGGTTTTGCTTAGGTCAACCTTGGCGAGCGTGCCCGTAATGGGTCGCCCTGGTTCCCAATCGCGCAGGGCGTCCGAGTCTCCGTAGGCCACGACTGGAACGCCTGGAAACAGTTCATCGCCATAAATGCGCATGAAATTGATTGCCGGCCGGGCGACCGCAATGATCACGCTGAGTTTTCTTTTCGCATATCTACGGCGAAGAAAATCGTGAGCTGCAATTTGGGTCTCACCTTCCGGCCATCTCACCGTATCAAGAAACTCCGCGTAGAAGTCTAGACGCGGGCCTAGTTCTCGCTCCAAGGTTGATCGTATGATCTCATCTACTATGACATTGGAAGGTAAGTCCGGCCTGCTGCCATACAGAGCCAACACCGCCTTTTGGGGTTCAGCGGCAGGCGCATCCGCAGCAAAACCGGAAACAGACAAGACAATCACCAGGGGAACGAGCCACCTAATGCAAAGCTTCCTTTGTTTTGGATGAAAACACATGCTAGAACTCTACACGTGAGGCAACTTGGAAAGCTCTCGGACCGCCGGTCCCGAATGCCTGTCCGGCACGTGCACTTGGCTGAGCGTAATTTGGTTGATTCAGCACACTGCTATAGCCAGTGAGATTTGCGACGTTAAAAAGATTGAAGACCTCGCCAATCAGGGACAGGGTCACCTTTTCTCTAGTGTTAAACTTCTTAGTCAAGCGGACGTCTTGCGAGATGAAGCTGTCGCCTGCCCGAATCTTTCCAGGCAGCACGATCGGGCTGATGATCTGATTAAATGGCGTACGCGGCCTGATCACGCTTTGCGTGCCATCGGGATTAGTAATAATTCTCGTACGCGCTTCAATCCACGTGTTAAATTGCGCCACCAAAGCTCGCAATCTGGATTGGCTGAGACCCT
>QHYM01000028.1 GCA_003223295.1 Acidobacteriota bacterium | reverse complement strand
AACAGCGGCAAGCCGACGGGCCAAATTCCACGTTTTTTCAACATCCTTCGTCTCCACTACCGCAGTTATGTCCCCACAAAATATATCTCGGCTTTAGGAGCATCTGCGACCAGGCGGGACGCTGTCGTTGCTCTGGGACAACGAACAGTAACGGAGCTGATTTTACGGAAAACGAGATTTGTATGCGTGCAGCGCATAGTCACACTTCATGCAGCCTCAGGACTTTAACCCGATTACACGTCCACAAGCGCGGCCAAACTGAGAAAAGCCCCATCATTGGAAATCCTTGCGCATTGCCAGGGAAGCTGTACAATGCCTCACGGTGTCCCCACCTTAATTGCCCACGGGGCAAACAAGCACGAAGATATTTTCGAGCGACGACAGGAACACATTGGGCTAATAACTTCCAGGGTTTAGTTCAGCACGAGTGGCCAGTGGTCTGGCCAATGAACTTTGAACAACAGGAGTCTGTTTGCAACCCACTTCGGTCCGTATTCTCTGGTTGATGATTTCAAACCTTGGCAGCATTTTGTATCTTCGGTGCTCAACGCGGAAGACAGCTAAAGATGCTCGGGGTTGTGAAGTCCTGTAGCTAAATGAAATTGCGCATCGTTGTAGCCGACGACAACACAGCATTTTTGGCCAAGCTAGTCTCGTTGTTAGCGACAGAGTTCGAGGTCGTATCTACAGCTGCAGATGGCAAGTCGGCGCTGGAGTGTATTCGCCTTTGCCAGCCAAATGTCGTCGTGTTAGATCTTGAAATGCCGGGGCTTAATGGCATCGAAGTTGCGAAAGAATTGACCAAATGTCCCCCGAGCCCTGCCGTAGTGATTTGCTCTGTAGAGAATGCCCCGGAAATTGTCGAGGCTGCGCGACAGGCTGGAGCCTTAGGTTACGTTTTTAAATCCCGCATCGCTGAGGACTTGATCGTGGCGGTGAAAGCGGTCGCCGGTGGCCAATCCTTCGTCTCGCCTCGGTAGGATCTTCTTGCAAAGCTTCGGTCATCCGTTATCAACCGCGCTGCTTCCAAGACAACAAAAACCGCCCCTTGCGGCGGAGACCGGCAAAATGGTGAGTTTTACGGAAATTGCCGCCTATGACCTTGCAAGTCTCCGTTCGATTCCGTAATATTCACTTCCAGCGTAACAGGCAGGTTTGACCTGCCTAGCTGCGGCTGGCTGAGATAGCCTACCCCACTCGTTGGGAGGTACTCACCGTGAGCCACACCCTCATTTTCCCGCTGTCCAGATCGCGGACCGCTTCAGGTCAAGTCGATGCAGTCATGCAAGAGACCGTCCCCTCAGTCCCGCGGTATATCCGCACCTCAGCGATCGCGCTGTTGGTTGCGGTCAGCTACTATGCGGGATCGCAAATCGGGTTTCTCTTCACGCCTGCGCAATCGGCAATCTCAACCTTCTGGCCTCCCAATGCAATTTTGCTCGCCGCCTTCTTGTTGACTCCTCCGCGAATCTGGTGGGTTCTTCTGTTGGCCGTGATGCCTGCTCACCTATCCATTCAGCTAAGAACCGGTATACCGTTGCTCTCCTCGCTGGGATGGTTTGTGGGAAACACCGGCGAAGCACTGCTGGGCGCTGCGTGTATCCGCTATTTCAAAAAGGAAAAGCCATTATTCGAGAGCGTCCAGGGAATCGTCGTTTTCGTCGCATTTGGCGTTCTCCTCGCAACGCTGGTGACATCATTTGTAGACGCGGCCAGCACGTTTCTAACCGGACTGGGCAGCAATTATTGGACGTTGTGGACGGCCCGTCTCACCACCAACATGATCTCCAATCTAGTCATCGTGCCGACCATTGTGATCCTTGGAGTGAAGGGAATTTCCTGGTTTCGCAGGGTAAACCCGGCTCGGTATTTTGAGGCAGGTGTACTTGCGGTTGGAATCGTGACCGTTAGTTTATTGGTATTCAGCGCAGAAAACGGGGCGGGGAGCAAGCCGGCATTCAGTTTCGCGCCCTTGCCGCTCCTCCTTTGGGCCGCACTGCGATTTGAGGCGGGCGGGCTAAGTGCATCGATGTTGGCTGTCGCATTGATCTCCGCGTGGAATGCGATGCACGGCCGAGGACCGTTCGCAAAGTTGTCAGTGGCTGACGACGTGTTGTCGCTGCATGTCCTACTGACAGTATTCGCGTTGCCCTTGATGTTGACTGCAGCTCTAATCGCCGAACGACGCCGCGGCGACGAAACACTGCGGGCCACTCGCATCAAGCTAGTTGATGCGCAGGAGCAAGAACGTCACCGCATCGCTCGAGAGTTGCATGACGGTATCGTCCAGCAGTTAACGCTCTTGGGCCTCGGTGTTGACGAGCTTCGATCTGGGTCCAACGTCTCTCAGAGAACGGCTTTGGACCAACTTTACGACCAGGTCTCGGAAGTTTTGAAAGCGACTCACGATTTGTCTCATAATTTGTATCCCTTCGCTCTCGAATACCTGGGGCTTGTGGAAGCCCTCAAAAAACTGTGTCGAGATACCGGCGCGAAAAGCGGCCTCACTATTAATTTTTCGGAAAAAGATGTGCCCTCTCACTTCCCATCAGATATTTCCCACTGTTTATTTCGTATTGCGCAGGAGGCCTTACAAAATATCGTCAAACACGGCCATGCGAGCCTTGCGACCATGGAATTGAAGGTACGCAGTGGGCACGCCTTGCTGAGGATTGTCGACGACGGAATTGGCATGACTCCCGAGCAACAACAAACTGGAGGCATGGGGCTCGCCAGCATGTGCGAGCGCGTATGTGCATTTGACGGAATGTGCAAGGTTACGTCGGGACCCCTGAAAGGCACAACAGTCGAAGCGTCGGTACCCTTAAAGCAGGAGCCACAGGCCGGCGAATAGAATTAAATGGGTTTGTGGTCGCGGAGTTCGCAAACTGGGTTCTCACCCGGGCAAGAAGCTGCGATTCCTGGATTACGGGGTCTGCGGAAAAGCGAGAAACTGTATCCGGTAGATTCGGTGGACTTCACCGCCGGTTGTGCGTTGAGGTCCCGTCATTTCGTCAAAATAATGGACTGTTATCTTTGTGTTGGTGGGGATTTGCGAGACCACAAGGTCGCGGAAACTCCCGTCTTTCATTCTGAGTTGATAACCGCTCACTACGACGCCAATGAAGTTCTCCTTTTTGGTCCCGTCTGTCACTGCCAGTGTAATTTCTCGCGTAGAATCATTCGCCGAGATAACTGTGCCGGTGCCGCTCCCCGATTCCTCCGGCAAAACCTCAACCAGGAAGATCAGATTGAACCGCCGCTTTGTATCCGGTGGCCTTTCCAGCAGACTATTGCCAAAGGCCTTGAAGTAGGATGGCCCTGCTCCCAGGTCGTCCGAGGTTTGGTTTGGGATGTAATAGACCCTCAGATGGGCCCCCACAGCAATTCCTGTATCCCTGATTGGCCTGCACTCGGTAGCCTTTGGCTAAAACACCCTCAAAGCGGGCGCTCTTCCCCTTGTGAGTGTGCACAAGGGAGACTGCTTTCGTCGCGGTGTCAAGGGACGAAACGATGCCAGTCCACGTATCGCCTTGATATCCACTCGGATAGTAACCATTGTGCGCGGTGCCATGTTGCGCCACGAGACACTCAGGGAGGAGCAAGATCGCCAACAAGACGAAGAGTCGGAATTCGGCCACGGTCCTCCTAAGCTTGTTGCTTGAAGCTTTATTTTAGAACTGGGTGAAGACCCCTTTGAATCATGTAGGTAGATTATATCTGCTAGTCGACGAGTGTTTCTCAGAAGAGCCGGTAACCGCGTTTTTGCCAGCGCCGGTTCAAGCTGCTCCTGGCGAACTACTATCTAATCGTTTGTAGTAACTTTTCACCCAGAATAAACGGCTGAGTGTTCTGCACAGATGCTTTGGAAGATGTGCTTGTCTTCCCCGCCGTGAAAGCTGCTCAATGGATATGCGCACA
>QHYM01000027.1 GCA_003223295.1 Acidobacteriota bacterium | reverse complement strand
CGCGAGGCAATTGCTGATGAAACGCCGTCGGTGAACGAACGCCGGTTACTGGACAATGTATCGAAGCGCGTACGCTTGTGGAAGGAGATCGCACCGTACTACAGTGACCAAGAATACGGTGATGGCAAGACAGCGGAGTCCCGCGGGACGGAAGCCGTCCTTAATGCCCTGATCCTTGTCAGCCATGACGCTCGCCTTGGGCAACTCAGCGACGATGCGCGAGCCGCGTTTGACAACATGTGGGCTCTCCAGCAGACGACGGGTGAGGGAAGAGGGGCGTGGCGGTGGCTTCAATTTGATCTAAGACCGTGGGAAGCAGGAGACTCAGAGTATTTTGGGGCCGCTCTTGCCGCTCTTGCCGTAGGGATAGCTCCTGAGAATTATCGCGTCAGGTCGGAAATACAGAGTAACTTAAAACTTTTGTCTGAATACCTGGACCGTCAATACTCGAAGCAGTCTCTGTTTAACCGTCTGGTTCTTCTGTGGGCTTCGACCAAATGGCCTAGCGTGATAGACCTGGAAAGACAAGAGTCCATCATCCGCGAAATCCGCGATAAACAGCGAGAAGATGGCGGTTGGGCTCTTTCATCTCTCGAGAGGACTTGGAAAGGCGCAAGTCTGCGTGCCTACGCTCGATCGTGGATACGACAGGACGGAACAATAGTAGAGAGAAGAAGCGACGGGTACGCCACCGGTTTGGTCACTCTCATTTTGCAACAGCAGGGCTCCGCCTCCGAGAGCGTGTGCCTTCAGCGCGGCCTCGACTGGTTAGAGCGTAACCAAAACAAGACTGGGGGCTGGTGGCCGGCTTACTCCCTCAATAAGCGGCGAAACCCATCCTCAGATATCGGTCGCTTCATGAGCGATGCGGCAACTGCTTACGCCGTGCTCGCACTCACCGAAGCCAAGCATCATTGAGACTGGTCTCGTGTTTCTTCAATTACAAAAAACTGTCGGAACAGAAAAAGACTAATCCTGGCCAGCTTGGGGTTGAAGTTTCTACGCTCCCTGTTCTAGCCGATGTGTCGGTACAGCAGTTTTCCAAGTGTAATGAGAGATGAGTCAGGAGCAGCGGAAACGAGATGTCGCATCACCCATCTGGTCCACTTTCGTTCTTCCGGGGCCACGAATTCCACCGGGTACCTCCTGTAACACAATGTTGATCGCACGGCTCCCCAATGTTCTTTGAATCCAACCAGTCCGACATTGTCAATGTCAGAGCGCCCCAGATCAAACTCTTCGAAGCCTCCTGCCTTTGCCTCAGTAATCGTCCGCCAAAACAATAAGGCAGTTCCCCCTAGGTTCCCGAATCTGGGGTCACTGCAACCATATTTGTAGGTTATAGTCTTGCCATGGGACAAAGTAAGAATGCTTGCGATTGGGGTATCACCTTTTAAGGCCACGCGGATCTTCAGGTCCTTCCCGAAAGCCGAAATCAAGCTGCGAAACCATTTCAGCGGCTGAGGCGGGAGACAGTGTCTGCGCCGCGTCAGGACCAGAAGCTTGTAAAACTGTGCCAAATGAGAGGGGGAAGTTCCTTCACTGTAGCCAAGTGATTCCCGTTCGGCACGCCGGATCTTTCTTTGGACGGAGTTTCTGTCGAAGCTCCTGAACAATTGTTCTGCACAGGGCCTCAAGTCAACGCGGTGAAAATAGAACATGGAAGTGATCGTGGGCATTATTTCTTCCCATGGGGTGGTAGAAACTGGCCTGATTTCCGCGTATTTGCACCTGCTCTGCGTCACTCTGCTCTTGATGCCAGAGATCAAAAGCTCCGCTTCGTCTCTGCTTTCGACTAAGGGTTCACAGTGGTCCGAAAATGGTAAAGAGACAAGTCTTCTGCCAGTGAGTCTACTTCTGATTCGACAGAACACCAATGCATTGGTCAGAGTCGAGCTTGGAGAACACAAAGACAAAGCGACCGGTTCATAACCGTAGGTGCACTGGAGAGCGTGCAACCATTCTTTCCGATGGAAGACAGAAGCCCTTGGATTGCTGGCCACAAGACTGCTCCAGCGCGGGTCCTGCAAAGGATCAATTTCAAAGATATTCACGCGGCAAGTCCTGGACGGTGCTGCTTCCCTTGACTCTTCGGCCTCATCTATTCTCCAGATTCAGCTGCGTTTTACTGGCGCGCCGCAAAGCTTGTAATCAGTGGAGGCCGAGGTCCACTGGTACCTCTTTTCCCCGATCATTGAGTGCGTTGCTGGTCTGAGCCAGCTTTGAAGCGGATTTGTTCTCAAGATTTTGCATCGCGCCGTCGATTGATTTTTGGAGTGCGATTGCCAGATGCTTGACAAACGGTTCGACCAGCATTCCTGCCGGATTCACCGGTAAGACGACAACCACTTGTCCGCTTCGAGCCAACTGATCCCATTTGAGTTCAGGCTTCTTGTAGCTCCGAAACTGTTTTGCGGGTCGAATGTCTGTGACGACGCCAGGATAAGGCTGGGGGAAATAGTCCAAGCACGCTTGGAAATTCGATTTCCAAATCTGGCCCAACACTCGCGTTTCGGAAGTTCCCAAACCTGAATTTTTAAAGAGCTTACCGAGCAGCATGGTCCGCCACACAGGAATCCGGGTGCGGAGAGCCTTAACCTTTTCTCGGAAGAATTCCTTCTTAGCGGTGGTATCGAGGGACAGAAAATTAGAGATATGGAATCGGAGCCGCTCGCTAGTGTGAAGGCTCTTCTCCCAAAGGGAAGGGAGGGAGCTGCCCCCCCAGTTGAGCGTGTCGACAAAGGCCAGAAGGGCAATCTCTTCTCCGGCAGCCAAGAGTTGTTGGGCCATCTCGTATGCTACTGTGCCACCCATGCAAAAGCCCCCGAGGAAATAAGGGCCGTGCGGTTGGACGCTTTGCATGTCCTTCACGTATAGCGCGGCCATGTCCTCGATTCGGCTTAACGGGGGACAACTGCCATCCAAACCACGCGACTGCAATCCGTAAAAGGGTTGGTCGGCGCCTAGGTGTCGAGAAAGATCCCGATAAATCAGGACATTTCCCCCGTGGGGATGAACGCAGAAGAAGCGAGGACGCAAACCCTTTGGCTGGATGGGAACGATTGACGACCACCCGGACGGTGCCATTTCACGACGGAGGATTTGGGCTAGCTCCACAATTGTCGGGGCCTCAAACAAAGTGGCTAGAGGTAGCTTGACTTGGAATCTGCTTTCGATTCGAGCAAACAGTTGCACGGCCAAGGGAGAATCCCCTCCCAAGTCGAAGTAGTTTTGGTCAGGAGCGATAAACTCCATGCCCAGCAGATCCTGCCAAATGTGAGTGAGCTCCTCAATAGTTTCATCAAGGGGGACACTCTGAGTCATGGTTGCGGATTTCGTGCATTGCTCAAACGCCGTCGCATTCTGTCTTTGCTGAAGTTGACGACCCATGGATCTGTCTCTCCCTGCTGTTTTGAAGGGCACAATCTGCAAGCACAACATTGGCCAGGTTAATACCTGGTAAAGCTCCAGCAATCGGCAGGCCATTCGGGTCGGAGTGTAACCTATTAACAACAAACAAGTTACAGGAACATTAGGGGGGAGGCAATTCTGGGGGGTTGCCATGGTATGTGAAAAACTTTTCCGCAATTGTAGCACGTGCGTTAAGGGGCCTCTTTGCGCGTTCTTCCTCCGCCGCCGCGGATTTAACCTATGAATTAATAACTGTTTGTTTGCGCCCCCAGTTTATCGAAATCTTCTACATGCAATAGAATCCCATGGCATGGAAGACTTCAACTTTTGGGCCCCAACCCCTCGAGAGCTAAAGCTTGCGGAAGGGGAGATTCACTTGTGGCGGGCCCATCTGGACTGTTGCGACGCGGTTTTTCGCGAATTTCAATCCACGCTGGCAGTGGACGAAAGGGCCCGGGCAGACCGTTATTTCTTTCCGGTTGACCGAACCCGCTTTGTGATCACCCGCGGAGTCCTCCGCGAGCTCTTGTCGAGGTATCTGGGCTGCGCGCCAAGAGAGATCCAATTCGAATACACGCTTCTGGGGAAGCCATTCCTGCGCTCGGAATTCGTTCATCAGCCGATTCGCTTTAACGTCTCGCACTCGCATGGCCTGGCCTTGTTTGCCTTTGGCCTCGGTCGCGATTTAGGCGTGGACGTTGAACTCGTGCGTTCTGATTTCGGCGGAGAGGAGA
>QHYM01000026.1 GCA_003223295.1 Acidobacteriota bacterium | reverse complement strand
TGCGGTGGCACTTGGGTTTATACTGACCCTACTACAGGAAATAAAACTACATATCCACAATGTCCCGCAGATCCGGTGAGCTATGCGAACGGCGCTAATCTGATCAGCAAGATCTACCCCCTGCCAAACCAGGACCCAACTAGACCCGGATCAGGCGGCTGGAACTATGCCAGCGGCCAAACCAGATATTCCAACTTCTGGCAACTCCGCGGCCGCGCGGACTACAGCTTCTCTCAATCCACGAAGCTGTATGTCTCCTACAATCATGAGAAGGACAGTGCTTTGAACAGCCTTGACGTGCTCTGGGGCTCAGGTGGAAACAGCTGGGCTGCGCCAACGACGCCCTATCCTTCCGCCATTGCCGAAACCACCCAATCCGACGTCATCACCGCCAACCTGACCAAAGTGATCAATCCTACGCTCACTAATGAGCTGGTTTTCAGCTACACTTATCTGAATCTGCCCAACAGCTTCAGCGACCCCTCCAAAGTTCAGCGCGGCGCGTTAGGCATTAACTATAACCTCCTCTTCAATCATGGGGACCCGACAAAGATCATTTTCCCGCAAATGACCGGCTGGGGCGATGGCATTTCTAACATGCTCAACACGGGATTTGAGCTCAACGGAACCGTCTATGCCAAGAAGACTCTGCCGTCCGTGGCGGACAATCTGGTTAAGGTCTGGAAAACTCACACCACTAAGTTTGGCTTTTACTGGGAGCGTACCTGGAACGAACAGCCCGGCAACGCAGCCGTTAACGGCTCGATGATCTTCAGCAACTGGGGATCAAACGGCACGGGGAACGCGTACTCCGATATGCTCATCGGCCAGCTTACGCAATACTCGGAAACGAATTTTGACGTCGTTCCCGCGTTCCGTTACCTAACCACGGATTTCTACGCGCAGGACTCTTGGAAGTTGTCTCGCAGGCTCACTGTAGACTACGGTATGCGGTTCTCTCATTTGGGCCCTTGGGTAGATACCACGGGCTATGGCTTTGCGGCTTGGAATCCGAGCCTCTACGCTGCCGGTACAGGTGGTACGGTCAATGGGACGACCTTCAAAGGACTCGAATGGAACAAGGTCAACTCTTCGACGGGGCTTTCCGGCTCTGCTAGCCGGTTGTTCTTCTACAATCCGCGCGTTGGTTTTGCTTGGGACATTTTTGGAACGGGCAAAACTGTTTTGCGCGGCGGCTACGGCATGTACCATTTCCATGATGAACAAAACGTGCAAAATGGAGCTTACAGCATCGTTCGCGGGTCCTTTTCGTCTCCTACGCTGTGGAGCCCGACTATCGCCTCGCTTGGCCCCAGCCTCGCTTCCATAAGCACGCCTAGTGGAGTCGTAGCCTTGGATCCCAAAGACGACCAGGAGCCGCGAACCCAGAGCTACAGCTTCACAATAGCCGAGAGGACGCCTTGGCATAGCCTGCTGGAAGTGGCATACGTGGGCAGCAAGTCCGACTACCTGAGCAACTGGAACAACAACTACGACCAGATCAATGATCTAGGAGTAGGGACATTGTTCAAGGACTATGGCTGGTTGCCCAATTGTTACCCAGCAGGTCAGCCGAACGACGGCGGGGCTTGCGGCAAGTCCGGCGCCGATACGGGCTATTCAACCAGTCAGATCCTCTCCGCACGCCCACTCAGCTACGGGACCCTAAAACTCATTGACCATAAGATGTATTCCAATTACAACAGCGTGCAGGTGACCTGGAATAAACAATCTGGACACCTCACGTTCCTCACCAACTATACCTTCGGGAAGGCGCTGGGCATCCGCTCCGAGAATGGCGACGGTAATCAAGGCGCCGATCCGACAGTCCTCAAAAGCAACTACGGAACCCTACCGAACAATCGGACGCATATCTTCAACGTTGTTTACGTCTATGAGTTTCCCAGGAGGGCCAATGCCAACGCGTTTGTGAAACAGGTCGCTAACGGCTGGCAAGTCTCTGGCATTGCCCAGTACCAGACCGGCGCTGACTTGCAGGCAGCTGTCGCCGGAAATGGAAACTTTAACTACACCGGCTTTATCCCCGCCGGCACAACGTTCATGGGCCAGACCATTACGGCGCCCATTCAGGCAACGAAGCAGAACTCCCTCGGCACCGACGATATCCAGCTGATGCCTACGCTGACTTGCAATCCCGGGCAAGGGCTCAAGGCCAACCAATACATCAACACTGCCTGCTTCTCCCCGTTTGTTACACCGGGGAAGCAGGGTAATTATATCTTTCCGGTCTTGACCGGTCCTGGTTTCTTCAACACGGACCTGTCGCTGTTCAAGAACTTCACGTTCGGACGGTCGGAGAACAAAAAGCTTCAATTCCGCTTCTCAGGCTATAACTTCCTCAACCACCCGAATCGCACGTTCCTCAACAGCGACCAAAACTTGAACCTTACGTTTAACAGCAGCGGCACACTTACGAACTCCAACTTCGGGTACGCTACAAACACAATTGGCCATCGCATTTTGCAGGCAATGCTCAGATTTAGCTGGTAATCCTTGCATTTCCTGGATTCCGGGAAAGGGCGGCCGCACAAGCCGCCCTTTTTCTTGGAGTGTCGATGACAATGCATTTGTTGCCCGCTTGACCGAAAAAGCCGAGAATTGTTGCAATGACCAAGGAACGGCGTGGCATTCATTTGATTGCGGAACTCGCCAATGTGTCCATTGGCACCGTGGATCGTGCGTTGCACGGGCGTCCCGGCATCAACGAGGAAACGAGCCAACGAATTTTGCAAGTGGCGCGGCAAGTCGGATACACGCCAAATCTTGCGGCCCGGGCGCTTTCGGTCGCCAAAAACAATCTGAAGGTCGGAGTTTGCGTTCCGCGCGAAATTCATTTTTTTTACGACCAATTGTGGAGCGGAATTCTGGACGAAGAACGGCGCGCGGGAAATTTGGGCATGCAGTTCGTCAATCGTCCGGTGCAAGTGCTGGGCGAAGGCGATACCGACGCATTTCAGGAACTCGTCGCGTCCCGAGTCGATGGAATTCTTCTGACCGCAGGCAATCCGAAAGCTTTGCAACCGCTGATTGATGAAGCCGAATCGAAAGGGATTCGCGTGGTTTGCGTTTCGACGGATGCTCCGGACAGCAAGCGCTCTTGCGTCGTGGGCGTCGAACCTTGGACGAATGGATCACTTGCCGGTGAGTTGATGGGGAAGCTGGTCCGGCCGGGCGCGAAGGTTGCGATTATCGCGGGCATGCTGAGCGCAGAAGATCACCGAAAAAAAGCAGATGGCTTCACCGACACGTTTCCGAGGCATTGCGATGGAGGAAGAATTATTCGCGTCATCGAAGGACACGAGGATGAGGAAGAAAGCTTTCAAAAAACCTTTGAACTACTTCGCCGTGTGCCAACACTCGCAGGAATTTACGTCAACACCGTGAACTGCTTGCCTGTCTGTCGCGCGCTCGCGGAACGCGGTTTGGCCGGCAAAGTAAAGCTGATAGCCACGGACTTGTTCGCAGAGATGTCGCCTCATTTGCAAAAGGGAACAATCACCGCATCGATCTACCAACAGCCCCACCGCCAGGGACAAATCGCCATCCGATTGATGGCCGATCATCTGACCAACAAGACCGCCTTCCCTCCAAAGGTGCACCTTAGCCCGGGCGTCATCATGTCCTCCAACCTCCACCTTTTCCGCGAGATGCGACAGGTGGACGCCCGGCTGGAAAGCCTCCCTCCAGTCCACCGATCTGTCCTATAGCATTTTTGGGTTCTAGTACAACGTCGTTGTTCGCCGGGGCGGTCTATCGCCAAGAGCAATACAACGCGTCACCGTTAGAGGCACAGCGGCCTTCGGCCAGTCCCGCGGAGCGAGCACACTGTCCCCGACTGCCGGCCTGCTCGCTACCCCTCCGAGACAACAAGCCCACTCCTTGTGGTATTGGTGTCCCTCACTGAATGTCGGCGACGAAAATAGCGGGACGCTTGGTGGTGCTTGGGGCACTGCTATCTGCATCCGCGAGAATTCCGTCTCTAGCTCATGATCAATCGGTACGGGACTGAGACTTGACCTTGGGCCCGCTAATCAAAATGGCCTGACCACGGAGACAAATATGTAGTGTCAGCTTGCCATCCGTGCCGCAAAATTTGGGCCCGAAGCCGACATGCTACAG
>QHYM01000025.1 GCA_003223295.1 Acidobacteriota bacterium | reverse complement strand
GGACTGGACTCATAGTTGGCTCGCCGATTCTATCAAACTCGCCAAAAATCCAATGCGAACAACAGCCAGAAGGACTTTAGCCGGACGGTGGTAATCTTCTATCCAGACGGCCAATGTTAAGCAGCGATTTCCTAGCAGAGTTCAAGCGCGCCACGGAAGCGAAGTGGAGCAAGGACTTAATCGACCCGACGCTCTATGGCTTTCAGTTCCAACGAGGTACGCGCTGGAATGCGGGCTTGTCTGATGAGCAGGTCACCGAATACGAAGGGATTCTGAGAATTCGGTTCCCTCATGATTTCAGAACATTCTTGCGCGAAATGAACGGAACGGACCTCGCGATGCTAAATGTTTCTGGCGCTTGTGGCGAACCACAGCGTGAATCGGTCGGGGTTTATTCGTATCCAAGAGACATCGAAGTCGTAAAAGAGAGGATTGAACGCATTCGCGCAAGTCGCGAAGAAATAGCCGCTGACCTGTCTGGACAAGGCTTTGAACTTCCGGTACAGGCGAGCCTAGTGCCGATCTTTGACCATCGATATGTAGTCTGCACTTCGGATCTCAACAGCAGCGTAGTTCTGTCAATCGTCGTCAACGCCACAGATGCGATTGTTTACGGAGACTCGCTCAGGGAATACCTGGAAAAAGAATTTCTCAGAGACTCCATATGATGTCTGTTGGTCAATAAAAGACTCGCCGCTGCCTGGTAACGCGCTAATCCGGAAAAGTTGAATCGGCCAACGGAACTTTACCGGTAAGGACGAATCAGGAGTTGGGTCGAGATCGTAAACCATCCACGTCGTCGTTCAGTCCCAGAACCACTTCCATACGCGTCCCGGATCGTAGGCAGTAGACAGAATGAAGATTGCGAGCAGTCCAGCGGCAAATACGCCAATAAGCACGGAGTATCGCCAATCGGTAAGAACCTTGCGCCAGTTCCGTAGGGCCAAACCGGTCAGCACCGGTATGGCAACTACGAAGGAAAGTTCGAGTACGTTGACTGTCCAAACGAGGGGCGCGGGGGCAAATTGCTTCGGGTCATCGAACATTGGCCGCGGCCATCTCGACAAGACCAGCCGGCCAACACACGCTTCCGTATACACGCCGACGATCAACAGCCACGGGATCGCACAGAGTGCTGAGAACCACCACTCGATTCGCGCTCTACCGGTCATGTTCGCTAAGACCGTCAGCCTTGAAGTTTAACCCCGATAGTACATGATAAAGTACTTACCGGAAAAGTGAATCGAGGTACCCCAGGTTACCGGTAAGGCGCCCAGAGCAAATATGGCGCAAGTCAGGGCAGGACGTCGAAGAGCCAAACCAGTAGTGCACGCAGTACCTTCTTGAGGATCGCGCCGATTAGCTTGAGGAAAAACTCCATCAGGTTGTCGTCGCGCCGCTGGTCGGGGTAAGTCAACGGGCTGTTCATAGCCTGTGAGCTAGTTCCCTCCATGAGGCAAGGGTATCACGCATCAAGGTAGCGGCAAGGTCCTCTAACGCGGAACCGTCCATGTCGAGTCCTATTTAGGACGAGACTTATCAGGCAAGTGGAACTGTTATCGCCAATCATTCGGGCATAAACTTTGGGCGGCTCGCAAGCTCACGAAAATCATGGGTGATTTGCTTCGCAAACGTCAGGCTTTGGTGAGCGCTAAGCGAACCCCATCTTGTAAAGATTCGCGTCGCAATGCAATGTTGCGACATGACCAAGCGCTCAAAGAAGGCGTGGACGAAGTGGCGAAGGCTGGTTTCCGAGCACGCACGTAGCGGACAGAGTGTGAAAGTGTTTTGTCGTGAACACGGTTTCCCGGATTTCCTGAGCCAATGTGGGATAAGGCAGGCACTTTTCGACCCTCTTTGGCAACTGCCCAAATGTAGATGGAATGCACACCACAAATAGCGGAACGACCGGTAGCAACACGCGGGGCGACATGCGAGCAATATAGGCCCATGTTTCGCAGTCTTCAATAGACTCGATTGATCGTCGCAAGGCACTGTCCGATAGTGCAACAGCGGAAATTCGTATTGTTTTAAGTAGGAAACGCTGGTAGTTTCTTGTGCCATGCCGTCTCCCCGGACACCATGAATCCTCGTGGTCGATGACAACGCCGCGGTGCGCGACGCCATTTGCCAGTTCATCGACAGGGCCACCCCTTTCAAAGCCTGCTGCGAGGCTGGTGACGGCGTCGCTGCCATAGGGAAAGCCAAGGAGCGCGCACCCTCGCTGGTGGTTCTGGACCTGAGCATGCCGGGGATGAATGGAATCGAGGCAGCATCGGTTCTGCGCGGCATGCTGCCCGGCACGAAGATCGTCGGCTTCACGACGTACGACGAAGAGTTCCGTAGGTCCCTTCTCGCAGACACCTCCTTCGATATGGTCCTATCCAAGCACGAGGGACTCGCGAAGCTGGCAGAGGCGATCAACGCACTGCTGCCCGCCACCGACGCTCTTTGAATCGGCAGGCTGGCGCGGAGGGAAGGCAACGAAGAGAAAGAATGCGAGTCTAGTGATGCCTTCCATGAGAAGGCCGGTATGAGTCAAGTGTGTTTTTCTCTTTTTTTCTCTTTTCCTCCTGTGGATTCCTTGCCTTCGAGCCGGGCCGCCTCTGTCGCCATCCTTCCATCCGCACTCTTGGTTGAGCGATTTTCGCTCGGTGCATGGTGGGCGTTCCCAATTCAGTAGGTGCTGCTACCTGATAATCGACCTCTGTTCCCCCTTTCGAAGGAAACTGGTCCAGGCACTATCGCAGTCACCTGATCTCGGCGGTTGAGCTCGGCTGTTTGGACTCTCTGCTTTCTTATGTGCTCCTTTTCTTTCTTCTTGCCTTTCTCAGTTTTCCACAGAGAAATTTCGAGCCAGGATCGCCTAGGAACGACGATCGCCAACTCCGTCGACCCCTAGCATCCCCTGTTTTCTGGGGAGCTCTTCGCTCTAGGCCACGGCGCGCATCGCCTTCTGGCTATTGCGTAGTGGTTCGTACACCTCTGCACTCACCCACAACCGATGCAGTAGTACCGCCAACTTTCTGGCCACCGCAACAACAGCTCGTTTCTTGGCATTTTTCCCTCCGCGCTCGGCAAGTCGCAGTCCCCATCGCCGCAGATCACTATCTTCCCCAAACGGTCCCAGAATATAGTGGGCCCCTTGCACCAGCATCGTTCTCAAATAGCGGTCTCCTTCTTTACTGATGTGCATCTGCGGCTGGCTCTGTCCGGAGTCCCTGCGCCCAGGGCATAACCCGAGAAAACATCCGGCATCCCGACTTCGGCGAAATCGATGCGGATCGTCCAGGGTCAGAACATAGGTCAGAGCGATCTGCGTTCCTACTCCCTTCACCTGTTTGAGCAGTTCGACTTGCGGATAGCTCTCCCTGGCGATTTTTTCCATCCGGGCGTCGTATTCCTTGATGCGCTCGTTCAACGATTCGATTTCGTTTAGCAACGGCTCCAGAACCTCTCGCAACTCCACGCTCAATTCCGCGGCCAGCTCCCGGCTCACCTGCTTCGTGCCACACTTCGGCAGCCGTTCACCATAAGACTTCACCAATCCTCGCGCCGCATTCACCAGGCCGGTTCGGGCTCTCACCAATTCCGCACGTGCCCGAATCACCGTCAGATGAATTTGTGCTTTCGCGCTGCGATGCCGCACCGGCCCCAACAGCTCGGGATCGATTCGCGCCAGCCGCGCCAGTGTCCGCGCATCATGTCGATCATCTTTTCGATTGCTCTTGCTAATCAATTCCACTTTTTGCGCGTGCGCCACAAGCACCTCGTGTCCCAGCTCTTTTAACAGCCGGCTTACCCACGGGGAATGTGTTCCCGTCTCCAGGGCCATGAGACTTCGCGGTATCTTTGCAAATGCTTGTTTCAGCGCTTCCGTTGTCGTCGACACTTTCTGTTCCAGAATGATTTTCCCTGCTTCATCCAAAACACAGTAGAACGACCAGCGATCTCCCAGATCCACACCGATCGTCAGCTTTTGCTCCTTGAAAATTTCGTTACCAAATACCTGCACAGTGCTAATCTTCTTCATAGCCGGTCTCCTTTTGTGCCTTGAGCACGTCTTTCATTGGGAGCGTATCGCATCCCGCTGGAGACCGGCCTTCT
>QHYM01000024.1 GCA_003223295.1 Acidobacteriota bacterium | reverse complement strand
AAAGCTTCTTCCTTGCTTATTAAATCCGTGACATCCATGCACGATCCAATGTAGCCGGCGAAGTTTTCCTGGGAGTCGTAGCGCGGCACACCGTTATCCGAAATCCAGCGATATTGGCCGTCGTAACGTCTCAACCGGTACTGCATAACAAACGGTTGCCGGGCATCAAACGCTTCGACGTAGGTTTTGAGGCAGCTCTGAAAATCGTCCGGATGCACGCCTTCGGCCCAGCCATTTCCCAGTTCCTGTTCAATGGTGCGACCGGTAAATTCCAGCCATGGTTTGTTGAAGAAAGTGCAAAGTTTGTCCAGGCCCGACATCCAGATCAACACAGGCGCGGTATTAGCCATGGTACGAAAACGAGCCTCGCTCTCCAGCAGCGCCTGTTCTCCCAGCTTGCGCTGGGTGACATCACGCGAAACGCCGCGCATCCGGGCCGGCTTGCCCTCGCTACTGAATTCCACGCTCCCGCGCTCGTTCAACCAGCGTACCTCTCCGTTCGGCAGGAGCACCCGATGCTCAGCTTCATAGTCTACGCCGGTGTTCAAAGAGTTCTGCAAGGCCTCGCGGAGAAAGTTACGATCGTCAGGGTGTATCGCGTTTCGGAATCGATCGATGTCGAGCTTCTCCAACGGCTCGAAGCCGAAGAGAGCCCGCCCTTTTTCAGAAATCCAGATCTCATCACGCACGATGTCCCACACCCAGATCCCGAGTCCGGCAGCGCTGGTGGCTAGATCCATTCGCTGGTGCGTCTCGCGCAATTCGGCCTCACTGGCCTGTAACCGGCGCGCGAGCGCCGCGGCGCGAAGCACATCGTAGCTCAACTCGTAGGCCATCGCTGCGACAAGGCCTTGATAGAACAAACTCGCCGTCATCGGCATAGAGATGATTCCCCACGTTATTGCCACCGCTTCCGCGGTGGCCAGCACGACGAACAACACAATGCTGCCGCCCAGTACCAGCGCCTGCCGTCGCTCGCCCCGCCGCCACACAGTTATTGTGGCATCCACCACAAAGATGACGAGCAACAGCAAGCTCGCCTGGGCGACCAGCATCCAGGGATTCGGCACACCGCTTGCGACCGAGACGGATTCTCCGAGGAAAGGAATGTGGCGCAGCGCGGTAATCTCGCGAAAATTGATATTCGGCCAGAAAGCGAAATTGAGGATCAGCGATACCGTCCGCACGCCGACGACTGTCCATGCGAGCCATCGTCGTCCCGCGTTTAGGTACAGTCGCACGAAGCCGACCAGCGACACGATGATCACCCAAGCCGCGACATGCATCCAGCGTACCGTGATGCCGAATTGTTCGGCGGTTTCCGCTCGCATCAACGCCAGTTCCAACACCGCAAGGGCCGCGACGGCAATTGCCATCACTGAAAACGCCAGGTTCGCTCGTGCCTTTCGGTCCTTCCACCAAACGACGATGTGCATCAGCGCCAGCAGCAGGCACGCTGCGCTGCCCATGGACCAGATTATAGTGACCCAGTTCATGGAGTCCGCCGACTCCAAACTTGGCGGGGAGATTGTTTGGGAGGCAACGCGTCCAATTGTGTGGTGAAGTCGAAGTGCGAAACGTCTGGATCTCCGATCAGCAAACTGCAAGTCCCGTAACCTGATTACCCGATCGGCAAGATTAGTCCGAGCGGCTATATACACCACTCAGTCCATCGGGAAAAGCCTTACATTCCAATAAGGAAATTTTGTAACCCATTCGTAACAATGCCGAAACCCTTCGAGATTCGGCACGATTCGCAGGTAATCAAGGAAAGGTCCAGCAGACGCTATTCCGGGAGGTCAATATCGTCCCAGGGAGAGGACTCGAAGCCCCAAGGATTTCTCTGGCGCGTCTGCTAATTTTGCTACCGTGGCTCAAAATTTCGACAATCGATCAGAGCAAATCCTATATTGCCGATCAACAAAGTTCATCTATTCTCGTCGGTAACGGTTGAAAAACAAAAATTTATGAAGTCACCAAGCCGCAAACTATTTCATGGCGTGATCGCCATCATTGGTCTCGCATTGCCCTTATTGGGCTCCACGGCAGCATTGGCGCAGCAAGCCGAGTCGCAGGTCATGACTACGACTACGTCAGACGCGGAACAGGCTCCCAAGCTACCTAATGATCAATTGGATTCGCTGGTTGCGCCGATTGCGTTATATCCCGACCCGCTCCTGGCTCAAACGCTGGCTGCTTCCACTTATCCGCTTGAAGTTATCCAACTTCAGCAGTGGATGGATCGGAATAAGGATTTGAAAGGCAAAGCGCTGGCGGACGCAGTGGCAAAACAGCAGTGGGACCCAAGCATACAGGCAATGGTAGAGTTTCCAGACGTAGTACAGCGTATGGCCGGCAACATCCAGTGGACGACGGATTTGGGAAACGCATTCCTGGCGCAGCAATCTGACGTGATGGACGCAGTCCAGCGTATGCGGGGGAAAGCTCAGGGTAAGGGAACTCTAAAGACCAGCGCCCAACAAACAGTGCAGACCCAGGCAGCGGATGGAGGTAAACAGGTCATCACAATCCAACAACCTAACCCTGATGTAGTTTATGTTCCCTCATATGACCCGGCGGTCGTTTACGGACCACCACCTCCTGCCTACCCCTATTATCCCTACACCTATCCGGGCTACGTGCCGGGGACAGCTTTGGCGTGGGGCGCGGGAATCGCGCTAGGTGCTGCCGCTTGGGGCGCCTGGGGCGGCGGGGGTTGGGGCTGGAACTGCGGATGGGGCCACGGCAATGTCGACGTCAACGTCAACAACAAGTACGTGAACAACTATAACAAAAACGTTAACAAGAACTTTAACCAAGCAAACTTCAACAAGCAGGGAGGCGCGTGGCAGCATAATCCGCAGCATCGCGGGAATGCTCCCTATGGGAACAGGCAAACCGCGAATAAGTACGGCGCTACAGCTCGGGGGCAGGGTGGCAGGCAGGCGGGCGCTGGAGCGGGTGCTCGGCCAGGTGGCGGTGCCGGAGCTGGAAACCGCCCGGGTGGCGGTGCTGGAGCTGCTAATAGGCCTGGCGGTGGTGCCGGAGCTGGAAACCGCCCAGGTGGCGGCACGGGAGCTGGTAACCGGCCTGGCGGCGGCACTGGAGCTGGAGCGCGACCCGGTGGTGGCGCTGGCGCTGGCGCTCGACCAAGTGGTGGTAGCGCTAAGAATCAGGTTGGTAACCGCAGCGCATCCTCACGACCTAGTTCCGCTTCTCGCGGCGGCGGAGGATTTGGCGGCGGCGGTAGCGGAAACTACGCGCGAGCCAGCAGCAGCAGAGGCGGTCATAGCATGGGAGGTGGCGGAATGAGTCGCGGTGGAGGAGGTGGCGGCGGTCGCGGTGGCGGCGGTCGCGGTGGCGGCGGTCATGGCGGCGGCGGTCGCGGTGGTGGCGGAGGACGGAGATAAACACTCGATGAGGAAAAACAAATGAAATCGAAAGCAAATATTATGACTTCGTCGAAATTCTTCGTGATTGCTTGTGCGATCGTTAATTGCTTCTTACTCGTTCTGGTCACACAAGCGGCGCCGGAGCCAAAACAAGAGTCAACTTCAGCGGCGTCGCAGCCACAACAAAAGCAATTTGATACACCAAAACAGGCTGCCGACGCTCTTATTCAGGTAGCGGCGAATTTCGACGTCGCCGTCGCGAAGGAAATTCTGGGACCCGATAGCGAGGATATTGTCGCTTCAGAAGACCCGGTGCAGGACAAGAATCGGGCGGCGCAATTCGCAGCCAAGGCAAAGGAAAAGAACTCGGTTGAAATAGATAAGAAAAATCCGAACCGCGCCATTCTCCTGGTGGGTAACGATGATTTTCCGCTTCCGATTCCA
>QHYM01000102.1 GCA_003223295.1 Acidobacteriota bacterium | reverse complement strand
CCCGAAAATCAATAACCAGCCCGACCAGGAAGACAATGACGCCAAGAAAAAGCCCCCCGTTCCTGTTTCCAGCGTCACCAAGTTCCAATCTCCCGTTGCTGTCGCGTATCGGGATGCCAGCCAGCAGCTCGTTTTCAAGCGCGGCTCCATTGTTCGCATCATCCCCGGGGCAGCCGGATCTGATTTGTCACCCTCCCACGACGGCAAGAAGTTGCTCTTTACGCGCGAAGAGGGCGCAGTCCGCATCATCGACGAATACGATTACGATTTGAACAATCTGAAGGAATTACTTCGCGGCGACGTTCGAAGCCCAGTTTGGTCTCCCGACGATTCCCGCGTTGCCTATCTCAATCATCAAGACGGAAAATGGCAGCTCTGGACCTTCCCTTCGAACGATCCAACCAAGGCAGTGGTTCTTAGTCCAGACGCTTTCGAAAGGACCCAGGGGTGGGTCGACCCGCACACTGTCTTGGTAACCACTCTCAATCAGGCCGACTTAGCCTGGATCGGTGAAGACGGCAAGCCAACGCAAACGCTTCCTATCAAGGATTTGTGCGGGCCCGACTTTGTTCCTGGCACCAAGCTCACAGTGCGGCTACATCCCACCAACCCCGACCTTGCGCTCGTTTCCGCGTTGTTCGTTCATCCACCGGCAGGCGTACCCACGGCAGAAAAGGAAGGCCAAGCGGGAGGATTGTTCTTTTACGAGTTTCGTTCGAAGCGCCGTACACTGTTACCCATTGCGAACTTGTCCGCGAGCGAGGCGGAATGGTCCCGCGACGGCTTTCAAATCCTCTTCACGGGCACGGATTCCTCAAAGCGCAAGGCCACGTACCGCGTTTTTTGGGATGGCATCGGCTTGCAGAAATACCTTTCCGCGACTTCTCTGGTAGTTGGGCTGTAGCCCGCGCGGGCGCGAGAGTTTTCCGAGCACCTGTCCCGCCGGTCAGTATTACCGCATAAGCTTCAGGAGCTTGACGGCCAGGTCTCCGCAGTGGCTTCCGCCCTATACTAAAGCTTATGGGTACTAGTCCTACGGTCGCTCCCCGTCAGGTGGGGATTCTTGTGCTCGACAATGATGCTCACGGTGCCAGCGCCGTGAAGCAGGTCTTGGACTCCGAAGGCTGGCGCGTGCGCATCGTTCCTGAGGCGAAAATGCTTCTTGCCGAACTGAAAAGCGCGGATTGGTCGTTGGTCGTCGCCAACGCCGCCGCAATCGACCTTGAAAGCCCCGCTTTCTTCACGCTCAAAGAAATTGCCACGGTTCCGCAGGAGGCTGGAGGCCGGATTCGCGCTCTCTTTATCATTCCGGAAACCGCGGAGCGGCAATTCACGGCGCAAATCGAATCGGCACGCCTGCCCTATGTGGTTCGGCCATATCACCTTCACGACTTCCTTGAAAAAGTCAGCGATCTTCTCGTCGAGATCAAGGTGATTGAGGCGCCCATCCGCCTGGTTCGCCGCGAATTCGGGGCACTTCGTAAGAAGAAGAAGCAGGCTGCCCGTGCGAATTCCATGTTCGCCTCGCGCGAAACGTTTTCTTACACCGAGGAAGAAATCGCCGAATACGAGCGCGAAGAAGCCGAAGCCTCCAAAACCAAACGCAAAACCCGCATCAATCTCGGCGATCCCTACAGTTAACCTACATCCCTACGAAATCGCATAGCCCTTAGCCGATTTCCTCTAACCGTGCGGCTTTCTTGTCAAAAACCTCTGCAAGAAATCCTGCGCTCGTCGTTCTAACCCTGAGCCGCCATCTCGGCCGCTCACCGCGAGAGGGTGCTAGTTCACGCATAGGAGTGATTTATGGAGCGCTCGATCTTTGCCGCCATTATCGGCGGATTCCTGGGATTCATCACACTCGGCGGTCTGGCTTCTGTTCGCCCCGGGTCAGACTTCGATTCGAATACGCAACCGGCCGCTACGCCTGCTTCACCACCCGCGCCGCAGCCAAAACCAGAGGGAGATTGGCGGATTCTGGATCCCGTTACCTACGAAAACATTTCCATCTTTCCCGTAGTCGCCTCTTACGGGCAGGACACCAGCGCCTTTTTAACTTTGGAAGAAGGCCTGGCCACGGGAGAAGTCGTGGTTCGCGAACGCGGCTCCGAAGAAATGGTGCGCGGGCGCGACGGCCGTCCGGTTTACATTCCACAGACCACCGGAGCTTCGGTGAATCAACTTGTGCTGCTCAATCGCAGCAAGCACCCGCTCCTGCTGCTCGCGGGCGAACTGGTCAGCGGCGGCAAACAGGACCGCGTGATCGGCAAAGATCGCATTGTGCCGGTGGGCGCGCCACCACTTCCGTTGGACGTGTTTTGCGTCGAGCACGGACGGTGGACCGGCAGCTCGCAGTTTGCCGCGGCATTGACGATCGTTCATCCCAGCGTGCGCGAGAAAGCTGCGGTAGACCAGAAACAAACCGATGTGTGGGCAGCGGTTCGCAGCGGCTCGACCGCCGCAAAACCGGCTGCAGCTCCTCCGGCACAGATTTCCGAAAGCCGACTGCAATCCGCTATCGCCGGCAACGCGCACACGGAAGCCTACGAGAAAATTTATCAGTCGAGCGCAGTCGGCGTCTCCATTGACGATTTCGTTGCCGAAGTGCAGCGCCGCTTTGCCAGCGCGACTTACGGGCTAAAGGGCGAGCGCGTTGTCGGCGTGGTCGTCGCCTACGGCGGTGAAGTCGCCTGGAGCGATATTTTTGCTTCCGGCGACCTCTTTGATCACTATTGGCACAAACTCTTGCGCAGCTATGCGGTGGAAGCGCTCGCTCGCCCCACGGTACGCACCGTGGCTTCGCGCGAAGGCGCCAGCGAATTCCTGCGGCGATTGAATGGCCGCGAAACGATGGAGACCGAGCCGGGCGTCTACCGCTGGAGCGAGATCACCGAAGGCCGTCTCGCGGAAATCGAGCTCGAAGCGCTGCAGCCGAAACCAATGAAACTTCACCGGCTCCTGCTGCACCGCACGAGCTGAGGAATCCGTGGCGATTCATTTAGTGGCGCGCTTCAGTTTACCCAGAGGAACGAAGGGCGCGTCCTCTATTTGGAAGCTTCAAATTTGCGCGCCACACTGGCATCGCTCAGATTAGCTAGCAACTCCCCGGCTGTTGCTTTCCACGAAGGATGCTTCAAGCTCGGGGCGATTTCAGCCAGTGGCACGAGCACGAATCTGCGCTGGAGCATGCGCGGATGCGGAACCTGCAATTCTGGCGTGTCGATGATCTCGTTTCCGTAAAGCAAAATGTCAACGTCGATCAGCCGCGGGCCTTTGGGCACGAGTTTCTTGCTGCCCATGCGCGATTCGATTTCACGCAGTGCCCGCAACAAATCTAAGGCCGGAATCTCTGTCTCGCCTTGCACGACGCAATTCAGAAACCACGGCTGCTCGCGCAAATCCACCGGCTCGGTCTCGTAGAACGAGGAGACGCGTGTCACGCGCACCTTCGCCTCACCGAGTTTGGAAATCGCGGTGCGCAGACTTTTATCGCGGTCTCCGATGTTCGAACCCAGCGACAAGTAAATCGTCTTTCCCGCCACTTCTCACCGTTTGGAAACTTTCTCGACGCTAATCTAAAGGTTGCGGTCGCACTTACGTCAAGCCGGAGCGTCTCTTTCTCCGCTACTTCGGCTCGGCGATTTCGGGTTTTGGGTAGGCCTTCTGCAGCGCCGACTGATATTCGCCAAAGAGCCCCTGGATGCGCGTGAATTCGGTCTTTACGGCATCGCGCAGCTCAGGATGCAAAGCATAGTCATACAGGATCGCGGCCATTGTTTCCGCATCAATCAAGAAACCTTCCTGCCCGATTTCCTTGAGCGCGTCCGCTTCCATCCCGTAAGTATGATTTGAGAAGTTCGAAGACTTTGCCGACACGCCAATGCCGGGAATCTGGCTCGAAACGCTGCCGGTCTCTTCGAAGCCTTTGGGCTTGCCGGGCTCCGGCTCCACGCCGGTCGCGCCAAATTGCTTCATGTAAGCGAAAGCCAGTTCCTCGAGGGTGGCGAGCGAAATGCCATCCGCGTCCTTTCCATAATGGTCGATTTTCACTTTGGTGCCAGTAGCCAAGGCGGCGGCGCGTGCTGCGTCATCCACCCATTGGGCAACCTGCTCGAGATAGACGCCGTCCGGGTAGCGAATATAAAAATCCGCCGAGGTCTTGTCCGGCACCACATTCGGCGCAGCGCCGCCTTCGGTGATCACACCCTGGATCCGCGCTTCCGGCCTTATATTGCTGCGGACGCTATCAATGTTATTGAAGAGCTTGATCACCGCCTCCAGGGCGTTGCGCCCATTCCAGGCGGTCAGTTGATGCGCTGGCGCGCCGTAGAAGGTGTACTTCACGCCGTCAATATTCATGCAGCAGGTGCCAAAGCCAGCGGCCGACCTTGAAGTTGTGGCGAAGGAATGGCTCCGCACGATAATGTCCGCGCCCTTGAACACACCCGCTTCCATCATCACTGTTTTCGCTTCGGGCGGCATCATTTCTTCGCCGGGACAACCATAAACGGTGACCGTGCCGGGAGTGTGCGTGCGCGTGAGGAACTCCGCGATGGCGACGGCGGCAGCCATGCCCACTGGACCTTGCGCGCTGTGCTGGTCACCATGAAACGCGCCCTTGGTGCCGCGGAGCGCGTCGTATTCGAGAATGACGCCGAGATTGGGGCCGGGTGCGCCGCGCTTGTATTTCGCAATGAAGGCAGTGGCCAGGCCAGCCACCGGCATGGTCACTTCAAAATCGTGCGCTTGGAGATACGCAGTAAGTTTTGCCACTGCCTGCGTTTCTTGAAAGCCGATTTCGGGATGCTGCGTGATCCAGTCGCTCATGGGCAGAAGCTCGGACTGCATCAATTGCTTCACGCGCGCGATGACTTCGTCACGCCCTTTGTCGGGCGCGGAAAGCTTCGCCACCATCGCCTGGACTCCGAGGGATTGGCTTAGGGCATTGATTTGCTTGACCACGTCGCGCGCGGCTTCTCGTTCCGTCGGAGTTTCCTGCGCGAAAGAAGGAGTAACAAACACCAAAGCAAGCAACACGCTCGCAAACGTCTTCTTCATGAACGCACCTCCAGGCTCGTGAAGATCAGCGGCATAAATCGCAGCAAAGTGTCAGTGCAGCAGCCGCCACGCTACTTGATGGCGTCGGCGCCGGCTTTGGCGCACTGCGCATCCTGTGCACTGGTGGCGCCAGAAACGCCAATCGCTCCCACAATTCTTCCATCCATCACCAGCGGAATGCCGCCCTCGACAGGGACGGCGCCTTGCACGCGAAGAATCCGCCATCCATCTCCGCCCGCCGCCAGGGCATCCTGGAGAGCTTTGGTCGGCCGCTTAAACAGGGCGGCGGAACGCGCCTTGTCAATCGCGACGTTGGCGCTGCCGAGTTGCGTGTTGTCCATCTTTTCGTAATAAACGAGGTTGCCGGAGGCATCCACGATGGCCACTGCCATGTTCCAGTGATTCTTCTCCGCCTCGGCCAGCGCAGGCGCGGCAGCTTTCTTGGCATTCTCGAGGCTAATCGGCGCGCCGTAAGGGTTGGGCATCTGCGCAAGCGTGCTTGCCAACATGCCTGCGACGAATAATCCGCCGATCGCCAATCGCATTGCAGTTTTGTGTACCATGCTCGTGACTCCTCAGCTCGAGTTTCGATAGGTCTTGAGGGCAGGCAAGTTAGCCCATAGGGGCTGCTTGCCGCAATCCTTTTTAGTGCATTTCCTAGAACTGGCTGGACATTGCGCGAGCCGTGGGCCAGACTTCCCTCTAGCGCGTCTAAGATGAGGCGGCGATGGACAATCCCGAAGAACTGAATCAACTGGCTCGGGAACTCAGCGGTGGCCGCTCCGAGAACACTGACTCTGCGGCAACGGGCCGGTTGGACCAATGGCTCAACATGCTGGTGAGCCGGGGCGGAAGCGACCTTTTGTTGGTGGAAGATGCACCGCCCTGCGTGCGCGTACAAGGCGAGGTACGCAAATTGGAGCCAACCGCTCTGGATGGTCCCGAGATTGAGGCTGCCGTTCTTCCGGCGCTTTCCCAGAACGCGCTGCGGCTCTACCGAGAAACGATGATTGCCGACTCGTCCTACCGCATTGAGGGCGTGGGGCGATTCCGAATCAATCTACATCGCGAACGCGGGCGCGCGGCCGCGGCGATTCGCGCGTTGCCCACCAGCGTGCCAGCTCTGCAGGACCTCCACTTGCCGCCGACGGTCGGAAACCTGGCGCATTTGCCGCGTGGACTAGTGCTGATCGGCGGCCCGGCGGGCTCGGGCAAGTCCACGACGCTTTCCGCGTTGATCCATGAGATCAATGCCCGGGAGCCACGGCACATCGTAACCATCGAGGATCCCATCGAGTATGAGCACAAAAACCTGCGCAGCGTGATCGAGCAGGTGGAGATCGGCACGGATGCGCCGGATTTCCCGACGGCATTGCGCGCCGCGCTAAGACAAGCTCCAGACGTTATCGTGGTCGGCGAAATGCGCGACGCGGAGACTATGCGCATTGCGGTAGTGGCGGCGGAAACAGGACACCTGGTTCTCTCGACGCTGCACACGACGGATGTGGCTTCGACCGTAGCGCGAATCACCGATTCGTTCCCGGTGGAGCGGCAGAACGCTATTCGGCAAGAACTGGCGATGGCGCTTGCCGCAGTGCTGACGCAGATTCTGCTGCCGACCAAGAACGGCGGCCGCGTTCCCGCAGCGGAACTGCTGATGGTTGGGTATGGCGCGCGGCATCATATCCGCAGAAACAATCTGCAGTATCTCCATCAGGAGATCCCACTCACGAAAAAACGCGGCTCGTTCACTCTGGAGGAATCGTTAGTGACGCTGACACGCAACGGGAACATTGAGCGAGAAGACGCACAGCTTTGCGCGATTCATCCGGATGATCTGAATATCCTTCTGAAGTCCTCTGCGGCCCACAGCTGACAGGAAGAGGACAGGCAAGAATGCCGGTCCTACGCCGCTCATCTTTCGGCTAGAGCTCTGTTTGGTCCCCGGATGCAAGGCGGTCGAGCACTTCCTTTTTCTGCTTCTCCGGCAATTGCTTGTACAGGGAAACAATCATCTCTATGCTCGGCGGTTCCTGCTTGGAAAAGCCAGCAGGCTTTTCACGCTTGCCGTGGGAGAGACGCTTGTGCGAACTGAGGTGACGTTGATTGTACAGTCCCCCACAGATATCACACCTAACCGTTTTCGCCATAGCGTACTCATTCTGAATGCAAGCCCCATCGATGCGAATGGCGAGTTGAAGGCAGGACCGCTTATCAGTAAAGGGGCCGCGAAAAATGGTGCTTTTTTTCCAGGAAGGGGCGTGGTAGGCTGAGTACGTAATGATGTCCATCGCCACGAAGCGAATTAAGTCCATGTCGACTACCTCGACTACGAAGACTATTACCGCTTCGGGCGCGTGGAGAAACAGCTAGCAGGATAGAAAAAGTTTCCAACCCACCGCCAGAAGCGAACCTGGCGGTGGGTTTCTTCTTTTAAGCCCCTCCAGAGACGCTCCAGCCGGACTTGAGAATGGAGACCAGGAGCGCAAGTCATGAACCGGGAAAATGTGCAGGAAGAAGCAGCGGAACGAAACCCTGCCGCGAGACAAAGGGAGGCACTTTGGCGCGGCGGGGTCGGTGAGAGCCACGCAAAAGTAGTAGCGTTTAAGTTTGGCGGGAGCTCACTCCTGGGAGCGGAGCGCATGCTGCACGCGGCGAGGCTGGTGCGAAAGGCGACCGCGGTATCGACGGTGGCGGTAGTGGTTTCGGCCATGAAGGGCGTAACGGACCATCTGCTGTTGATCGAGAAGGCGCTGGCGGCCGGCAAGCTGCCTCAAGCGGGGAGAGAAGCAGAAGTTATCCTGGAAATGCATCTGGAAGTGCTGCAGGATTTGCGGCTGGATGAAGAGACGAATCGCCGCGTGCACGGCGAGCTGCAATTGCTCGGACGCGACCTGTTGCACGAAGTTGTGCGCCGCGAACAAGGCACGGCGACCGCGGAATTTTCTGACCGGCTGGCTTCTTTCGGCGAGCGGTTCAGCGCCCGGCTTTTCGCGGCGGCGCTGAAGAAGCTGGACGTTAGGTCCGTGCCCGTAACTTCATCGGAATTCGTGTTGACGTGTGATACGTTTCGCGACGCGCAGCCACTGCTGGAACAAAGCAAACAGCGCGGCCGCAAAATTCTTCTTCCGCTACTAAAGGAAGGAATCGTGCCGGTAGTGACCGGGTTCATCGGAGCGACCCCCGACGGGCGGATTACCACACTCGGGCGCAACAGTTCGGATTTCTCCGGAGCGATCGTGGCGCACGTCGTGGACGCCGATGAGCTGGTGATCTGGACGGATGTGGACGGGATTTATACGGCAAATCCTCAGGAAACGGCGGAAGCGCGGCTGCTGCATGAGCTGAGCTACGACGAAGCGCGTGCGCTGGCGGCGAGCGGCGCGAAGGTGCTGCATCCCAAGGTGCTGCCGTTGGCCGCGGAAAGTGAAATGGTGGTGTGGGTACGCAATACCTTCAATCCGCAAGCACGCGGGACGCGGATTGGACCTGCGGGCGAATTTTCCGGCGCGCCTTCTCCGGAAGGTGCGGCATGAGCTTACAGATTCAAGATGGGAGGAATGGTGAAATGGAGCCGAGCGAGCAGAAAAAGCGCGTGAAGAGCGTCAAAAAGAAGTGGCGGGCCGGGGTCCTCGGCGCGACGGGCATTGTCGGGCAACGACTGGTCAAGCTGCTCGCGGGGCATCCGTGGTTTGAGCTGACGGAAGTTGCAGCTTCAGAACGATCGTCGGGAATGACGTATGCCGAAGCGGTTCGCTGGCATCTGGAGACGCCGATTCCGGAGGTGGCGCGGGACCTGGTGGTAAAAGGCGTGGAGCCGGTGCTCGAATGCGACTTTGTTTTCTCGGCGCTGGATTCGTCTGTTGCGGGCCCGGTGGAGGTAGACTTCGCGCGCGCGGGCTATCCCGTGGTCAGCAATTCGAAGAATCACCGGATGGATGCGGACGTGCCGCTGCTGATTCCGGAAGTAAACGCTTCGCATCTGGACGCAATTCCCGTGCAGCAGAAGAACCGCGGCTATGACACGGGATTTATCGTGACGAACCCCAACTGCTCGACGGCCGGGCTGGTGCTGGTGCTGAAGCCGCTGGCGGAGGCGTTTGGGCTGGAAAGGATCTTCGTGGTTACTCTGCAGGCTATTTCCGGGGCGGGGTATCCCGGCGTGGCGTCCATGGATATTCAGAGCAACGTGGTGCCGTTCATCAGCGGCGAAGAAGAAAAGATGGAGGCGGAGCCGCAGAAGCTGCTGGGCAAGTGGGACGGCGCGAGGTTTGTTGAGGCGGGAGTGGGCATCAGCGCGCACTGCAATCGCGTGGCTGTGCTGCATGGCCATCTCGAGTGCGTGTCTTTGGGCTTGAAGAAGATCGCATCGCTAGACGAAGTGCGCGAAGCGCTGCGCACGTTTGAAGTGGACGAGGAGCTCGCTTCCTTGCCGACGGCGCTTCGCCATCCGGTGGTTGTGGTGGACGAAGAGGACCGCCCGCAGCCGCGGCGCGACGTCGAGGCGGGAGAAGGAATGGCCGCGGTGGTCGGTAGAATCCGGGAGTGTCCGCTCCATGACGTAAAGCTCACGCTGCTCTCGCACAATCTGGTGCGTGGAGCTGCGGGAGCAGCGCTGTTGAATGCGGAATTGCTTGCGGCGCGCGGATTCTTGAAAGATCGCTCGGCAAAAAGTGCCACGGAAGTAGCAGAGCCAGCGGTGCGGTAGGGCCGCATTAGCGGTGCGGCATAGCAAGCAATGGCGCTAGCCGGGCCTTCAAATTGGATGGTAAAACGCAAAAAGGGCGGCGCACCGAAGCGCGCCGCCCAATTGTTGTTACTTGTGAAGCGAAATTAGAGGGGCTGTACGTTCGTAGCCTGCAGGCCCTTTGGACCCTTGGTTACTTCGAATTCAACCGCCTGGCCATCGTTGAGAGTCTTGTAGCCATCAGCCACAATGGCGGAGAAATGGACGAAAACGTCCTCGCCACTCTGGCGCTGGATGAACCCAAAGCCCTTGCTGGCATTGAACCACTTCACGGTACCCTGTTCTTTATTCACTGCATTTACTCGTTTCTGTCAGCCATGGAAGGCTGAGCACTTCTATAAGCTATCTGATGCCTCAAGTTCCGAGCCCCTCAACAGAGCCGCGGCCGTCTTCAAGCTTCGCTCGGCTGGCTGCAAAGCGGTCAACCGCGCAAAAAAATGGCCGCAAGTGTGACCTTGCGACCGCTTTCTTACCCAAAGGCGATACAAGAGCAACAAACGCAAAACCATGCTACCACGGATAGGGTGACTTACCAATAGTTTCTTTTTGGCCATGACGGTTGGGTCATCTGCAAGAGGGATCCGTGACTTAGGGCTTTTGGAGATGTCCGCCGCTACCATACTCCCTAAGTCGCAGAGAATTCATTCACGACGTTTTGATCCCCGCTTTGAACTCCGCGCGCGCCCTGAATTCTTGGGTCCTGGGTGATAAGGACGGAGGAGGGCTTCGAGATCGCGGCGGAGCCACGCCGCGAGCGAGCCTTCGCGGAAGACAGCCCAGTCCAGCATTGAGCCACCGTTGACGTGCTGGATAAGGCGTGCGAGCTCGGCGGTGTCGCACTTCACCAATTCGCGGGCGGTCACGGCTTCGTCGAGGAGCTTACGCGTTTCCCCAAGGAGGGCTTTGAATTGCGCGAGGGTGATGGCACGGAACTCGGGATCGATGAGGTCATTCTGGAGGTAAGCCAGACCGTTGGCCATGGCCTCCGGAGTGGAAGCAAAGGCACTGCACGCGACATAGAGCTCAACAAGGGTTTTGAGCGGGGATTTGTATTTTGCCCGCGCGGCGGCGAATTGTTCAGGGACGCTTGCAGGAGCAGTGCTGCACGCCGCCAGCAACAGCCCTCGCTTGGTGCCAAAGCGTTGGATAAGCGTGGCAGGTACGACCCCGGCTTCTTTGGCCACATGGGCGAGCGTGAGCCGCGTGGGACTGTACTGTTGCATGGCGCGCGCAGTGGCCTCCAGGATTTCGGCGTCGGAGGTTTCGCGAGGACGGGGCGACATTTTTTCGAAATGCCTGCCGTAGTTGCGACAAATTCCCCTAGACAGGCGGCCGCAGCAAGAATAACTGAATGGCGGTTCATTTTCCACTTGACATTACTGAATGCCTGTTTATTATTGGACAGCGTCCTTCCCCGAGGTGACCATGACTTCTTCCGACTCTTCCTACCAACCGCCGGACCTGAAGGGTTGCATCGCGCTCGTGGCAGGAGCCACACGCGGCGTTGGGCGCGGCATAGCGCTGGCACTTGGCGAAGCGGGCGCGACGGTGTACTGCACCGGGCGAAGCACGCGGACAAAACCCACCGGAAAAAGTCCGACGCGGCGCCTGCCTTCCGAATACTATCTCGGCCGACCGGAAACCATCGAAGAGACTGCGGAGATGGTGACCGCTCGGGGCGGCCAAGGCATTGCCGTGGTGATGGATCATCTGGAAGCGAAGCAAGTTGAAGAGCTCATCACGCGAATTCGCAACGAGCAGGGAAAGCTGCACGTGCTGGTGAACGATATCTCCGAGAGTGCGGAACATGAGTTTGGCAAGACATTCTGGCAGCTCGACGTGGAAAAGGGATTCGCAATGTTTCGGAACGCCGTGCATACACATATCATTACCAGCCATTTTGCCGCCCCACTCCTGATCGAGACGGCAAAAGACAAGTCGCGAACCAGCCTCATCGTCGAGATCGGCGACGGCGATTCCTACACCTACCGAGGACATCTCATCTTTGATTTGATCAAGACGAGCGTCATCCGCTTGGCGTTCGCCATGGCGCGCGAGCTGAGAAAAAAGAATATCGCCGCCGTGGCGCTCACGCCTGGCTTCCTGCGTTCTGAGGTGATGCTCGAGCGCTTCGGCGTCACCGAAGCCAATTGGCGTGACGCGGTAAAGAAGGTGCCGGACTACGCGGAATCGGAAACTCCGCTGTATGCCGGACGAGCCGTTGCCTGCCTCGCAGCGGATCCCCACCTGATGAAGAAATCGGGGCGCGTCTTCAGCTCCTGGGGCCTTTCCGAGGAATACCCCTTCTGCGATGCGGACGGCCGGCGTCCGCACTTCGGACGCCACTTCGAAAAGGCCTACGGCTTCAAAGTGATTTCATGCGATGACGGCTTTTACAAATACTGGTTCGACGACGTAATCGACCGCGTCTTCGGCGAGTGGCCGCCAGACTAATGGTCGGAAGGTCTTAGTCTGGCAGAGTGGTTCGCTGTTTAGAGGGGATAGTGTGCTCGTACCGGACGGTTCGAGGCGCTACTCAACTAAGGCGCACTGGCCGGCACGTCCAGTGCGATGCGCAGGATTTGCATGGCAAGTTGGTCGACGTCCACGCTGTCCATGTTTGCCAGCAGCACAACGCCGGCGCGTCGGTCGGGAACGACGGCGAAGGCCGTGCTGGTGCCTTGCTGGCCGCCCGTGTGCGCCAGAATGTGCAGGCCAAACTTATCCAGGATGCCCCAACCCAGACCGTATCCCGTCTGCTTTCCCTCCGCGGTCTTGAGAGAAGTCCACATGAGGTCCCTGGTAGCGTGCTGCAGCAGCTTGTCGCCTAGGATCGCCGCTTCGAACCGCCCCATGTCGTCCGCAGAAGAGATGATTCCGCCTCCGGGAATCTTATAGCTGGAGTCGAGGACTCCGGCGTTGCGGACAATGCCGGATTTGTCTTTGTGATACCAGCGCGTTCGGTGGGGGATCACGGTGAAAAAATCGTCGTCGCGGGTCTGCTCCATCCCCGCGGGCTGGAAAATGTTTTTGCGCACGTAGTCGGTGAATTTCTCGGAAGCCGCACCCTCCATAACGCACCCGACAACGGTGTAGCCGTACGTGGAATAGTTGAATTTTGTGCCTGGTTTGGCGACCAGAGGATCGCTGGCAAAAATCTGCAACGATTCCTGCATGCTGGCGAAATGCCGGGCGCTGTCCTCGGGAACGTCACCTTTGCCGTCAGGATGGTAATGGCGGATTCCGCCGAGGTGGCCGAGGAGTTCTCGGGTGGTGATGGGCCATTCTTTTTGCGGGAATTCCGGGCAGTATTTTTGCACCGGGGCATCGAGGTCCAGTTTGCCGCGCTCCCAGAGCTGCAAAACAGCGGTGGCGGAGATAGGTTTGGAGACGGAGCCCAAGCGGAAGAGCGTTGAAGAGGTGGCGGGGGAAGAATTTTCGAGATCGGCCATGCCAAAACCCTGCGACCAGCGAGGTTCGCCTTCGAGGACGACAGCAGCAGAAAGCCCGGGGATGCTGTTCGCGGACATAAAGCTGGCGACGGCTTTTTCGATGGCCGCGCGCTTCTCGAGAGGAAGGCTCTTTTGCTGCGCAGAAAGAGGCGAGATGCAAAGAAGAACTGAGAGGGAAAAAAGGATTGCCCGCTTCCACCGCATGCTCTTCCCGGCAAACGGACTACGAGTCTGCATGAAATCACCTCGGATTGGAGTCTATCGCAACGAAGGGCAGGCGCGGAACGCAGGATTGGAAGGTCTCGCGGTAGTAAGACCGTCAGCACCAGGCCAGCCAAGAAGCGTTGACCTGGGTGCGACCGGCTCTTTACCATAGTGGAGATGAAACGACGGGTGCTCCTGGCGGCAAGCACAATCGTGATGGCGGCGGTCGGCCTGGGTTGCGAGGATGCAACCAGGAAGCCGGTGCAGGCTCATGTTCCCGGGACTCAGACAACCACAGCCCACGTTACCGCGACGTCGGCTGCCAAATCCGAGGCGGCGCAACAGGCTCAACCACCAGTAGCGCTTGCGCCGCTGCCGCTGACGGATCCTAAGCGGCCAGGGCCGAAATCTCTACTGCCACCGTTTCCTGACGGAAAGACTTATCTAGTCCAAAAAGTTCAGGAGAAGTTCGCCTCCGGGGAGAAGAATTTCAAGGCCGGCCACCTGGAAGCGGCGCGCAAGGACTTTGACGACGCGGTGGATTGGATGCTGGAAAGCGGCTACGACCCGGACAGCAATCCTACGTTGAGCGCGTTGTTTCACCATGTGGTGGACACAGTGTACGCCTATGAACTCCAAGCGTTCCGCGGAGGGGAAGGTTTCGCCGAAGCCGCCGCTATTCCCGCGCCCATCGATGAAGTGGCGGCGGTAGCGATTCCCGCCGATCCTCGTTTGAAGGAACGCGCCGAGGAAGCGGCCAAGAACGTTTCCCACGACCTGCCGTTGACCGTAAACAGCGAAGTGCTCTCGTTCCTCAATTTTTTTCAGACGCCCAAGGGGCGCGACATCGTGGAAACCGGTTTGCGGCGCAGCGGCCGTTACCGGGACATGATTTCACGGGTTCTTCGAGAGGAAGGCCTTCCCCAGGATCTGATTTATCTGGCGCAAGCCGAGAGCGCGTTCCAGCCGCTGGCACTTTCGCGGGCCGGCGCGCGGGGGATCTGGCAATTCGTGGCCTATCGCGGGCAGCAGTATGGGTTGCGCCATACCTGGTGGATTGACGAGCGGCAGGATCCGGAGAAGGCCACGCGCGCGGCGGCGCAGCATTTGCGCGATCTCTACGGACTTTTTGGCGACTGGTATCTGGCCATGGCGGCGTACAACTGCGGGCCCGGCAACGTGCAGAAAGGCATCGAGCGCACGGGATACGCGGATTTCTGGGAGCTATACAAGCGCAACGTATTGCCGCGCGAAACAAAAAATTACGTGCCTATCATCATCGCATTGACGCTGATTGCCAAGGACGCGGCGCATTACAACATCCAGACTGACCCGGAGACGCCGGTTCCAACGGACGTCGTGAAACCAGGCCGCCCGATCGACCTGCGGCTGGTGGCGGAGACTATCGACGTGGACGTGGAAACGCTGCGCGCGCTGAACCCTTCCCTGCTGCGCACGGCCACACCGGACGATCCTTCGTTCGAATTGGGCCTTCCTCAAGGCACCGGCGAAAAATTCACTGCGGAAATCGCGGCGATTCCCCCCGACAAGTGGGTCAGCTGGCGGCGCCACCGTGTGGAACCCGGCGAGACGCTGGCTTCCATTGCTAAAAAATACCGCGTGACGCCGGTGGCCATCGCTGAAGCCAACAAAATCGAGCGCACCGCGGCTCTGGAGGCGGGAAGCAAGCTGATCATTCCCGCAACGCAGCCAGCATCGGAGACCAAACGGCTCTTGGTAAGCTACCGCGTGCGGCGAGGCGACACGCTAGCGGGGATTGCGGACCGCTTCAGCGTGAATGCCGAGGACGTGCGCAAGTGGAACCGTTTGAAGTCCAACCGAGTGAGCCGCGGTATGGTACTGCGCATTTATACGATTGGCGGCGCGCCGGAAAAATCTCGGAGCCGTGCGCGCTCTCGCTCCAAAAAGAAAGCGTCCGTTTCAACTCCCGCGAAAGCCAGCAGTGCCCCAGCTGGCGGGAATTCAAGCTAAACATTTTACTTTCATACAGTTATAGAATCCGCAACGAAGAGGCAGTGCCCCCCGTCCGGCGTGCCGATACTTTCTTCGTCTGTCTTTGGAGCCGCTTTTCCTCACGACTGTGCAGACTACTTGACAACTTACAGCGAGTACGATAACAAACAACGGCGCGAGGACGGGGTGTCCTTCAAGAACTCCGGCCAAAACAGCAAATTACAGGCCCATGTAGAGACGGGGCTATGAGATTCCCCCAGGGGAGGACGGCATGGATTTCGAGAAAGAAAGCTTCGAAGACGACAACGAGCTGTCGCGGCTGGAAGACGACGAGGAGCTGGGCGGCGAGACGCAAGAGATCGTGGAGACTGAGGAAGAGGAACTCGCAATCGTAGGCGAGGAGCCGGAAGAGGAGGCTCCCGCACCAAGGCCCGCACCCAGGCCAGCCCCGAAGAAGAAAGCGGCCAAAAAGAAAGCGGCGCCAAAGAAAAAAGTCAAGAAGGCAAAACCCAAGAAGAAAGCAGCCAAAAAGCCGGCCCGGAAGGCGGCGAAGAAGAAAAAGAGGCGCTAGGCGCTTCTGACGCCATAGGGAGTGTTTTCGAGAGAGCCGGGAGTGGTCCCGGCTCTCTCATTTTGCGGCATCGAGTTTTCCAGATTGAGATTGACCAGCGGGGTTTCTCCTTCCCATCTTGGACTCGGCGTTTTCTCATTTGGGAATTCATCTTCTTAATGCTTCAATGGCTTACCGGAATCGATACGTACCGCTAACATAACCCCGGCATGGTGCGGGCGCTGGAGCAGATACGCCGGATGCGGGGCGGCGGCTAGTCTCATCTGGCCAGGCTCAAGCCGATGATTCAATGATGTTTGACAAGCGAGCGACAGGAGTTCCTTGCGCAGAGCCTAGGCGCCAACCGCGACAACCAAGAGAGTCGCATCGTCGGTCCGATGGCCGCCAGTGAACTCGGAGATTGCCGCGAGAATTTGTTCTTGTAGGGCGCCGGCAGGAAGCGTGCGGTGCTCTTCGAGCAAAGACAATAAGCGCAGCTCTCCAAACTCCTCGCCCTCTGGGTTGCAGGCTTCCGTCACACCGTCGGTAAAGAGCACCAGACGATCTCCAGCTGCGAGTTGCACGGTCCCCAGCGCGTAACTCTGCTCCGCGAAGACACCGAGGACTCCGCCGCCTTCGCGCAGCCGCTCATGTGAGCCGTCCGCATGCACGATGAATGGCGCATTGTGGCCGGCGTTGGCATAGCGCAGGCGCCGAGCGGGGCCATCCAGTTGTGCATAGAAAAGAGTGATAAAACGGTCGGTGTGCGTGTTCCTCCAAACGAGGGAATTCAGACTGTTGCACAGGACGTCCGGCCCCAACGACGGGGAAGAAAGTCCGCGGACAGCCGCCTGCAAGTTAGACATCAGCAGCGCCGCCGGGATCCCTTTTCCGGCCACGTCGGCGATGCACAGGCCCAGCGCTTCCTCGCCAAGCGGGAGAACATCGAAGTAATCTCCGCCCACCGCGCCAGCCGACTGCCAGGAACTGACAATTCCATAGCCCGCCATTTGAAGAATCTCGCGCGGAAGAAGGTTTTCCTGAATCGCCTTGGCCTCGGCGATCTCGTGTTCCTGCTCCTGAAGATGATGGATGGCCTCTTCCCGGGCCTGCTTTTCCTCGTTGGCCTTCCGGCGTGAGGCGCGGCGCTCGCGGCCAAGGGAAATCTGTTTTTCCAGGATTTCCAGCAGCTGCGCGTTACTCCAGGGTTTTTCCACGAAATCGCTCACGCCATGCTGCATGGCCGCGACGGCCAAACCCACGGTGGCCCAACCCGTCATGGCCACCACGGGCGGGGCGTCGGGCATCTCCTGCAGGCGCCCCAGCACATCCAGGCCCTCCCGCCCAGACGTGGTATCCCGCGCGTAATTCAAGTCCATGAGCAGGAGGTCGAATTCGCGCTGCGCCAGGGCCGCGAGCAAATCGGCAGGGGTGCTAACTGTTTCGAGGACGTAGCCGTACCCCTTGAGGAGCAACTGCAAGGCGTCCAGCACGTCCTTCTGATCATCGGCAATGAGAATTCGCTGGGACATCGTCTCGCAATCGGTGGCTGTCTCGAGGTTCGCTGCGGTCATCACTCATACTCCGCAAGGGCCGCCAACATGTCAGTGGCACACCTTAGAAGTGGGAGAGGCAGGCAGGTTGCCAGGGAGGGAGTCGCAGTAGTCCATTCATTTTCAACCACTTGCCTGGAGCACTGGCTTCCGGAAGAAGCTATGTCTGGCCATTTGCGGGAACCGTTCGTCCCACTTTCGGACACCGACCGTTATCGGACATTAAGGATAGGATTAAGTCCGTCGGGTCAACTGCTCCGGGAAGCGAGTTTTACAGCAACACCTCCGACCAATTCTCGAGCGTCTCTTTCACCTTGTGCAGGAACTGATGTGCGACGGCGCCATCCACCACGCGGTGGTCGTAGCTTAGCGTGACATAGCACATCGAGCGGATGGCGATGGCGTCATCGACCACTACCGGGCGCTTCTCGATGGCGCCAAGACCCAGGATGCCCACGTTGGGCTGGTTGATCACCGGCAGCCCAAAAAGCCCACCAAAGACGCCCGGGTTGGTGATGGAGAAGGTGCTTTCCTGGACCTCCTCGGGCTTCAGCTTCTTCGAGCGGGCACGCTCGGCGAGGTCGTTCATGGTTCGCTGGATGCCCAGAAGATTCTTTTCGTCGGCGTTCTTGACCACCGGGACAATTAGGCCCCAGTCGAGAGCCACGGCGATGCCGATATTGATGTCCTTATGGATGACCACGTTTGTGCCGTCGAGTGAACCGTTCAGCGTGGGAAACGCGCGCAATCCGGCCACCGCAGCCTTGACGAAAAAGGGCATGAACGTCAGCTTGGTCTCGTAGCGCTTTTCAAATTCATCCTTCGACTTAGCGCGCAGGATGGCCACCTTAGTCATGTCGATTTCGTCGACCGAATAGACGTGCGCGGAAACGCGCTTCGACGCCACCATGTGCTCGGCGATTCTCTGCCGCATGGCGCTCATCGGCTGGACTTCGTAATTGCCGAAGTAAATCTTTTCCCGCGGCACCGCGGTTTCGAGCGCGACGTGGGCTTGCGCACCGGGAGCCCCGGGCGCGGCAGCTGGCGCCGGAGTCGGCGGCACGAGAACGGGCCGCCCGGCCGGAATCGAAACGACCGATGGCGAGGCGGCAGGTGCACCTCCTGCGGCCCCCATGGCAATGACCGCTTCGATATCCTGCTTGCTGATGCGGCCGCCCGCGCCGGTGCCAGCAACCGTCGAAAGATCGATGCCATGCTCCTTTGCCAAGCGGCGCACCAGCGGCGAGCTGTGAATGCGTTCGCCCGAAGAGTTCGGCGCGGCCGGAGCCGGAACCGCCGCAGTCGCCACTGGCGCTGGCGCGGCAGGCCGTGGGACCGGCGTTGGTGCAGGAGCGGGCGCAGCCGCAACCGAAGCTTTCGCCGGGGCAGGCACCTGGGATTTCGCCGGAGCCGGGGCTGCCGCCGCTGAGCCGGCGGCGTCAATCACGCCGACCACGGTTTGGATCGGCACGGTCTGGCCTTCCCCGACCTTGATTTCCTTGAGCACACCCGCCGAAGGTGAAGGAATTTCCGCGTCCACCTTGTCGGTCGAAATCTCAAACAGCGGCTCGTCGCGCTCAACTTTGTCGCCGGGCTTCTTGAGCCACTTGGTGATGGTTCCTTCAAAAATACTCTCGCCCATCTGGGGCATTACGATGTCAACTGCCATGATCGTTCTCCTCTTCTCCTTACCATCCTAATACCGCGCCAACTCCTTGGCGGCAGAAAAAACCTTTTTCGCATTGGGCAAAAAATGCTCTTCCAGCGTCGGCGCGTACGGTACCGGCGTATCCAGAGAGGTCACCCGCACGAGCGGCCCGTCGAGATCGTGGAAGGCTTTTTCGAAAAGAATCGCCGCGATTTCTCCGGCGATTCCACCGGTCTTCGTGTCTTCATGCACGACCAGACATTTATTCGTCTTCTTCACAGAAGTCAGGATTGTCTCTTCATCGAGCGGCAGCAGCGTCCGCAAATCAATCACTTCCGCTTCGATCCCTTCCTTGGCCAGGGCGTCCGCAGTCTCGAGCGACGTGTGCATCATCGCCGCGTAAGAAAGAATGGTCAGGTGCTTGCCCTCGCGGCGGACCACGGCCTTGCCGATGGGAACCGTATAGTCCTCCGACGGGACATCTCCCTTGATCCGGCGGTACAGAAACTTGTGCTCGAAAAACAGCACCGGATTATTATCACGCACCGCGGCCTTCAGCAGTCCCTTGGCGTCGTACGGCGTCGACGGATAAATCACCTTCAGCCCCGGCGTGTGTATGAAATACATCTCCGGGTTCGCCGAATGGAACGGCCCGCCGTGCACACCGCCCCCGGACGGCCCGCGAATCACCATGGGCGCGGGCGCGTTCCACAGGTAATGTCCCTTAGCCACGAAATTCGTGATTTGGTTGAACGCGCAAACGATGAAATCGATGAACTGCATCTCACAAATCGGACGCAAGCCGAGGTAGCTCATCCCGCAAGCCGCGCCGATGATGGCGCTCTCGCTGATGGGCGTGTCAATCACGCGCTCCCAGCCGAACCGCTCGAGCAATCCTTCGCTGGTCTTGAACGCTCCGCCGTAGACGCCCACGTCCTCGCCCATTAGCAGAACTGCCGGGTCGCGCTCCATCTCCTCAAACATGGCTTGCCGTATTGCTTCGAGGAAAGTGATTTCCGCTCCACCCTTTGCGGATCCATTTGTGGGAGCCCCGTTCGCGCGAGCCATCGACTACCTCCGCGCCTTTCGCGAAGCGCTCGCCGCCGCAGCTCTCGCTTTCTTCGCTCCCTTGGCCACTGGCTTCGCTGCTACTTTGGCGGGCCGGCTGTTATTTGCCGGCTTTTCCATAACTGCGGGCGTGTCGCCGAAATGGATCGGGGCATCCGCGCCGCCCGAACCCCTGCCTGAGCCAAAACCCGGAACCGTCCACACGGGCTTGACGCTGGATTTCGGCGGCGTCACTTCCCCGATTGACCGTTCCCACTTGGCACGGATTTTGTGGCAATCGTCGCCGGTGCAATAAACGCCTCCTTGCGCAAATTCGGCGGGAGGCATGGGTGAGTTTTCGGCAAACTCGCGCTCCGCAGTGAGCAGGACATCCAGCTTCTCGTCAATCTCTTTCTTCCCAGCGGCGTCGAGGAGCTTTTCCCTGGTCAAGAATTTTTCATAGAGAGCAATGGGGTCGCGCGCTTCCCAGTACGCGCGCATTTCCTTCGGCACGTATTCCGCGGGATCGTGTTGCGCGTGGCCAAGGCGGCGAAAGGTCTTTGCCTCGATCAAAATAGGGCCCTCGCCGGCACGCGCCCGCTCGACGGCCTCTATAGCCGTCGTGTATACCGCCACCACGTTGTTGCCGTCGACGATGTAACTCTCGATTCCATAAGCCTTGGCGCGATCCGCCAGATTCTCGAGCGGCACCTGCCTTCGCACGGGCGTCGAGTAGGCCCAAAGATTGTTTTCGAGGATCAGGACGAATGGCGCTTTTTGCGTGGCGGCGAAATTCAGTCCCTCGTGAAACACGCCCGTCGAACTGCCGCCGTCCCCGATCCAGGTCATGGCCACGACCTTTTGCCCCAGGTAGCGACCCCCAATGGCCACGCCGGTCATCACGGGAATCAAATCGCCGAGCATCGAAATCGGCGAAACAATGTGCAGATTGTCCAGGTCGCCGAAGTGGCTGGTGCCGTCTTTGCCCTTTGTCGGCGAATCGTATTTCGCCATGTGCTGCATGAAAATGTCGCGCGGTGGCACGCCCTTCACTAAAAGCGCCCCGATATTGCGAATCATCGGCGCGATCCAGTCTTTCTTCTGTAGGGTATACGCGGTGCCTACGGAAATCGCTTCCTGTCCCAGGCTGGAGTAAAGTCCTCCGACAATTTTGTTCTGCCGGAAGAGCTTCACCATGGTGTCTTCGACGGCGCGGTTCAACCGCATGTAGTAATACAAGTCCAGGTACTGCTGCCGCGTCAATTCCCTGGACATCTGCTTGGTCATCCCTGCTCCCATTCCTACGCGGAAACCGTTACCGACTCTTCGGTGTGCTCGAGCTTCTGAAGCAAATCTTTCTTGGAGGTTCCCTTCATCTCGAGTGAGAACAATTCACCGAGATGCTTTGCGATCCGCGGCCCGACTTCCGATTCTGGCACGGTGCGTCCCAACAATTTCTCCAGTGAGGTGGCCTTGCGATCCGGGATTCCGCACGGCACGATCAAATCGAAAAAACGCAAATCCGTCGAGACGTTATACGCGAATCCGTGCGATGTGACCCAACGGCTGATGTGCACGCCAATCGCGCCCAGCTTTTCCTCGGTGTTTTCGTTCTCCACCCAGATCCCGGTTTTCCCCACGACGCGCTTTGCCCTGATTCCAAACTCCCCGGTCGCGCGAATCATGGCTTCTTCCAGCATGCGCACGTACCAGACCACGTCCCGCCGGATCGCGCCCAGGTTCAGGATGGGATACCCCACAATTTGGCCCGGGCCGTGATAGGTGATGTCACCGCCGCGGCTGGTCTCATAGAACTCCACGCTCTTCTGCTGCAGGACGTGTTCGCTTGCCAGCAAGTGCTCCCGTTTCCCATTTCGTCCTTGCGTGATGACGTGGGGATGCTCGCAAAGCAGCAAGACGTCCACAATAGCGTCTGCCTTCCGCGCCGCAACAATTCGCTTCTGCAGCGCGTACGCTTCGGCGTAGCCCACAAGCCCCAGATCGACGGTCAAGCAATTCGCCATTCGATACCACGGACTCGTGATTGGTGATTCGTGACTCGTGGACGTTTCGACGCTCCTATTCACGAGTCACAAGTCACGACACGAGTCACTCCTTAGACATTAATCTGCAGTCCGCGCACGGACGCAAACGCGTCTCCCATGCCTTCCCACACCGTGGGGTGCGCGTGAATCATGTTCATCATGTCGTCGATGGTGCCTTCGAGATTCAGCACCGCTGCCGCTTCCGCCAGAATCTCCGTCGCGAGTGGACCAATAATATGAATCCCCAGCACCTCGCCGTAAGACTCTTCGGAAACCACCTTGATGAACCCGTTGTGATTTCCGAGAATCGTGGCTTTGCTGTTCCCCACAAACGGAAACTTTCCCGTCTTCACCGCATAGCCCGCGTCGCGCGCCTGTTTTTCCGTCAGCCCAATCGAGCCGATCTGCGGCTCGCAGTAGGTCGCGTTGGGAATCCGCGTCTTCACAATTTGATGCGCGGGCTTGCCCGCGATATGCGTTACCGCGACGATCCCCTCCATCATCGCCGCGTGCGCCAGTTGCGGCAGGCCCGCGACGATGTCGCCGATGGCGTACAGCCCCTTTTCCGCCGTTTCCATGTAATCGCCGACGTGCACGAACCCGCGCTCGAGTTTGGCTTTCGACTTCTCCAGCCCGCAGCCATCGGTCATCGGTTTGCGGCCCACGGCCAGCAGCAGCTTTTCCGCCTGCAGCGTTTGCGACTTCCCGTCTTTGTCCTTGAAGGCGACGCTCACGCCCTTGCCGTCCCTCTTGGCCGACTCCACGCTGCATCCCGTGAAAATCTGAATGGCCTTCTTCTGGAAAGCCTTGGTCAGCTCCGCGGAAATCTCTTCGTCTTCGAGCGGCACCGTGCGCAGCAGCGCCTCCAGGATGGTGACTTGCGTCCCAAACGAATTGTAAACCGACGCGAACTCCACCCCCACAGCGCCCGCGCCGACCACGATAAGCGTCTTTGGGATTTCTGGAAGCTCCAGAATCGAGCGGTTGGTGAGGATGGTCTTGTGGTCGGGCTCGATTCCCGGCAGGGCCTTCGCTTCCGAGCCACTCACCATAAGGACGTTTGCAGCTTCAACCGCGGTTTTCTTGCCATCTTTCTCGACGCTGATCTTCCCCGGCCCCTCGTAGCGGCCCCAACCCTGGACCCACTCGACTTTGTTCTTCTTGAAAAGGAATTCGATGCCTTTCGCGTGCTTCTTGACGATTTTGTCTTTGCGCGCCAAAACGTTGGCCCAATTAATCTTCAGCCCGCTGATTTCGAAGCCCAGTTCCGCGCCATTTTTGATGTGGTCGTAAATATCGGCATGATGCAGCAACACCTTGGTGGGAATGCAACCGACATGCAGGCATGTACCGCCGAGGAATGGATCCTTTTCTACAACAATGGTCTTCAGGCCGAGCTCGCCGGCGCGAATCGCGGCGACGTAACCTCCCGGACCGCTCCCGATAATCGCCACATCGTACTTAGCCACTCGTATTCTCCCTTCCGTGGGGCCAGAACCGGTGAGGGGAGTACGCTCTCACCGAAGTCACGCTCGAAAATCTCGAGGGAATCAGGCCGATAAGACCGTCGCTAGTTGTCCGCTTTTGCGGACGCCGTCCAAGACGCACAAAAAGCCGCCTACGCGCACAGCGCAGACGGCTGCGTCCTGATGAACACCAAATTTTAACAGTCACCCGCTCTCCCCGCAACCAACCGTGCGACCCTCCGCTGCAATTCGATTTTGCTTGCCTTTGTATTTACTCTTTTGTACCGTACCCTATCAATAGAAAATAATCCAATCAGAAACCACGTTTGCGGCGTCCTCCACTCACTCGTGCTAAAGGAGGTTCACGGCAAGGGTGATGAAAACCGGAGAGCGCTGGCACTGCACGAATGCGGCATGCCGGTGTTCCATCCTTGTCGAGGCCACGGGCGAAACCGAAGGGAAAAATCCGCTGTGTGCGTGCGGCAGCGTCATGAAGAAGCAGTATGCACCGCCCGTTTTCCAGTACCTCGACTTTCTTCGTTTTCCGGAACCGCTGCCCACACGCCAAGACTCTCCGGAGGATTGAACCATGCGCCCGTCCAAACCTCTGATCGTGCGTGCCGGGCTTAGCCGGACGTTTGGCAGCCTCGCCGGCTTCGCCGCTCTGGCCCTTCTTGCCCTGGGAATCTATCTACTTGCTGATGTCTTCGCGCACCCCGTCGACGCGCAGGCCGCGGGTTTGATCGTTGCGGCCTTTTCCATCGCTCTTGCGGTACTGCTGTTTTTCCACAGGTTCAGGCGCGCGGAATCGCAGGGAAATATTGCTCTTCCAAAACCATGCGGTGGTGAATTTGATGTCCTGCGGTGATGAACCCCAGCGCGCGCACCGTCACCTGCTTCTGGCTGGCCACTCCGCGTCTTGACCATGCCTCCTCATTGAAAGAACGGCACAGCGCGATGCTGGCGCTGCGCACGGCCCCGAACTCTTCCACAAGATCCCCCAGCGTTCGGGCCGCAAACCCCCCGTTTTTCACATAGTCGTCCTGCTCGAAACTTGGCAGCGGCGTCTGATCGCCCCTGGCGATCCGCAGTGCCCGGTACGTGAAAATACGCTCGGCATCCGTGATGTGCCCGAGGACTTCCTTCACCGTCCATTTACCGGGCGCGTAGCGGAAATTTCCGTCGCGCTCCGTGCGTCCGGCGAATAATTGCGACATGTGCAGTCGCTGGGCTTCGAGAATGCCCAGTACGTCCGTGCCTGGGACTTTCGAAATGTAGTTCGCGTAATACTCCGCGTATTCGCCGGCTTCGGGCCTTTTCATGGGAACACCCCTCTCCGCATCGTGCAATTATAGCTTTGAGCAGGCTTTCATGGGCATTGCCTTCCCGATCTAATTCCTGGCGACGCCTCCAAATTGGCGGGGCCTGTGCGCGAGGAAGAGGAGAGTGAAGCAGTTTGCAGACTCCCTTGGCGCTTGGGACCTTACCCAACCTTTCAGTTTTCCCCAGCTTATTGCAAGATAGCCCATGAGCATGACAACAACAGATCGTAAGACTCTGCGCGTTGCCTTCCAGGGAGAACCCGGCGCCTTCAGCGAAGCCGCTGCGATTCAGCTTCTGAGCGAATCCATAACCACGGTGCCTCGCGCGACGTTTGAAACCGTTTTTCGCTCTATTGAAGAAGGCGCCGCCAACGCCATTCTCGCCCCGGTAGAAAACTCACTCGCAGGATCGGTCGTGCGCGTGTTTGATCTTCTCCTCGAGAGCCGGCTCGCCATTGTTGCTGAAACCATTTTGCCCATCGAGATGCAACTCATCGCTCTTCCTGGAGCTTCGCTGAACGACATCCGGTCGGTGGCCTCACACCCGATGGCGCTGGCGCAGTGCGAGCGCTTCTTCGCCGCGCATCCCCATTGGAAACGCGTGCCCGCCGAGGACACTGCCGGCAGCGTTCGTGAAGTCATGACTGCCAAAGATACGTCGCGCGCCGCCATCGCCGGGCGCCGTGCCGCCGAGCATTATCACGGCGTTATTCTTGCTGAAAGCATCCAGGACAATGCCGAAAACTTCACGCGCTTTGTTCTTCTTGTGCCGGGAAAAGAAGCTCCCGCCTGGCTCACGAACGAAGCCCGTAAAACGTCTCTCGCGATGCGCCTCGCGCATCGTCCTGGTGCGCTGCTTGCTTCTCTCGAGCCTTTTGCAAAACACGATGTGAACCTGCTCAAGATCGAAAGCCGGCCCATCCACGGCCATCCCTGGGAATATCAATTTTTCATCGACGTGGAAGCTGAGGATGCCGCCAACCTGGACCATGCCCTGACCGAGGTCCGCAAAGCCACTAGCGAGCTCCGCGTTCTCGGCCGCTACCAAGCCGCGTCGCGCTAGGCTCTGAACGGTCCTGATAATGAAAGAGGGCCGGCTGTTTCACCGGCCCTCTCTTTACTTCATTGTGTCTCTTTTCTTTGTTCAGCAGTAGCTGCACTCCGCATCGCCCATCCCGCCACCGGTGATGTCGTCGCGCATTCGACGCAGGCGCCGCCCAAGCCGTTCGGCAAGCTGGTGCCGCGCACGCCACAGCCGCGCCTTCAGCGTATTCTCCGTCACGCCCAGCTTCTTCGCGGCTTCGCCCGTCGAGTAGCCCTGCACCTCGCGCAGCACAAACGCCGTGCGCAAGAGCGGTGAAAGCTGGTCGAGGTTCTCGCTCAGCATCTCGCGAATCTCCGTGTTCTCGAAAACCTGCTCGGGAGTTAGCCCGTCGTCCGCGAAGCGCTCCGCGGCCGGCAACTCATCCTCGCGCGGCGGTTCGTCCAAAGAGACCGCCGGGCGCGCCTTCGCGCTGCGTCTCCGCATGAGCGCCGCGTTGATCACGATGCGCGTCAGCCACGTCGAAAACTGGGAACGGCCTTCGAAGCGCTTCAGATTGCGATAGGCCGAAAGCAGTCCATCCTGCAACGCATCTTCCGCGTCTTCGGTGTTGCCCAACACGCGCAGCGCCGTCTGGAACAGCGGACGCTGGTAACGGCGGAAGAGCGTTTCCACCGCTTGATGGTCGCCGCGCTGTCCCGCGCGAATCAGCTTCTCCTCACTGCCTTGTATCCCCACTACTGCTTGTGTCGCCATTATCATCCCCCAGTTCCCGTGAAACCAGTTTGACGTTTCACAGCGCAAAAACTCTTTTGTCAGTGCACCGGCACTCCGCCCCCACGCATTTTGGGCTTCCGCATGAGCAGCAAAACCGGGATCACCGCGAAGAAAACGATGCCCAGCATTTTGAAATCGTCGAGAAACGCCAGCATCACCGCCTGCCGCTGGATCGTGCCGTAAACCATCGCGTGCGCCTGCGCGCCGGCATGCGCCGCCGTCGAGCCCGATGAAACCAGCTTCAACTGAATTCCGTTCAGCATGTTGTGATACGCCGCGCTCAATTCATTGGCGCGTTCCGTCAGGCGCGTCATGTGAAACTGCGCCCGGCGGTCCAGCATCGTCGTCACGGTCGCAATTCCCACGCTGGCACCAACATTGCGCGCCAGGTTGATAATCCCCGTGCCCATGTTGGTCTTTTCCTTCGGCACGTACGCGAACGCCGCCACGTTAATCGGAATAAACAGAAACGCCAGCCCGAAACTTTGCAACATGCGCGCTTCAACCGCATGCCGGTAATCCAAGCCCAGGTCCCAGCCCGCCATCACAAACAACGCCGACGCCGACACAACACAGCCAAACGTGATCAGAATCCGCGTGTCCAGCTTGGACACGAGAAACCCCACAACCGGCATCATGCACATGATTACCGCTCCGCCGGGAGATAGGGCCATGCCCGCCAGTTGCGCCGTGTAACCCAGCAACTGTTGCAGAAGCTGCGGGATCAGCACCGTGCTTGCATACAGCACGAAGCCCAGGAAAAACATGGCAATCGTGGCGATCGCGAAGTTGCGATCTTTCAGCATCTTCAAATCCACGACCGGTTCTTTTTCTCGCAGCTCCCAGACAATTCCCGCGACAATGCCGACCAGCATCAGCACAAAAAATCCGCGAATGAAGTTCGACGCAAACCAGTCTTCCCGCTGTCCTTTATCCAGGATGATTTGCATGCTGCCCAGCCCCAGGCTAATCAATCCCATCCCGATGTAGTCGATCCGGAATCCCGCTTTCAGATTCGCCTTCTTCATGTACGGCGGATCGCTGACCAACAAGTTAGTGAGCACCAGCGAAAGAATCCCCACCGGCACGTTGATGTAAAAAATCCATCTCCACGAGAAGTTATCGGTAATCCAACCGCCCAGCCACGGCCCGATGGTGGGCGCAACGACAACGGCCAACCCGTACACGGCAAACGCCATGCCGCGCTTTTCCAGCGAGAAAGTGTCGTTCAAAATTGCCTGCTCGCTCGGCTGCAAGCCGCCCCCGCCCGCGCCTTGCAGAATCCGGAACAGCACCAGCACGCCCAGGCTCGGCGCCAGCCCGCACAAGAACGAACTCAGCGTGAACAGCGCCACGCACAACATGTAAAACCGCTTCCGTCCGAGCAGCCCCGAAAACCAGCCCGACAGCGGCAAGATGATGGCGTTCGAAACCAGGTAAGAAGTCAGCACCCACGTCGATTCGTCGGTCGCGACCGAAAGATTGCCGGCGATATGCGGTAGCGCCACGTTCGCAATGGAGGTATCCAGCACCTCCATGAACGTCGCGAGCGTTACCGTCAGGGCGATCACCCAAGGGTTGATCGTCCCGTCCGGCATCCTCAGCTTGGCTAGAATCCTGTTTCTCATCGCTCGCTTTTCCCGCTACATTCTTTCTAGGTACGGCCCCTTTGCTCCCTTTCTTTATTCCCGCTTAGTCCGTGAGCACCGTCGCGTCCACGTTCATCCCCGGGCGCAACACAGCTTTCTCCGAAGGAATCGGATCCAGCACAATCTTCACCGGAATGCGCTGCACCACTTTCACGAAATTTCCCGTGGCATTTTCCGGTGGCAGCAAGCTCAACACCGATCCAGTGGCGCCTGCAATCGAGTCCACGTGCCCGCTGAACGTCTTGCCGTAGGTGTCCACCTGCACTTCTGCCTTTTGTCCCGGCTTCATGTTTTTCAATTGCGTCTCTCTAAAATTCGCTGTCACCCACACGTTCTGCAACGGAACCACGACGAGCAGCCCTTGCCCAGCTTGCACGATTTGTCCCGGTTCCACTTGTTTGTGCGTGGCCACACCGTTTACCGGCGCGGTGATTTCCGTGTAGCTCAGGTTCAGTTGTGCCGCTTCTAGCGCTGCCCGGGCTTGCTCCACCTTCGCAATCTTTGCTTGCGCATCCGCAGCCTTCATGCTCACTTGCTTCACGTTTGCGTGCGCCGAAACGACTTCCGCCTTCGCGTGTTCCACCCGCGCCCTGGCCGCTTCCAGTTGCGCTCTGGCCACGTCCACACTGCGCTTCGCTTGCGCTAGTTTTTCCTGATCCGCCCTCAGCGCGCTCGCGGTGGCATCGGCGTTGGCCTTTGCCGCGTCATATTGCTGCTTCGAGATTTCGCCCTTTTCCATCAGCGGCCGATACCGCGCCAGATCCGCCTTTGCCAGCTCCGCGTTGGCCAGGCTCTTCTCCACGTTGGCCTCGGCCCACGCCAAATCCGCGGTCTGTGACTGCTCGTAGGTTGTCTGCGCACGCATCAGGTCCGCTTTCGCTTCCATGAGTTGCGCATCCGCGCTTGTTGTTCCGCTCAGCACGTTTTCCCGCGTCCGCGGCACGTCCACCCCGGCTGATCTCGCTTCACTTTCGGCAAGCAACAAAGCCGCCTTGGCCTGGTCTAGCGCCGCTTGATAGTCGCGCGCATCGATCTTCACCAGCACCTCGCCGGCTTTCACGGGCTGGTTGTCGTCCACCAACACTTCGCCGACGCGCCCATACACCTTCGAAGCAATGGGCGTAATGTGCCCGTCCACTTGCGCGTCGTCGGTCGTTTCGCGGTTGTGGTAATAGAAAAACAATCCCGTTACCGCAACCAGCAGGACCCCTCCCGCGCCAAGAAGCATCCGTTTTGTTTTCGGATTCGCCAGGCCCTTCGGAGCTTCTTCCAAAAGCAGCTCTTCGGTGACCTGCGGCGCCCTCGATGCATTTTCCAGTCCAACTTCTATTTCAACGCTCATCGTCCCCCCACCTTCACTTGGCGTAAACTTTTTCCATCTGCCCGATGGACCGTGCAAGATCGGCGCGCGCCTGATTGAACCTGTAAAGCGCGGCAATCTGATTGTCGTTCGCGCGTGATAAGGAATCCTGTGCCTGGATAACCTCGATGTTGTTCGCAACGCCCGCTTTGAAGCGGTCACGCGCCTGATCGACCTCTTCCTTCGAAAGCTGCACACCCAAATTCGCCACCTGCACCTCATTGCGCGCCGAATCCAGATTCAGAAGCGCCGTCTTCACATCCAGTGCGATCTGGTTGCGCAAATCCGCGCGCTGTTCATCGAGCTTGCGAATCTCCAGGTCTGCACGAACAACTTCGGCTCGAATCCTTCCTCCCGTGAAGAGCGGCAGATTCACGCTGCCTTGATAGGTGTATGTCGGCAGCGTTGAGTTTCCGGACGTCCCCACGTAGGCGAACGTTCCGTCAAACCGCACGTTCGGCAGCCGCGAGTCTTGCGCTGCCTTCTTCTGGCTTTCCGCCGCTTTGATTTGCGAAGCCAACGCCTGCCACTCTTGCCTGTTGCCGAGCGCCGCCTCGATGCTGGCCTCGACTTCCGGTTGCGGTGTGTCAAAAAAACTCAGTGAGTCGGCCAGCTCAATCTTCTGCCGGGGATCCAGGTTGAGCAGCCGGCTCAATCCGTAGAGCGATGTCTCCCTCTCGTTTTCCGCCTCGAGCAGCCTCTGTTTCTCGTTTTGCAGCTCCACATTGGCTCGCAGCGTGTCGATTCCCGTGCCCACTCCTTCTTTCTGTAAATCCGCTGCCTGGTTATAAAGCGCTTGCGCCAGATCCACTCTTGACTGCGACGCTTGTACGTTCGCCACGGCGCGCAGCGTTCCGATGTATTGCGAAACCGCCAGGAGAATCACTTGCTCGCGCGTCGACAAGCTATTTGCCTTGCTCGCGTCCGCCGTGTTCCGGGCGGCCTGATACCTCTGCCACAACGTCAAATCAAACACCGGCGCGCTTACGCTCGGCCCAGCCGAAAATAATTGGTAAGGCCCCAGCGACTTCGGGAGTCCCGGAAACGCCGGCACTCCCCCAAACTGCGCCCGCAAGTTCACCTTTTGCGCTTCGTCGGAGATCCGGGCGTTCGCTTGCGGCAGCAATTCCGCTCGCGCAATGTTCTTGTCTTGCTCGGCCTGCGCCGCTGTCAAAATCGCAATCTGCGCCGTCGGGTTCTGCTTGAGCGCTCGCGCCACCGCCTGATCCAGCGTCAGCCGCAGCGCCTCAGTTGGCGCGGCTGCGGGAAGTGTCTGTGTTTTGGCCGTGGACTGCGCCCGCGCCGTCGCAGCGTTGAGCAGCAGGCTGAACAACGCAACATAAAAAACAATGTGAGATCCCTTCGTGCGTTCTTTGCGGCCGTGACCCTTCGTTTCCTTCTCGCTTTTGACGATGTCTTGCACGATCGCCTGGTTCAGGCACCCTTCTGCCACCAATTCTCCGCCCTGCCGGTGAATCTCCTTGAGCAGCATCTTTCCTGTGGCATCAATGAAGCTCACTGCGCACAGATCCAGGTGCACCTTCTCGTTCGGTGACGCTGCCCGGAGTTCCCGCCAGCACTGCTCCAGCGTCCCGACTAACGGCCCTGCCAGCCGGCCTTCTATGTTTAGGACGGTCTTCCCGCGCTTCTTTTGTGTTGTGATTCTTAGCATCGATTCTCTTCCTGCGTGACCTCAATAGATGCATGAGGCTCGCCATCGGATGTAAATTCTCGTTGAAGAGTAAGTGCTTGTAAATTAAGTGCTTAGATGTGGGTTATCAATGTCGCTGAACTACATGTAGGACCATATTTGGGCAATAGGCCAATTAGTGCCATTTAAATAATGCTCAGATTTGGGCAGACCACGCTACTGCCGCTCACAATACCGGCACTCACTACAAGCTCACAACCGGCCAAACCCTATCGCTTCACGGCGATGGCTTGCAATTCGAAGTGTCCGCCTGCCAGCAACGATCCGGCTCCAATGAACTCTCTCGCTGGATAATCCTTGGTGCTGAAGTAGCTCGCGTAAATGGGATTGAACTTCTGAAAAAGCGACAAGTCCGTGCACGCAATCTGCACGTACACCAGGTCATCCATGGTCATGCCTGCTTGCGCCAGCACTTCCTTCTCTCCATCGAGCAGCACTTTGATCTCGTCTTCAATCTTCTCCGGCACCTTCCCCGTCTTCGGATCGATGCCGATGCGTCCCGCCAGGTACAGCGTATTCCCCGAAAGAATCGCGTCACTAAACGGCGCCGTTATTGGTCCACCCGCTAATTTGATCACCTTTCTCGTAGGCTGTATCGTCACCTGCGAAAACATTCCGCTCGCCGTCAAAATCCCGCCCACCACCAGCACGATTGCCGCAAACCCCATTCGACGATTCATTTCTTCCTCCTCTATTCAGCCTCAATTTGCCTGGTCGCGCGAGTGTAATACCCCATCCTCGCTTTCAGCAAGCCTATCCTGGCTGCGCTACTTTTCCACTTCCCACGCTCGCTTCAAGAGATTGACAATGCCGAATAGCAGTTGGATTCAAGTTCGATTTGCATCAAAATGAAATCAGTCCCGCGCGAATGACCCACAACGAAGTCAGCCCCACACCCAGCCAAAGCAGCACCCCCTGCAGCAGCGGCCGCCACCCCACCTCTTTCAGTGTCGCTAGAGAGATCCCGCTTCCAATCAGAAAAAGTGTCGCCGTGAGCCCGAGCCGCCCCAGTGTGAAAAATGATGGACTGAAGTGCGTCAGCGTTCGAACGTACGTGTTCAGCACCGTCGCAAGAACGAAAAACAGAATGAACCATGGAAACTGCAACCGCGAGCGGTGATGTTTGATCCCCGCGGTGGCGAGCGCCATAGGCACAATCCACAAGGCGCGTGCCAGTTTCACTGTCGTTCCCACCACCAGCGCCTCCGCCCCGTATTTTGTGGCCGCTCCCACCACCGAACTTGTGTCGTGAATTGCGAGTGCGGCCCATAGCCCAAATTGCGATTGCGATAAGTGGAGGACGTTTCCAATCGGCGGAAAAATCAGCAGCGCGATGGAATTCAACACAAAGACCGTGCCAAGCGACACCGCCAGCTCGTGCTCGTCCGCTTCCAGAATCGGCGCAATCGCCGCAATCGCACTGCCCCCGCAGATGGCCGTGCCCGCGGTAATCAGGAACGACGAATTGCCCCGAACTTCGAACAGTCTGCCGAGCGCCAGACCCAAAATCAGCGCGAAAGAAATTCCCAGCGCGGTGTAGAGAAAGCCGCTGCGCCCCGCCCGCAGCACCTCGTGCAGATTCATCCCAAAGCCCAGCGCCACGACGGAACTCTGCAAAAGAATGCGGGCGATGCCGCGGCTCTCGCTGATATAGGGATGCGTGAAACTAAGGCCAAATAGAATTCCTGCGCTGAGCGCGACGGGGGGTGAAACATATCCAGTGAAAGAAATAAGCAGGCCCAGGGCAAACAGAACTTTCGGGAGCACTCGCATGAAGTGGAAGAAGAGTATCAAGCCAGACACACAAAGGGCCAGCGGGAAGCTTTCTATTGATGGGGTTTTTCCGGCGGGGTTTTTGCTGGAGCAGGAGCGGCAGACGCGGGTTGCGCAGTAGCCGGTGCCTTCGACGGCGGATGGGAAGCACCGGCAAGCCCGTCAATGATTTTCCCAATGGCGGCTTTGCTAACGCCGCAATCTCGGTCCCAGATGCGGCACTGCGCCAAAGTATACTTGCAACCGCACGTGCAGGACTCCGCATTGACCTTGTGCAGCGCTACGGTTTTTTGCTCTGGCGTGAGTTTCGAAAGATCCACTCCAGGAAGTTGCGTAGCCCGGTCCGCGTGCTTCAAGAAAATCTGCCCAGTGTCCTCGAACGTTTCCACTTTCACGTTGCCGATGGGCATGCCCAACAAGGAACGAATTTCCACTTCGTACAAAACGGGGTCGCGCAATCCTTCGTGCTTTTGCACCACGCGCCCTTCCGCGTCCAGCACGAAGGAAGTGGGCAGCGCGGGGATTCCGCCGTACTCCGTTCGCAGCGCGTCAGTAGCAATCGCCACTGGATAATTGATTCCGAATTCATCCACAAATTTCTTAATCGCGCCCTCATCCTCATCATCAACCACTAAGCCGATGATTTGCAGCCGATCCTTATATTTATTTTGCAGCTCAACCAGATCGGGAATTTCAGCCCGGCAAGGTCCGCACCAGGTTGCCCAGAAATTCAGCAGGACCACTTTGCTCTTGTAATCCGTCAGGCTAAGAGGTTTTCCTTCCAGCGTATCCAGCTTGAAGTTCGGAGCTACGTCAGGATTGCGCACAAACCGGATCGTGGGCTGCTGCGCAAGCGCGCAAGCCGCGAGGAAACAAAAAAGCAACAAGGCGACGAGGTAACGTTTCTGTTGGCCCATGGCGTCCTCTCTAGGAAAACACAACGAGCAGCGGAAACCAAGTGAGACGGGCCCCAGCATTCTGCGACTGCATCCTGTTTCACTCTGGGCGTCGAAAACGGAATAATGCGACCGCCGTTTGCTACTAGTACATTCAGTACTCAAATTTTTCACCCCGCCTGAAACTATTGCCCCCTAATTCTACCCCTCGCAACCACATCCAATTTATTTTCATGCGCTTACGAGCACAGCCATAGGCCAACTTGATGCCTCTAATTTACGATGGGAGGGTAACTTATGGTTTGGACCAAACTGGGCTTGACCAAACAGCGCTTGAACAAGCTGCATTTCAATGCACTTAAGAAACTGCACTTGAGCAAGCGGCACTACTTGATTGCGGGTACCGCGGTTCTCCTGGCAGCGGCGTTGGCAGGTAGCGCCGTTGCCATGTGGGGCCACGGCACTGATCCCGTCACGGTTCCGGGGCACACCAGAATCCACGTGGTTCTGGACCAGGCCGTGTCCACCAGCACGAGACCGGGGCACCACTTTCGGGCCACCATCTCGAAGCCCGTGGTGATCGAGGGAAAAACGGTCATCCCCAAAGGCGCTCGCGCCGAGGGAGTTGTGGTTGAGGCCAAAGAAGCAGGACGCATCAAGGGTCGTCCGCGATTGCTGCTTGCGCTGCAATCCGTGGACGTGGACGGGCAGAATTATCCCGTTCACACCTTCTCTTCCCGCGAAGCTGGCCATGGCCACATGAAGCACCACCTGCTGTGGATTGGCGGCGGGGCCGGAGGAGGCGTCTTGATCGGCGCCTTGGCCGGCGGCGGAATGGGCGCAGCGATCGGCGGACCCGTCGGCGCAGCCGCCGGAACTACCGTAGCGCTGGTCACCGCGAAGCGCGACATCAAGCTTCGTCCGGAGACTCCACTCACGTTCCGGCTGGCCAAGCCGGCGACGATCAACGTGAAAAGCTGACCCGCTGCGCTAATCTTTCGCCCCTGGCGAGGGATTCCAGCGGTTAGCCCGACCATACAACCCAAATAACAACGCAACAGTGGGCGTGCATCGGAGCGAATGCTCCGAGCCGCCCGCTGTTTTCTCAACGCATCGTGAGCCGCGCGCGGACGATCTCCTTTGACATTCTCTTGCCTGAAGCATACTGTCGTCTCACGTCGGTCGGGCCCCAGGACGCAACCCATCTTTTTCAGTTAGCCACAAAGGATCGTAGTTAGCCACAAAGGGAATCGCTGGTCCGCACCTTCGCGCGGAGTTCCGCGTCCAGGTGACGGCAAGAACTAGTGTGTTGCGATCCGGAGGTATGCGCGGCCAAACAGGTGAAAGAGAGAGTAATGAGGAAACGAATGGCAGGCGTGGTTGTATTGCTCGCGCTGGCGGCCATTGTTGCGGTGCCGATTGCCTTCTCGCAGATGGGGAAGGGGCAGCCGGTGGTTTATACGTTTGTCAGCCGGTTTCAGGTTCCGCGGGCAAATTGGGCGCAGTATTCCGAGAACACGGAGAAAACGCTCGTACCTGTCGCGGAAAAGATGGTGGCGGACGGCAGAATCCTGGGTTATTCGACCTTCGAGAGCATGGTGCATACACCGGAAGGCTATACCCATGGCGCAGCGTGGACGTCGACTCTGTGGGCTACCTTCCCCGTAGTCCAATGCCTGAAGGAGACATCGCTCCGCGACAAATCCCGTCCTGCCACATAAGGCGCTCCCTGCAACGTTTCTCGAGCGAAACGCACTACCTGCAAACAACTACTCACCGTTCGGAAAGGGAGGAACAACCATGCGACATCTGGGAGGACTCCTCGTCTTGGCATCGATTTACTTGGTACTCAATTCGGCCAGCAACTTCGAAAACGGCGCCGTGGCCCCCCAGCCGCGGGAAGCCCGACTCGTAAATGGCGCCAAAATGAACGCCTCCAAAGAAGCTAGGATGGCCCAAGAGCAAGCCTACGGCGGAGATGAGCAAGGATGTAACGACCAGGACGACAAAGAGAAAGAGCGCGCGGCCCAGCTTGTTGCGCGAGCTCCGGGAGTCAGCGTGCCGGATGCCAAGACCCTTCTTTCTGCCGTCGCCATCGTTAACCGCGGCAACTCCGCGGCGATCAACGTCGAAGTAACCTCCATCCGGATGGCCGGCGCTACCCTCATAACTTCATTGCCTGCATCCCTCGGGACGATTGCGACCGATGGTTCGGCTTTTCTTGACGCGAACTTCTCTGGAGGATCGTTCCGCCCTGGAGTTGCCCGCAGCCTCTTTCTGGAAGGGAAGTACTCCACTGGGGAAGAGCGGAAAAGAGATTGCCACTTTCGGTTTAGGGTTATCTTGCCGGCACCGCCGGCTGCCCCCGGTTCAGGCCGTCTGAAAACCGTGACGATAAAGCCCGGAAGAGTGAAAGGCGGAAAGTATCCACTGCGGCCGCCTAAGTTTGACTCTGACGTCAACCAGTCGGAATGGACCGTTCCCAAGGGGCCCTTCGTCGCGGGAAAGCCTACACCGACTCATACGGGCGTGGAAAAGGCTCACCTTGGGGATCCACCGGCTATAAACTTTGTCGCGAATCAAAGCCTGAATGTCACTGGCGCTAACACTATTGCCGAGCCGAGCGGCAGCGCCAATGCTGGCGGCATCATCTTCTCTTCGGCCAATTCGCTGGCGGCTTATTCAACGAATAATGGAGCAAGCTTCACTCAATTGAACCCAACGGCCATTTTCCCGAATGATGCCGTGGGTTTCTGTTGCGACCAGATTGTGCAATACGCGCCCAGCATTGACCGCTTTATCTGGTTGCTACAGGGAAATGGCGTGCGCCTAGCTGTCGCCAGCCCCGCGCAGGTCCAGAGCAGCGGCGGCACCGCGTGGACCTATTGGAACCTTACTCCCGCTCTTTTTGGCTTTACCGGCTCCGGTTTTGACTATCCCGATCTCTCCATCGGCAACCAATTCCTCTACATGAGCTGGAATGTCACCGGCCGGGGCCATGTGGTGATGCGAACTTCGCTCGCCGGACTCCAGGCTGGAGGAACTATCACTTTGGGTTTCACCAACCCGGCGGACAGCGTCATGGCCTGGTTCGCTCACCTGGTGCAAAACGCCGGGAACGAGATCTTCTGGGCCGGTCACAACAACACCAGCAGCATGCGCGTCTTCTCCCTCGCGGAAAACTCGAACACGTACTTCTGGCGCGATGTCACAGTCGCAAGCTGGACCAATGGCGGCTTTACCTCCCTTACGCCCGACAATCAGAACTGGCTGGGCATGGTAAGCGCTGTCGGCACCTGGATGGCTGGCGGCACACGCTCTGGAAACCACGTCTGGTTCGCGTGGACCGCTGGCCTGGACAATAATTTCAAGCAAGCTCACGTGAACATGGTAGATTTGGATCGCAGTAACAATTTCCAGGTTGCACAGCAGGTGCAGATCTGGAATAACGATTACGCCTTTGGCTATCCCGCGCTCACCACGAACCGCTGTACTGCGGAAGTGGGACTCTCTCTCGAGTATGGAGGAAATGGAAACTACGAGAACCATGTCGTTGGATTCTGGGGCGATTTCATGGTGTACATCACCACTGCCAGCGACACCGGCACAGGTCGATTTGGAGACTACGTGACGCTTCGCCAGGCGCAGCCCACCATCTCAAATCCGGGCAATCTCTTCAACGCTTTCGGCTATGGAATCACCGGCGGGAAGGCCGATATCCACCGCGTTCTATTCGGGCGACCCGCTGCGGTGTGCAAGTCCATTCCCCCTCCGCCGGAACCTTGCGTCTGTGACGACGGCTTCAGAGCACCGAATGTCAAGCTAGGTTCACAGGCCTGCATTCATATCTGCCGTGCGCACGAGCGCCCTAGGAACTAACAACTCTAAAGGCCACTTGGCTTGCCGTTGAGTTCGCCGTCGTGCCGAAGCGAAGTGCTAGCCGCTTTAGCCTGAGCTTCCAAGGCCTGGCATCTCAATTTCGCTGCCAGGGGCGGTTTCCTCTCTTCCTCTTGAACTTTCAACTGTCGACTTCTCTTTCTGCCTTCTGCCTTGAGTGCCTTATCCGAGGTTCCTTTTCACCCAAAGCCATCCGCGGAAATCCGCGGCCGGCTCACTTCTTCAATCGCCCTATCCCTTTTCCTTCTACTTACTAACACAGAGACATATATAATATATAATAGCAGTAAATATCGTGCTACGATTTCGTATGATTTCTTGCCGCGAGTCCCGCAGGGGCCGACGCCATCCCGGCCTTCTCTGCTCTGCCACGCCGCCAAATCCCGGGCCCTACGTCCTTTAAAATCAGTTCCGCGATTTCGTCCCGTAACTCCTTTAGAATGCGCACTTACGAAGGGGGTACGTACCGGGGGGCGGCTTTCTTTTCCGCCCACGGTCATCATCCTTCCAAGCGCTATTTTCTCCATTGCCCCACTACTACACCAGGAGTACGCTCTGCCCACTATGCCCAACATTGAAAAACACGCGCCCGGCGACTTTTGCTGGATTGAACTGGCCACCACCGACCAAGCCGCAGCAACCGCCTTCTATTCCAAAATCTTTGGCTGGACCTTTAACGATTATCCCATCGGCCCCGGCCAGGTCTACACGGTTTTCCAGCTCGATGGACGCGACACTGCCGCTGCCTGCGCGCTTCGTCCCGACCAGGCCGCTCGCGGCGTTCCCCCACACTGGAACCTCTACGTTGCCGTGGAAAGCGCGGACGCCACGGCTGCCCGCGCGGAGCACCTTGGCGCCAGGGTTTTGGCTTCGCCCTTTGATGTTTTCGATGCCGGTCGTATGGCCGTGATTCAGGACCCCACGGGCGCGGCTATTTCAATCTGGCAAGCGATTCACCATCTTGGTACGGGAATCTCTGCCTCCCACGGCACACTCTGCTGGGCGGACTTGAGTACTCCCGATCAGGCCCGCGCAGGACAGTTCTATTCCGATCTTTTTGGCTGGCAAATCATGAAGGAAGATGAAGATCCCGCCCACAATTACTGGCACATCAAGAATGGCGAGGAGTTCATTGGCGGCATTCCTCCGTCATCCCACCACAAGCCCGGCGTTCCCGCGCACTGGCTGGCCTACTTCACCGTTTCCGATTGCGACGCCACCGCCGCCGAGGCCAAAAATCTCGGCGCCACCCTGTACATGCCGCCCACCGATTTCGAAGACGTTGGGCGAATTTCCATCATGGCCGATCCGCAGGGCGCCGCCTTTGCGATTTTCAAGGCCGCCGCTCAGCGCGCCGGCGCCTCGTAGTCAGAAAAACAGTTCCGGCGAGACGTGAAATCGCGCGCTCAACCGCGCAATCTGTTCCTTATGCAACTCCCTCTTCCCGTTCAACACTTCCGACGCGATGCTGGGCGAGATCTTTCCAGCTTCCTTACTTCCTGCCTTTCAGAATGCTACAATCTGCCTCACCGGATTCACTCATTCACAAACTTCATCGGAGGCTACGAATGCATCGCCGCGTCCTTACCCTGTTGTGCGTCATCCTGCCGCTGTGCGCCGCTACGCTCGTCTTATCCGGGCCCGCTTTCGCGCAGGAGCATTCCGATCATGCCGCGATGGCGGCAAAGGCCAAGCCCACCGCCGCGCTGATGACCGGCTACGGCAATTGGCATCACCCGGTCTCGACGAAGAACGCGCAAGCGCAGGCGTTCTTCGACCAGGGGCTGCGCCAGATTTACGCCTTCAATCACGCGGAAGCCATGCGCTCCTTCCAGCGCGCGGGCGAGCTCGATCCCAAAATGGCGATGGCGTTTTGGGGCATCGCGGAAGCGGTGGGGCCGAATTACAACGATCCCGCCAGCGAAGACCGCTTCGCGCAGGCGCACGCCGCCATCGAGAAAGCGCAGGCGCTCGCCGCCGATGCTTCCGAGAGCGACAAGGCGTACATCGAAGCGCTGGCCAAGCGCTTCCCTGCCGATCCCAAATCGGATTTGCGCGACGCCGCGGAACAATATCGCGACGCCATGCGCAACCTGGTGAAGCGCTTCCCCGACGATCTCGATGCGGCCACGCTCTTTGCCGAGGCGGGAATGAATCTGCATCCCTGGGGACTGTGGCGCCCGGAGGGCGCGCCGGAAGAAGGCACGGAGGAAATTGTCGCGACGCTGGAGTCCGTGATTCGCCGCGAGCCCAATCATCTGGGCGCGATTCACTACTACATTCACTGCGTCGAGGCTTCGAATTCGCCGGAGCGCGCATTGGCCGGCGCGAATCGCCTGGCGGAGCTTGCGCCCGCTGCGGGACACATCGTGCACATGCCCGCGCACATTTACATCCGCACCGGCGATTACGAAGCCGCGCTGAAAACCAACCAGAAGGCCGCGCTCGCGGATCAGGCGTACATCAAGGGCGGCACCGCCGAAGGCATGTATCCCATGATGTATTACAGCCACAATCTGCATTTCATTGCCATGGCCGCGGCGATGAACGGGAATTATCTCGAGTCGCGCCGCGGCGCGCTGTTGCTGGCGGCAAACGTGGGTTCGCACGTGAAAGAGGTGCCGCCGCTCGAAGGCTTCATGACCGTGCCGCTGGCCGTGGAAGTGCGTTTTCATAAGTGGAGCGAAATCCTGAAAGCGCCGCAGCCCGACGCGGCGATGAAAACAGCTACCGTGTTCTGGCACTTCGCGCGCGGATTGGCGCTGGCGGGCACCGGAAAACTGGACGAAGCGGAAGCCGAACATAAAATTGTTGGCGATGCGCAAGAGAACACTTCGCCGGATGCGATTTTCCAGATGCCCATCAACAACAAGACCAAGGACATTCTGAAAATCGCGGAGAATGTACTGGGCGCGAAAATTTCGTTGACGAAAAACGATATGGACGCCACGGTGAATCAGCTTCGTGCCGCCGTCGCGGTGCAGGATGGTTTGAAATATGACGAGCCGCAGGATTGGTTTTACCCCGTGCGCGAATCGCTTGGCGCGGTACTGTTGAAGATCGGCGATTACGCGGGAGCCGAGGAAGTTTTCCGCGCAGACCTCGAGCGCAATCCGCGCAACCCGCGCTCGCTCTTTGGACTCGAGCAAGCGCTGAAGGCCCAGGATCGAAACTACGACGCGGGTTTTGTGCGCAAACAGTTTGACGCCAACTGGAAAGGCGCCGCGCGACCGACCGTCGACGACCTGGTCTGAGTTGTCGGCCTAGAGGGCGCCGCGCGGTTTCACACTGTTGAGGTATTGCACGCCGTAGCGAAAGATAAGCTGACGCGGCGGAAATCCCTGGCTGAGTGACGAGCGAACCAGAAGTGCCAGCAGCGCCACTACAGACGAGATCAACAACGCCAAACTCCTGTTCCCTTGAAGACCGTGGGGGAAACTCCATTTCCCGGAAATTTTCAACGTGGTCATAGAACGCAACACCATCCGTATAGCCGCCGGAGTCCACGCCGACCTGGCCCACGCGGATCTCCGTTTCTTTATTGCGTTCAGGCCAGCGAAGAACGAGCTCTTGTTCGGGAGATAGCTTGTGTCGGGAAATCACGCCGGCGCCGTGAAGGCTGAGCAGTACCGTTTTTGTGGACTCAGAAAAAATCTTGCCGCCCAGATCGGAGCCGATCAGGAGGATCGGGATTTCTGCTCCACCGCCTGATGTGCCGATCGTCTGGGCCGAAACCCATAGCTGTGTTCAGAGAATGTTCCGTCCGCGGTGTTCCAGTCTCGCGGCCCAACATGGCCTTTGCCTACGCGGACAGAGGCTCGGCTCTCCCAAGTAACCTGCGATCCGCTTCCCGCAGGTGAGGTTTTACGGGGCTTCCTGGTTCGCTTCTGCTGCGGCCTGTCAAGTTGCTCGCCCCCTGTGCGGATCTGACCGGGAACTTCCCCGCCATCGGGACTTTTACTTCCAGGCTTCCGTCGAGTCGGTCACCCTTCTCGGCGCTGGATATAACTACGACAGTCACTGGATGGCTCTGTCGATGGGACTCTCCCCCATTCAATTGACTTCTAGCCTTGCCGCGCGCCCGCGAAACCTTATGAAAGTCGTGTCTGTAACTGCTTTGTTTTCAGCACGGGGAACGCGTCTTGCGACCCTGCTCGGCGCACCAAAGAAAAAGGGCACTTGCTGTGGCGAGTGCCCTTCCAGGCGAGAAGTCGAGAACGAGCTTGGATTATCGTTGCGAACCCGGAGCCGCGGAAGCGGATGCGGTCGCGGTGTTGCCAATGGCGTCGCCGTTGACCACGAGTTCCACACGGCGATTGCGCTGGCGGCCCTCAGCAGTGTCGTTCGAAGCGACCGGCTGTGTTTTGCCTAAGCCGCGTGCGGTGATGGAAGAACCGGGCACGCCCTGCTGCGCCAGAAAATCACGTACGGAATCGGCGCGGCGTTCGGAGAGCTGTTGATTGAAGTCATCGCCACCGACGCTGTCGGTGTGACCCTCGATCTGGAGCACGAGGCCCGGATGGGCAAGAACGATGCCGGAGATTTTTGCCAATTTTTCGCGGGCACCGGGCTTTAGCGTGTAGCTGCCGGTGTCAAAGAGAACATCGGACATGTTCACGATGAGGCCGCGGGCGGAATCGCGCGTCTGCAAAATAGAGTTCAGTTGCGAGAGAAGCTGGGCGCGAAGCTGGGCTTTTTCCGATTCGGCTTGCGCAGCGGCCTGGCGCGCTTTTTCCGCGTCGGCCTGGGCAGCGGCTCGGTCGCGAGCAGCTTGCTCGGCAGCGGCTTGCGCGGCAGCCCTTTCGCTAGCCGCTTTTTGCGCCTCGGCCTCGGCCGCCTGCTGTTGGGCTAACGCGGCAGCGCGAGCCTGGTCCGCTTCTTGTTTCTGACGCGCGGCTTCGGCGGCGGCTTTCTCAGCTTCCTGCTTCATGCGCACAGCTTCGGCTTGGGCGGCTTCGGCTTGTTTGCGAGCCTGTTCGGCTTCGACGCGGCGCTGCCCTTCTGCAGCGGCATCGGCCCGAGCCTTGGCCTCGCGATCTTCAGCAGCTTTCTTTTCGGCAGCAATCCTAGCCTGAGCGTCTTCTTCGGTCTTTCGCTTCACGGCCATGACGCGGGCTTCTTCGGCGGTGATGACGACCTCGCGGGCAGCAGCCTCGACGGCTTTGCGGTCGCTCTTCCGCCCATAAACCTCTTCCGCGGTGCGAAGCTGCTGCTCGGCTTTGGAGAATGTGGCAGCAGCGTACCTATCGGCAAAAGCATTGCGAGCGATCCGCACGGAATTGCGGGCTTCAAAAAGGGCGAGCGGCGTCTTACGGTCAATGCCGAAGATAGCGTTTTCGATCTTGGTGTTCGAAGAGGAGTAGCTGCCGCGGCCAACCAGTTCGTAGTTGGCATTGATGTTCTCGACCTTGCTCATAGTCGTGTTAATGATGTTTTCGAGGACCACGGTATTGCCGGGCTGGTTGACGGCAAAATACGGCTCGGCCGTGACGATCATGCCGAAGGTCTGCATGTCGGTGATAGCTTTGACTTCGCCGGCGCCATTTTTGAGCACGACTTCGCCCAAGTTCACGGCCCGCCCTTCGGGTGAAACGGCCCACAAAACGTAGGTGAGATATTCGAGGCCGAATTTGGTGGCTTCGTCCAGGCCCAGGAATTTCGCTTCGATCTCGACGCGGTTCCCCTTGTTCTGGACTTTGGCTTCGCCGTTAGCCGAGGACATCAGCTCCGTGCCCTGAAAATCGATCTTGCCAGCGCCGCCAGTGCGGCGGTAGTTCACAGCCTTGGTGGTCCGGGAAACACTTTTGGCGGGGCCGGCGGCCGGATAGGCCGATTGCGGCTGGCCGAGCGCGGGCGCGGCGAGCGCGCCAAGAATTCCAGTAATGGTGAGAATGGCTGGTGCGATTTTCACGGTACTCCCCTTTCGCCCACTGGGCGAATCCTTGGCAGCGAGCCTCCTTTGTTGCGAGCAGGTGGCTGAGCCGCGATAAGGTTGGCGACATGCCGCGCTGTGGAAAACCTTTGGTATTTCCCGGTGCGAGATATGTCGTTTCGTATCTATAGGCTAGCAAAGAAGAGACCGGGTAGAAGGAGTTGCGCAAGGGCTCTTGCGCAAACAATCATACTGGCCCAAAGGGCAAGCTGCCGAGGGCGATAAGTCAGCCTGGGTGGGCGAGGCTAATCACAGGGGAATAAGCCAGTTAGCGTTAAAATTGCGCAATTCACAGGGATCGCAGGAATTCGAGGAGCGCTTCCTTTTCGCTGGATTTGAGTCTTTCAAACTTCCTTGTGACGCGTGCGGCTTCGCCGCGATGACGAAGAATGGCCTCGAGGAGCGTGACGGAGGCTCCGTCGTGCATCAGTCGTGAACGCATACGCACGCCCCACAGCGGGGCAGTCCGCATCTTGTTGGCCGTGCTCTCATAATCGCGAATAGAGAGATTCTTCCACGAAATCTGGTACATCCTCTTGCCGTAATGTTCGGTCATGGACTGAACAACACCGTCGCCCGTACCGACGTCGTGCAGCAGAAAATCCCCGTAGGGATGAAACTGCTTTTCCGCCAAAGCAGCGGAAATGGTGACGGTGCCCCCGTTGACTTGTGTGCCCGCCGGAGCCGTGGTCAGCGTCTGGACGTGGCATTGATCGCAGCCCACTTTGTTGAAGAGTTCGGCACCCTGGCGGGCCTTGGGAGTGACGGCAAGCTGCGCATCGCGAGGAGGAGCTTCCGTGGCCCGCATGAAGCGCGCGAAGCGGTCGACGTCGGAAAGGCCGTCGGCATCGGTTTTGTCGTTAGGTTCCGGGGCGGTGTTGCACAGCGCGGTAACTTCATCCGGCTGGAGGCGGCTTGTGACTCCCATCTCGTTGAGATAGGCATCTGCGGAAAATGACAACAGGCTGGCATGCTGATCCTTCCAGCCGAAGCGGCCGACGCCGGTCTGGCCCGGCGCCTCGACGATGGGAACATAAAGGACCTGCCCGCAAATCTTGTGATGGCTGTTTTGGCATTGCTCCCTGGCGAGGTCTACAAACGTCTGGTCGGGTACAGCTTCCACAAATCCATCGCCCAAGAGGCTCACGGAAACGCGGAACGTGCGAATTTTCTCGGAATCGGGGACGCGCTCCTGGATTTCCGCGGAGGGGAAAGCGGAATTGGGGCAAATGGCCCGGTCATTTACAAGAGAACGGGCTTTGATGATCTCTGTGCCGCGAGCAATGGAGATTTCCGGATTTTGAAATTTGCCGCCGGGACCGCGATGGCCAACGCGCAATTCGGAGATCTGGCTCGCACCGCCCGACGTGGGGTTTTGATGGCACTCACGGCAGGATTGAGCGTTATAGAGAGGCCCCAAACCCTCCGTAACGCCCTCCACTTCGTCGAACCTCTCCTGATCAGCCGCGTGGGTGGCATCGTCGACCATGCCGTTGGTCTTGTTATCAAAGCCAGTGGGCGCTTCAGGAAGAGTTGCGGCGAACACATAGACAGCAACCGCCAGCGCGGGAACACCGAGCAGAAGTTTCATGGGCACCTCGAGGCGGGCCCGGGCAGTGCCGAATGTAACCTACACTCAGAGAAAAACAAAGTGGAAAATCAGAGGCGTTATTGAACTTTTGTCCATCGATTAAGGACGTTCAATTTGTTGCATAGTCTTTCTGTACGGCTTGACGCGACTCGCGGCGGCGGACGCCTGTGGATTCCTGTGGGCCAGACCAGGAAGCTAAAAGCTCTTCGGCGCGCGTGATGACGCGATCGATTAACCCTTGTGAGGGGCCCTGTGATGGGCCTTGTGCTAGCGCAGGGGGTGGGGCCGCCTGCGTGCTCTTGCGGGTTGGACGAGGTTTCAAGTTGACGGGGAAAATATCCAGCGACTGAAGTTTCTCGATGACCGGCTTCATTGTGCGATCGGGATTGCGGAAAAATTCGGTGCTGCGGACACGCGTGAAAATCCAGCCCATGCGCTCAAGAATGGACTGGCGGTCCATGTCTTCATGAAGACGTTCGAGCGGATGATAGCGGTCGCCGTCGCACTCGATGGCGAGACGCTTGCCGTTTCCTTCGACTACGAGATCGATGCGGAAGGACCCCACTTTCCATTGTGGCGCTACGTTGAAGCCGGCGACTTCCAGATACTTCATCACTTCGCGTTCAAACGAAGACTGCGAGCGCTTTTCTTTTTCATCGAGGGCGCGCATCAGGCGGCTGGGATCCTGGGCGTGCTCGATGAGCAGGCGGCGAAGGTCCTCGGCCTTGAGGTCGTGGTTGGGACTGAGCGAATGAACCACCCACATCTGATCGCGGGCGCGGCTGGCGGCGACGTTGAAGCGTTGCTTGAAGAGTTCCTGGTCGCGCATGGAAAGCGGGCCGCGCTGCGCGGTATCCACGAGAGAAATAAAGATAACGTCGCGTTCGTCACCCTGGAATTGTGCGGCGTTGCCGCAGAGCAGGCGATGAAACTCGTAGCGATCCGGCGAGATGTGAGCGCGCAACAGATTATCGATTTCGAGGGCCTGCTCGTCGCCGACAAGAGAAACGACGCCGAAGCTGAGCGGCTGACCTGCGCCGTTGTGCTGGTATTCGGGCTGCTCCATCGCGGAAGCAATGAGCGCGGCGGTGGACAAGGCTTCCTGGCGATTGACCTTGCCGTCGCGGCTGGATCCCGAAACGCGATAAGCAACCGTGTGGGGGAGCAGATGCACGCGGCTGGCGTCGCGCAGAGGCTTAATGCGCCAATCGTAAGAAATCATGTTGCTGAACTGAATGATTTCCGGAACGCAGCGGAAATGCTCGACGAGACAAGTTGCGCCGCCGAAGGATTGCCGCGCGAGGTCGTAGATGGAGATTTGACCGTCGTAGAGGTCGGAGTTCGGGATGCCCGGTAGGTACTGGAAGATGAGGTTTTGAATGATGCCAAGATCCTGGCCGACGGCGGAGGGGCTGACCTGTTCGTGGTCGCCGACGACGAGAACGGTTTTGCCAAGGTAGAGCGCTACGAGCGCCATGACGTCGCTCTGACTGGCCTCGTCGATGACGACGACATCGAAACGTGTGAGACGCGGATCGAAATTCTCGACGACACGCGACAGCGGCATAACCCAAACAGGAACAGCGCTGCGGCACTCGGTCATTTTTCTGGCGGCTTCCGCGCGCAGGAGCGAAACGCGAATACCGTGACCCTTGCCGATCCTGCGGATGGTGTCGAGCCAGCCAACGAGCGCTTGACGCTGGCGGGGAGAAGTTCGGCGAGCTTGCCAGGACCACGCGCGGCGGTCGATGAGGTCGACAGTTACGCGGCGAAGGTGCTCACGGAGTTTCTCGATTTTCGATTGTAGAGCTTCGAGTGAAGCCTCGGCGCGGCGCTCGAGTTCGTCGTTGAGCTGGCGCCAAATCCAAGCGGCGGCAGGATCGCGAGGCGGCTCGCCGCGGCCGTGGACGCCGGTGCGGTTTCGAATGGCGGCAGCCCAGGCGGGGGCAGCGCTTTCCAATTTGCTGAGCAGCGCGCGGCGGAGATCGAGGTCAGCCTGGCGGCTCTTCAGTTCGAGAAGAAGATCGTAGGCCTCACGATAAGCGCCGCAATCCTCTTCGTGGATGGCTTTCTGCAAATGGACCAGAACTTTGGAAGCTCTGGAATTGCGCGAGGCGATCTTGTGGCGAGCTTTCAGGTCGCGGAATTCCTCTTCGAGATGGAGCAGACGCAATTTTTGGTAGCGTGCGTTGAGAATAGGCAGGAGGGCGTTTGATACGGCTTTGCCCAACCGGAGCAATTCACCCTCGGGGCCGATGACCGCGGGCTGCTCGGCAAGAAACTTTTCCCAGCGAAAGCCGAGGTCCGCAAGCTGCTGCTGGAGCGGGAGCCAGGTGCATTCGTGCCAGCTCAGGCAGTCCTCGATGGAATCGCAGAATTGCAGGAGCGTTTTTTCCACTTCCTCGCCCATTTGCGTGGATGGAGGGGCACCGAGCGGGGCCATCTGGCGGTCCCAACGCGCGGAAAGTTCGCGACGGTGATTTTCCAGGCGCGCCAGTGTGTGCAAGGCGCGGAAATGTTCGAGCAGGCGCGGGCGAGCGCGACTCACTTTTGCGGAGTCAACGAACTGGCTCCAGGATTTGTGCGTAAGGAGAACGAACGAACCAAGTTTGCCGCCCTGCTCGATGTGGCCAAGAATTTCCGTGGCGATGCGTAGGTGGTCTTCAATATCGGTGGCATCGGGAAGCTGCGGACCATACTTCACGAGCATTTCTTGCGCGTTGGCGGCTTCCTGATGAACCTTACGGATGAGGCTGACCAACTGCTCCCACGGCTGGCGATGCGCGCCGGCGTATTTTCCGGCATAGACGGCGGCGAGCTTCCATTTGTCGTTGCCGGAAAGCGGGTCGACGGCTTGCGTCAAATTCGCGATGAGCGCTTCGAACTCTTCCGTGGTGCCTTGCGGAGCGCCGGATTGCCAAAGATCGGAGCGAAAGTCCAAGTCTTCCATGCCAAGACGGTTGCGTTCGCTGACGGAAGAATCGAAATCTTCAGGCCGCGGAAGGTCGTGCATTTCCGGAAGAGGACCGGAGAGCGCGGCTTCGTCTTCCGGAGACAAGGAAACATTGGTGCGATAGAGGTCGGTGAGTTCCGCGGAGGAAAGCGGCAAGGGAGCGACCGCCGCAACAGGCCCGGGAACCCAGCCGTAAAATTCCTTTTCCTGAGCGACTTTGCGCGCGGCGTCGGCGGGAGACCAATGTTTCCCGGCAAGAGAAATATCGCGATATTCATCGGCGCGGGCTTCGGAGAGCTGATTGCGCAGCTCTTCGAGTTTTTTCATCAGATCGTGGCGCTGGGCTTCGAACTTTTTCGCTTCCAGCTCCAAAGCACGCGCGTCGGCGCGGGAGAGCCGTTCCGCGATAGAGCCGACGGCGCTTTCCAATTGTTTGCGGCTGTCCAAGTCGCTTTCGAGGACGCTGACGCACAGCGGGCGAAGCTCGGGGACAATGTGATGGCGAACCATGCGCAACGCTTTGGTCGTGTGGCTGGTGACCAAAACGCTTTTTCCTTGCGCCAGCAAGTGGCCAATCAGGTTTCCGATGGTGTGGGTCTTGCCCGTGCCGGGAGGACCTTGAACGAGGACACCTCCGTGCTCTTCGAGCTGGCGGGCGATGCGAATCTGTTCGGGGTTGGCGGGCTTACTAAGCAAGACTTCAACGCCGTTTTGTGACACACCGTTTTCGGCGGATTCAGACTCGGGTGGGTCGGCCTCTGGAATGGGGGACTCTTCGCCAACAATATTAAGGAGCGACCACGGCAGATCCTCGCGCGTTCGAACGTCGGCAAGGATGCCTTCAATGGCGGCAGCAAAGCCCAAAGTGCGGGCGCGCAGGAAGATGACCGGGTCGCGACCGATGCGGGGATCAGGGTGTTCGCCATGTGGTGCGGATTCTTCGATGAATTCGCCGCGGGGAGAAAGCTGCACGACCATGCGCCTTAGAAAATTGGAGGTTGTGCCATTAAATAAAGGATGAAAGCCGCCCTGTTCCAGCTCTTCGCGGCAACGGCCGATGGCGCGGCCATCCACATCGGCCATGGATTGGAAGAGCGCAGAATACAGTTCGACGGGATACTCGGCTTCGGAAAGCGTGAATTCGGGGACCGAGGCGTCAAACTGAAGTTGGAGGCGCTGCAAGACAATCGGATGAAAGATGCCGCCCTCAGCGCGTTGCCAACTCAGGATACCGTCTCCGAGGACGAGTTCAACGCGCTCGGCCTCCCGATCGATGCGGCCGTAAAGAGAATAAAAAGTTTCGAAGATGCGCATGGCTTGGCGCGCGGGCTTTTCGGTGCGGGCCCAGTCATCACGTAGCGTCGCCCAATGGCGATGCGCGGCCGGGCGCGCCGCGTCGCCGGCGAACTGTATTGTTAAGATTGCACCGTTGCCCTGTGGCTCCTCTCGGGACTCGACAACAGAAACCAGATTGAAGGGATCATCCCAGCCGGGTTCGAGCCAGGAGGCAATCTCATTGGGAGGCTCTGGAGGACGGGTCAACTGCGGGCGCTGGACCCTCAATGAAAAAGTTGCGTTTGCGGGAGCGGCTTCGTTCGGTGCGTCGGAGCTTTTCGTTTTGGACGAGCTTGCACTGGACTTGGCGGCGCTCTGGCGGATGGCAGGATGGTTGGGCAAGTCGTGCAGCCAGAGATGCCAGGGCTGCTCTCGAATCTGGCGCTTGGGCGGATTCCGGTGCTGGTTCAGCGCTTCGAGATAGCGAAAGACACGAGTAATTTTCTCGCGAGCAAAACGAAGTTTCTCGGCGTCCATAAATTCTCCACCCCGGGAGTGTCGCGGCTGGGATGGGCTAGGAGGGCCCCAGGATAACAAACGACCAGCAGACATTCTCAAGTTTCCAGAACATGAACCCGGAAAACAGGATTTAGTTGCGGACAGAAACAAAAAAGAAGAAGAGAACAGGACAACCGGTGCGGGTACGAAAAAAAGGAGAAAGTCAGAGCGAGACTTCACTGACCTTTGGTAACAAAAAGTGTCATGAAATGTAGGAATCTTCTTACTCCCCGTCAAACCCTTTTCGATTGCGGAATGTCTAATCAAGGGTGACAATACGGGGCTGCTAGCTGAGCCTCTCTCTCCCGCCCAGGCCCCGCTAGTTTCGGAACTTCTTTAACTTCGCCCAGCCTTAAGGACAGCTCCGAAAAAATTTGAAGGATTCCTCGAAACCTATGGATCAAAATCACCGCCGTTTTTTACGGAAAGTGCCGGACGATCTCGCCTTTATCCAGATTGAGCGAGATGAAGTTGGGAAAGTCCTGAATATCTCCGAGGGCGGACTGAGTTTCAGCTCCGTCACACCCGTTCCTCGAAACCTGCCGGTTTATTTCTGGTTTTCCTTCAACCTCAAGGACCGAATCGAAGCGATGGGCGAAGTAGCGTGGACGGACCTCTCGAGGACGGTCGGGGGCTTGAGGTTTACGCAGCTTTCTCAAGCGAGCCGTGAGCAAATCCGGAAATGGATGTCGCGGCTACGCACGGAAGAGGTTCCGGAACCGGAGGAGATTGAGGTTGTTTTGGAAGACGAGATTCCGGAACAACAAGTCGAAGAGTTTGTCCCGCAGCTTGTAGCGGCGGGCGGGCCCGTGCCAATTCGAACGAAGGAGCCAGTCCAAATAAGGACGAGTCCGGCGAAGGCCGGTGAGCCGGACCGCGTGGCAAGGTTCGTGTCGAAGGCTCGCGCCTACCGGCCGATTTTTTCGTTCGAAGGAAGGACTGCGGAGAACTCGAAGGTTACCCTGCCACCGGCGCTGGGAATCGAGCCGCCGAAAAGCCGTCCGTACCGGTCTATGTTTTCCATGGACATCGCGCCTGCCAAGGCTGCTGAACCTGGAGATTCGAAGTTTCAGTCGGTTTCTTTCAAGGGAATCGAGTCATTGGTGGAACTGGTTCCCCTGCAACGGTATCTCTCCGCGAAGAAGCGGCAGCTTCTTTGCGGAGTTCTTCTTGGCATATTCCTTTCTGCCGCAGTCACCCTGTTTGTGGTCAAGTTCTGGAGTTACCGCGCGCATGCCGAAACGATCAAGCCGGCGCCTGCCGAAACGTCTACTTTCAAAGACAATGCACCAAGCCAACCACCGGTCACGGCACCGACCGTGGCCAAGCCGAGCTACCCGGCTGCAGGAATCTTCTCCGGCCCCATTCCAATAAAGAACATTCCTCTAAAGAAAGGGACGACTTCGATCCTAAGTGCAAGAAGTGCTCCAGCGGACTTCTATCGGCAGGATCCTCCG